>JBKPBZ010000226.1:0-7460 GCA_046727115.1 Actinomycetota bacterium | reverse complement strand
GCCCGGACCGCTGCCGGCGGCCGCGCGGCGCCGCGCCGCAGCCCTCGCCGCCGCCCAGGAACGCGTTGCCCACCGGCTCAATGAAGCCCGTTTGGACGTGGCCCGCCAGCTCCAGGCGGTGTCCTCGGTACCCGGCGTGGGAGAGTCTTCCGCAGCCATCTACCTCGACGTGAACGGCTGAGTCACCCAAAGCTCAAATCTTTGAAAGAACTGTTGTATTTTCGCCTAACGCGGCGCTGACCAGTGCCGATAACCACTGTAAGAGCACGGATCGCTCGCTTACCGGCCACGGATCGGCCACCCCCACCTTTCCCAGGCAGGACTCTGTGCTCGAATCCGTGACTTCCGCCGCCCTGGCCAGTGCCATGGACGGGCTGGCACTGCGCCAGCGGACCATCGCGAACAACATCGCGAACATCAACACGCCTAATTACCACGCGAAGCGGGTCAGCTTCGAAGATGCCCTCGCGGCGTCGGTGAAGTCCGGCGAGGGCCGCGTCCAGGCAACCACGGCGGAGTCCCTGGAACCCACCCAGCTCAACGGCAACAACGTCAACCTGGACACCGAGACCTTGTCCAACATCGACACCGTGCTGCGCTTCCAGTTCGCCGCCCGCGCCGTCAACACCGAATTCACCGCCGTGCGCTCCGCCCTGAGGACCAGCTGATGACCTTCGACGCAATCGGCATCGCCGGCTCCGCCCTCACCGTCCACCGCAAGTGGCTCGATGCTGTCTCGGACAACCTCGCCAACATGAACAACGCCTCCGCCACGTCCGGCCCTGCCTTCCAGGCCCGGTACGTCGAGGCCACAGAAGGCTCGGAGGGCTCGGGCGTGTACGTCAAGAGCACCCAGCTCGGCGACGCCGCGGGCCGGATCGTCTACCAGCCGGACCACCCTCTGGCGGACGCCAACGGCAACGTGAAGTACCCGGACATCGACATGGCCGAACAAATGGGCGCGCTCATCATCGCCCAGCGCGGCTACCAGGCCAACGCCCAGGTGGTGGACCGCGCCCGCGAAACCTACATGGCTGCCCTCGAGATTGGACGCTCCTAATGACTGTCGCCCCCATCGCCCCGGTCCAGGGTGTCCTGCCGACAAGTTACGTCGCAGGCGTAGACACGGGAGCGGCCCCCGTTGCCGGCACGGACGGCTCCGCCTTTGCAACCTCCCTCACCGGCGCGGTGGACAACCTCCAGCAGCTGCAGTCGACGTCGAACCAGCTGGCTGTCTCTGCCGTGACCGGCAACCTGGACGACATCCACAACGCCACGCTTGCCGCTACCCGCGCCCAGGTGACGCTCGAGCTCATGGCCACCGTGCGCAACAAGGGTGTTGACGCCTTCAACGAGATCATGAGGATGCAGGCCTGATGCCTCCGCAGATAACCGCTTTCTTCCAGCGCTTCGGCGCGAGCCTGAAGAGCTTCACCGCCGGCCAGCGCACCCTGGCCGTGCTCGGCGCTGCCCTGCTGGTGGTGGGCATTGTGGCCTTGTCCGCCTGGCTCACCCGCCCGGTGCTCACCCCCCTGTTCTCGGGCCTGCAGACCACGGACGCCAACGGCATCGTCGAACAGCTCCGCAAAGACAACGTTCCGTACGAGCTCAGCGACGGCGGATCCACCATCCTGGTGCCGCAGGACAAGGTTTACGACGAGCGCCTCAAGGCCGCGGCCGCGGGCCTGCCGACCGCCGCCGCCACCGGGTACTCCCTGCTGGACAAGATGGGCGTGACGTCCTCGGAGTTCCAGCAGTCCGTGACGTACAAACGCGCCCTCGAGGGCGAACTGGCCAGCACGATCTCCGCCATGGACGGTGTGAAAACCGCCGCCGTCCGGCTCGCCATCCCCGAAAAGACAGTGTTCGTGTCCAAGGCCCCGGACACCACCGCCTCGGTGTTCATCGAAACCGACGCCGGCGCCACCCTGTCCAGCGACCGGGTGCAGGCGATCGTCCACCTGACCTCAGCCGCCATCGAAAACCTCAAACCGGCCAACGTCTCCGTGGTCGATTCCCAGGGCAACGTGCTCTCCACTGTTGGCGGCGGGACCGCAGGGTCCTCCACCAAGCAGGCCAGCGACTACCAGCAGCGCACTTCGGACGCCGTCAAGGCCGTCATGGACCGCGTCGTGGGCCCGGGCAACTCCACGGTCGCCGTCGCCGCCGACGTGACGGGCGAATCCGCGCAGCAGAAGAGCGAGACCTTCTCCAACACTGCCGGCGCCCTGCCGCTCAGTGAATCGTCCAAGACCGAGAAATACACCGGAACCGGGGGAGGGGCCGCCGGCGTCCTCGGCCCGGACAACATCGCTGTGCCCGGCAGCACCAGTGGCAACGGCAACTTCGATTCCTCCACCGCGACCAAGAACAACGCCGTCAACAAGGTCACCGAGGACCGGGTCATCCCGGCCGGTGCCATCAAGCGGCAGACCATCTCCGTCGCCGTCAGCCAGGCCGCCGCGGGCGGCCTGAACCTCGCGTCGCTGAAGAACCTCGTCACCTCCGCGGCCGGAGCCGACACCGCGCGAGGCGATGTGGTCACGGTTGAGGTTGTGCCGTTCAGCACCGCCGCCGCCGACGACGCCGCCAAGGCGCTCGCCGATGCCAAGGCCAACGCCGAAGCCGAAAAGCAGGCCGCGTTCTTCGGGACCATCGTCACCGCGGGCAGCATCCTGCTCGGCCTGCTGATCCTGGCCCTGGTGGTCACGATCATCCTGCGGCGCCGCCAGAAGCGCGAGCCTGTGGACCTCGGCGAACGCCTGGACCTGGAGATCATGCCGGTGGCACCGCCCGTTGTGGCCCTTCCGCCCGCGCCGGCGACGTCGGCGATCCCGATCACCGCCCTCCCCCCGCTTCCCGGCCCCAGCATCGAGCAGATGGAATCCGAGCGCCGCCGGTTTGAAATCGACAGCATGGTCGCCGCCAACCCGGAGCGGGCCGCCGATTACCTGCGCAGCCTCATGGATGACAGGCAGCCGGTATGAAGCCAACCGATACGCTCCTCACCGGCACCCAGCGCGCCGCCGTCGTCCTGATGCAGATGAGCCCCGAGAACGCCGCCAGGGTCATGGCCCAGTTCACGGACACCGAGGCGGAGGAAATTGCCGGGGAGATCGTCAAGCTCCGCAAGGTGGACCCGGACGTCGCCGAGCAGATCATGAAGGACTTTCACCAGACCGCGCTGACCAGCCCGCGCCAGGCCCGGGGCGGCCGGGAGCTCGCCGAGGGCCTGCTGGAGGCGTCCTTTGGCTCGGAAAGGGCCGCCGGACTCATGAACCGCCTCACGGTCAACATGGCCGGGAAGTCCTTTGAGTTCCTCGAAGACATCGAACCCGTGCAGGTCCTGGCCCTGATCGACGGCGAACTGCCGCAGACCATCGCCCTGGTCCTCGCCCACCTCAGCCCGCGCAAGGCCTCGGCCGTGATGTCCGGGCTGCCCGGCTCGCTGCGCGCCGATGTCGCCCTGAGCATCGCCACCATGGGATCCGGCGCGCCCGAGGCGATCGGGATCGTCGCCGACACCCTCAAACTCCGCGGCGGCGCCGCCGTCTCCCAGCAGGCCTCGAAGGTGGTCGGAGGCATCCAGCCGCTGCTGGAAATCATTAACCGGACCGACGCCGGCACGGAACGCTCCGTGCTGGACGGCCTGGACCTGCTCGATCCCGACCTCGCGGTGGAGATCCGGGCCCAAATGGTGACGTTCGACGACATCGTGAAACTCGAGCGCCGCGACGTGCAGCTGGTGCTGCGCGGACTCGACGCCGCCGTCCTGGCGATGGCCATGAAGGGCGCCTCCGAGCCGGTCCTGGAAACCATCACCACCAACGTCTCCGGACGCAACCTGGAAATCCTCGAATCCGAGATCGCCGCCCTGGGGCCGCTGCGGGCCTCGCAGATCGAAGAGGCGCGGGCCGCCGTCGTCCGGTCCATCCGCGAACTCGAGGCCGAAGGCCAGATCACCATCCAGCGCGGGGACGAGGAAGACTATGTCTACTGACAGCGGCGCCGCCGCTGCCCCGGCGCGCATTGTCTTCCCCTCGCTGCGGGCGAGCGGCCCGGCCGCCGACCAGGCCGGCTACACCGAAGGCCACGCCGCCGGCTACGCTGCCGGGGTGCGTGCCGCCGCGAAGGAACAGCGCCGCTGGCGGGACCGGATGGCCGCCGAACAGGCCGCCTCCCTGGCCGCAGGGCAACAGGACCTGGACCGTGCCGTGCGTGCCCTTGCCGTCGCGCGGACCGATTTTTCGCACCGCAATGTGCAGGCCCTGCAGGACGCCGAAGAAATCCTGGCCCGCACGGCGCTGGAACTGGCCGAGGCCATCCTCGGCTACGAACTGGCCGAAGGCACCCGGACCGCCCGGGCGGCCCTGGCCCGCGCACTCTCCGGAAACGACTCCGCCACGGTGCTGGCCATCCGGCTGCACCCGGCGGACATCGAGGTCCTCAGCCGTGAAGGCCAGGAACTGCCTGCCGGGCTGCCGCTCATCGCGGACCCCTCCCTGGGCCGCGGCGACGCGAAGGTCGAATACCAACAGGGCTGGTTCGACGCCAGCCTCCGCACGGCCCTGGGTCGTGCCCGGACGGCACTGTTGGGAGAGGCCCTGGGGGGACAGGCCGACGCCGCTCCTTCCGGCGGCCTTTCCGGCGGCCTTGCCGCCGGAGTTCCCGGTGAATTTCCCGGCGGCGCTTACCGGGGCCAGGCATGATCGCCGAGTGGCGCCCGAAGGGTGCCGACTATGCCGCCGCGCTGGCCGCGGCTGCCCCGCAACGGGTCGGCGTCGTCACCTCGGTCATCGGGCTGGGCCTGGAAGTGTCAGGACTGGACTGCGCGCTGGGCGACCTCGTGACCGTGGGGGAGAACCCGGGCCTTGACGCCGAAGTAGTCGCCGCGCTGGACGGTTCCGTGCGCTGCATGCCGCTGGGCCGGCTGGCCGGGGTGGCTGCCGGTGATCCCGTCCGTGCCAAGGGCAGCGCGGTGCTGGTTCCTACCGGGCGGGGTCTGTTCGGCCGGGTCCTTGACGGCCTGGGGCGCCCGATCGACGGCAAGGGCCCGCTGCTCAGCGGGCCGCGCGTGCCGATCGACAACGAGGCACCGAACGCGATGAAACGCGCCCGCATCGACACCGCGCTGCAGACCGGCGTGCGCGTCCTGGACACCATGACGACGCTCGGTAAGGGCCAGCGCATGGGCCTGTTTGCCGGCTCGGGCGTCGGCAAATCCTCCCTGCTCTCCATGATCGCCCGCGGCACCGACGCCGAGGTCTCGGTGATCGCCCTCGTCGGCGAACGCGGCCGCGAAGTCCGCGAGTTCCTCGAGGACGATCTCGGCGCCGCCGGCCTGGCGCGCTCCGTGGTGGTGGTCGCCACCTCCGACGAACCAGCCCTTATGCGCATGCGCGCAGCCTTCACCGCCACCCGGATCGCCGAGTCCTTCCGGGACCAGGGTCAGGATGTGGTCCTCATGATGGATTCCCTCACCCGCGTGGCCATGGCCCAGCGCGAGATCGGCCTCTCGGCCGGCGAGCCCCCGGCCACCCGCGGCTACCCGCCGTCGACCTTCTCCATCCTGGCGCGGCTGCTGGAGCGCGCCGGCACGGCCGAAACCGGCTCTGTCACCGGCATTTACACCGTGCTGGTGGACGGCGACGACCACAACGAGCCCATCGCCGACGCCGCCCGGTCCATCCTGGACGGCCACGTGGTCCTGGACCGCAAGCTTGCCGTCATGGGGCACTTCCCGTCCGTGGACGTGCTCGGCTCCGTGTCCCGGGTGGCCAGCAAGGTCAATTCCCGGCCCCATCTCGAGTCCGCGGCCACGCTCCGCCGGGTCCTCGCGGCCCGCAAGGCGGCGCAGGACCTGATCGACGTCGGCGCCTACCAGACCGGGACCAACCCGCTGGTGGACGCAGCGCTGAACCACGAGCACGACGTCAGCGGTTTCCTCCAGCAGCCGATGGACGAATCCACGGCCCACCCCGAGTCCTGGCAGCGGCTCGGCTACCTCACTTCGATCCTGGGAGCAGCAGCATGAACCGCGAATTCTCTTTGGCTGGCCTCCTGCGCCTCCGCCAGCTCCAGCAGGACCAGGCGGCGACCGGGCTGGCGCGCGCCCGCTCGCGTTCCAGCTCCGTGCGGGTCCGCGAAGCCGCCGCCCGCCGCGAGCTGGCGGCCACGGATGACCCCATCTCCAGCTCGGCCTCCTTGCGCGCCGTGGCCGCCGCCCGGTCGTCCTCGCACAGCATGCTCGCGGACCTGCAGAACCTCACGCACCTGGCCGAGGCTGAGGAAGCCAACGCACGCGCCGAGTTCATCGCTGCCCGCACGCGGTCCGTGGGGCTGGAAAAACTGCAGGCCCGCCACGACGCCGAGGTCAACTCCGCGGACCTGCGCGCCGAACAGTCGGCCCTGGACGAGATTGCCTCGACGCTCTGGCACCGCGATGAACAGCAGGTGAAACCATGAGCATGACCGAAGCGATCGGCCGGATGCAGGGCATCCAGTCGATGATCGCGGAACTGAGCCGGCCCGCGGCCACGGAAACAAGCGCCGCCAAGGCTGCGGCGGCGACCTCGCTCGCCACCGCGACGGGCACAGGCGACTCCGCCACGTTCACGCAGGCACTTGCCGCGGCATTGGGCGGGAAGGGCGCAACGGATGTCGCCTCCCTCACGGACAGCCTGGGGCTCGGCACCTCACTGGGGTTGGGCGGCACGACGGCGGCCGGGACCGCCGCGCTCACTGGCGCCCAGTCCACGGGAACCGTCCACACCGGCGGTGCCGCGACGGGCAACGACGTCGTGGCAGTGGCCAAGAAGTACATCGGTGTTCCCTATGTGTGGGGCGGAACCAATCCGGCCACCGGCATGGACTGCTCCGGCTTCACCCAGCGGGTCTTCAAAGACCTCGGGGTGGGGCTTCCCCGCGTGGTGAGCGACCAGATGCGCCAGGGCACCCCGGTGGCGTCCCTCGCCGAGGCCAAGCCCGGAGACCTGCTGGTCAGCTTCGGCGGCAACCATATTTCCATCTACCTGGGCAACGGCAAGGCGATCGACGCTCCCGTGCCCGGCAAGACCGTCCAGATCCGCGATGCCTGGGAGCAGCACTCCAACCTGACCTCCATCCGGCGCATCGTTCCCGCAGGGACCGCATCATGAAGGCCGCGGCATCGATGGATCTCCCGACTGCCCCGGCTGCGGCCGTGCTGTCAGCCCGGCAGGGCGCGGAGCCGCGGACCGGCACCGGACCCGCGGACGCGGCGTCCTTCGACGCGGTCCTCAACGACGTCCAGGGCGCAGCAGGCAACGGCACCGTTGCCGGAGCGGATTCCGCAACTGCCGTACCGTCGGCCGACGGCGCGGCGCCGGAACGTCCGGAGCGCGACGGCGGCACGGACGGCGCTGCGCCGGCCGACACCGCCGCGAACCCTGTGACGGCTGACGCCGCCGCTGCTTGGGCCG
>JBKPBZ010000225.1:0-4063 GCA_046727115.1 Actinomycetota bacterium | reverse complement strand
GCATGGCCCGGTCCGGGGTTGGCCATAGATAAGGTTCGAGATTCCGTAGGGATTGGTACCGACCCTGACGGACGCAGACCAGACCGGCCCACATGGGGTCCATTGTCGGCACTCAAAATAGCGGAAAGCGCTTCGCCGAGGCGAATTTTCGAGAAGGGCCTGACCGGTAGGACACGCCTACAACAAAGTTATCGAAGCAGCGCAACGCCCGTTTCAGGCGGAGGCCGAGTCGAAAATCCCTCCGCCGGTTGGGTTGATGTGATGCGCCCGTACCTGCGTCACGGCGAGGTCCAAAAACGGTGTCGCCACATCTAGGCTTCGTGCCCGCGCCGCGAGGGAACCGAGAATGTGCTCGGCCTCGACAGCGTGCCCACCTTGCAGGTCGCGGTACAGCGAAGCGGTGAACGCTGAGCCCGGCGCGTCCAGGATGTCCAGGCTCTGCTGATGCCCGGCCTCGCTTACTGGGTAGCCTGCCGCTGCTGCGACGGCTTCGGTTTCGGCGATGGCTTGTAAGATTTGGGGTCGTCCTCCTGCTTTGAGGATTGCGCCCACATTGTTGCGTAGCAGGCAGGTGATTGCTCCACCGGCGCTGATGAATGCCCACTTCTCCCAGAGTTGCTGCATGATCGTGTCCGTGACGGTCAGTACGATGCCGGGAACGTCGAGGGTTTCCACGAGGGAGTCAGGAAGCGGATCGGTCGTCAACGATCCGACGGTCATTGTGGACAGTGGTGTCATCTGCCGGATGGCGCCCGTGTCGTCGACCCGGGCGACGATTTTCACGAAACCGCCCACGACCTGACCAGGACATGCGGCTTCGAGAAGATCAAGGTGGTCAAGGCCATTAAGGAAAGGCAGAACTAGGGCCTTAGGGCCGATCGCTGGGCCGGCTGCGTCGAGGACCCCCTCAAGTGCTGGTGCCTTAACTGCCACGATGATCAGGTCATAGTGATCGCCTTCCGAGATGCTTGTGACCGCTGCGACTGCATGCGCTCGTTCGCCGTCTGGGGCGATGAAGCGAAGACCATCCCTTTGCAGCATCTGCTGGCGTTCAGGGCGCACAAGATACGTGACGTCCCTGCCCGCTTCCTGGAGCCGAGTTCCAAACGCGCCGCCGGTAGCCCCGGCGCCAACGATCAATATGCGCATGCCCTCTTCCTTCCAATTGCCACCCGTGGCGTGCCTCGAGGACAGAGTTCTGCAGCCGCTCTCTGGCTCGGGCCAGGGGCGATTCGCTCCACCAGCACGTGATGATGGACCACAGTACGCCTCTTGGGGCAACCGTTGGCGCGGTTCGGGCTGGATAAATGGACGCCGGCGGGTCTGCTGGAGACTCAAACGGATCCGTAAGAACAACTACATCGCTCGTCTGCGAAAGTTGGCCGCCGCCCTCGCCCGGCTATTCAATGGCTCTCTGAGCTTGTTCAATCGAGTCCCTGCTCCCCACTGGAGCTAATCGGCCCGACTCGGTACCGTGCAATGCATGGCCATAAAACTTGAGAACGTCGGCATCGCCGTCCGCGACCTCGAAGCAACGATCGCCTTCTTTACCGACCTCGGTCTCTCGGTCGTCGGCCGTGACACGGTCAGTGGTGAGTGGACCGATACTGCCGTGGGCCTCGATGGCAACCACGCCAAAATTGCGATGCTCCAAACACCGGACGGTCACGGCCGCCTTGAGCTCTTCGAGTACATCCACCCCGAAGCAATTGAGTCGGGCCCCACCCGTCCCAACGAGATTGGCATGCACCGTGTCGCCTTCTCAGTCGATGACATTGACGAGGCCCTTGAGATCGCCGCGAGGCACGGCTGCCGGCCGCTACGCGGCGTGGCGACCTACGAGGACATCTACAAACTCACCTACGTTCGTGGTCCCAGCGGCATCATCGTGATGTTCGCCGAGGAACTGAAGAAAGAGAACTGACGGCCGAATCGGCGTGGCACCCCTGGTTCGGGCTCTTCCTTACGCCGCGCGTAAGCCTCGACCCTCGGACGGGCCGGCGATCAGCAGGACATTCTGGAAGACGTTGATCGACACGGCCAGTTCCTGCTCTCCCCGCCAGACCGGACCTTTCTTAAATACGTGGCCGCCACAACCCCGGTTGATCGTCCGTGCCGCCGGGCGACTTGGTATTGCCCCGGATGCGACAAAACGCTCTCACGGGTAGGCCGACGAAAGTCACGCGGAATTTCGGGTGGGGAAGTTCGGGGCAAGGGCGGGGGCATGGCGCCCCCGGTGGAGCGGGGGCAGTATGAGGGAATGAACGCTCCCAGCGCCGACAGTCCGATTCAGGGTGGCGCCGTTGACTACCGGGCCCACCTGCACCCGTGGACCCGCTATGTGGCTCTGGGCGATTCGTTCACTGAAGGTGTCGGAGATCCAGAACCGCGAAGCCCGGGGGGCCTGCGGGGCTGGGCGGACCGGGTCGCCGAAGAGCTGAGTATCGGGCACGAGGATTTCGCATACGCGAATCTGGCAATCCGCGGGCTGCTGCTCCGGCAGATCCTGGATGAGCAGGTGGGTCCTGCGCTGGCGCTGCAACCGGATTTGATAACGCTCAACGCCGGGGGCAATGATCTGATTTTCCGCCGAAGCGACCCCGATAAACTCGCTGTCCGCCTCGATGCCGGCGTGGAACTGCTGGCCTCCACCGGGGCAACGGTGGTGCTCTTCGCCGGCCCGGACTGGGGCGCGACACCTGTACTGGGACAGGTCCGCGGGAGGGTGGCCATCTTCAACGAGAACCTGCACATTATCGCCGCCCGCCACGATGCCGTAATCGCTGACCTCTGGGCACTGCGTCAGCTCACGCACGCACTGATGTGGGACCCTGACCGGCTGCATTTCTCCCCGTTGGGACAGCACACCATTGCCATGATGGTGCTGGACACCCTCAATGTCCCCCACACGCTGCAGCCGATGACGCCCAAAGACCTGCCCGAGCGCAGGTGGCGCGAGGCCAGGACAGATGACCTCGTATGGGCCCGCGAACATCTGGTCCCGTGGGTCCTGCAACGCCTCAAACAACGGATCGCCGAAGACGATCGGCACGCCAAGAGGCCGGACGCCGGCCCCGTGTTCGGCGCCCGGATGCCGCCCGGGACATTCATTGGAGACGGCCCCTCCACCTAGCCCGCCGGCTCCGGCACCCGGATCGTTATCGCTCGCACTCGCTGCAGAATTTCCCAGCACGCCGTGGGCCAAGAGCTGATTCCTTCGCGCCCGGGGCCGTTCACCAACCCGGCGACGCGGGCGGCAGCGCGCAGGTTCTTAAGGAAGATCAGTCTGGAAGCCGTGTGTAGGGTACTGATATGGCTTCTCCGCAGACGCTAAGCGAGGCCGAGCGCCGGGCCGTCGCCGCTTGGGCCGCGGACTGCGCTGAGCGGGTCGTGGTCTTATTTGAGGCGGAGGCGCCGGCGGATGACCGCCCCCGCGACGCCATCGCCCGAGCCCGGGCGTTCGCTCGCGGTGAGCTCAGTGCCGCCGAAGAGATCCACCGGCGGTTCGTAGCTGGCCGTGCCGCACGCGAGGTGAACAGCCCTGCTGCGGTGGCTGCCGCCCGGTCTGCCATGCAGGCCGCGGCCGTCGCCCACATGGGGGCGCACGCCTTGGGGGCAGCCGCGTACGCCGCGAAAGCGGCCGGACTGGCGGCGCCCGATCAGCCCCAGACGGTCGACGACGAGGTCCACTGGCAACTCGAGCACATGAGCGCCGAAGCCCGGTCCGCGCTGCGGCGCCTGCCACCGCTCGGGGGGAATTCCGCCGGGCCGCTGGGGTCAGGACTTCTCGCGTCCGGCATTCTCGCCTCGATCATCCGCGCGATCCAGACGGATCTGGCTCGCCCTGACGAGCCTGACTCCTCAAACTGAATCCGCCACACGCAAGCCGGTCCCCCACCGCGTCACCGCTGGAACGCACCTACCTCTCCCCACGTCCATGCCATGGAGGACAGAAGATCCGTGATCGGCGCTAAGAGCACGGAGTCCCGGCGGGTGCGCCTTCGAACCTCTTCGGCTATGAGGGCTTGGGCCGCGCGCGTACGTGCATCCGCTCCCCCTGCTG
>JBKPBZ010000224.1:0-5846 GCA_046727115.1 Actinomycetota bacterium | reverse complement strand
CCAATCTTTGCTGCGGCGAGAGGACACGTGGGCATCATGCTCTCTGCCGGCGCTGAGGGATGGACATGTCCCAGAGTTGCGGGCCGCCCGGGAGGACATGTCCAGGCCTGGCGGTGCGTGATGGACATGTCCATCGGATGCGGGCGAGGCAGAGGACATGCCCAATCTTTGCTGCGGCGAGGAGATTGGGGTCTCACGTCCTCTGCCCGCACGGAGCGATGGGCATATCTTCCTGGGTGCGGGCCGACCCAGAGGAATGCCCATTTCCGGTCCCGACGCTGAACATGTCAGCAAATGCGGGCGGGCCAGGGGGACATGCCCAATCTTTGCTGCGGCGAGAGGACACGTGGGCATCATGCTCTCTGCCGGCGCTGAGGGATGGACATGTCCCAGAGTTGCGGCCGCCTTGGAGGACATGTCCAGGCCTGGCGGTGCGTGATGCACATGCTCAGCGGTTGCGGGCTGCCCGGGAGGGCATGCTCACTCCTGCCGCTGAGTGATGGACGTGCTCAACGGTTGCGAGCTGCCCGGGAGGACATGCCCAGGCCTGGCGGTGCGTGATGGACATGCTCAGCGGTTGCGGGCTGCCCGGGTGGGCATGTCCCGTGGCCCCCGTGGCCCCGTGGCCCTCGCTGGCGCGTCTACTGGCCCGCGAGGTCTTCGAAGTCCACGTCCTGGCCGTCGTCTTCGTCCGTGTCCTGGCCCTCGTCGTTCCGGTGCAGGTACATCAGCACGGCCCCGGCGGCGGCCAGCAGGACACCGGTGATGAGGAAGATGATGCCGCCGAGCCGGGCGGCGGCATAGGTGTCCCGGATGGCCCGGGCCTCGTCCGTGGTGTCCTGGACGTTCTTGCCGCCGACGGAATATACGGTGGCGTTGAAGGAATCGAGGAAGAAGATGATCACCAAGAGGGCGATGCACACGACGGCGATCACGGCGCCGGCGATCAGCGCCGGCCGGGCGTAGCGGGCCAGCCCCTGCCGGCTTCGGCGCCGCTGCCCGGCGTCGTCGTTCCCGGCTGTGCCCTGCCCGGTCGTGTCCTCTGAGATGCCGTCGCCCGTGCCGCTGTCTTCCATGCCGTCAAGCCTAGCCCCCGTGGTCCGGTCGCAGCGTGCCCGCGCGGCTCAACTACGCTGGATGGCATGACTGACGCACCGCAGGAACATATTGCCCCGATCCTCACGCCCGAGGGCTGGGAGCTGCTGGCGTCGCTGGGCCCGTACCGCGAGGACGAGGCCTTCCGCCTGACCGCGGCGCTGCGCAAGGCCGGCCACTCCCCCGAAATGGTCTCGGCCGTGCTCACCCAGTCCCGGCTGCGGACCAAGGCCGAGGCCAAATTCGGCGAGTTCGCCCGGCAGATGATCTTCACCAAGGCTGGCCTGGAGCAGGCCACCCGGCTCACCGTGGCGGCGCGGCACGCGCAGCGGTTCGCGGAAGCCGGGATCGGCCACGTCGCGGACCTCGGCTGCGGGCTCGGGGCTGACGCGATGGCTCTGGCCTCCCTGGACCTCGTGGTTACCGCGGTGGAAATGGACGAGGCCACCGCCGCGTGCGCCACCATGAACCTGATCCCGTTCCGCAACGCCACCGTGGTCCATGCGGACGCCACCTCGGTGTCGCTGGAGGGCATCGACGGCGTCTGGCTCGACCCGGCCCGGCGCACCACGTCCACCTCGGGAACCAAACGGATCTGGGATCCGGAGGATTTCTCCCCGCCGCTGTCCTTCGTGGAGTCGCTGGCCGGCTCGGGCCGCGCCGTCGGCGTCAAGATGGGGCCGGGCATGCCGCACGATTACGTGCCGGCCGATTGCGAGGCGCAGTGGGTCTCCGTGGGCGGGGACGTGACCGAGGTGGCCCTGTGGTTCAACGCGGTGCGGCGCCCCGGCGTGCGGCGCGCGGCGCTGGTGCTCGGCCCGCAGGGTGCGGCCGAACTCACCAGCGGGGAGAACTTCGACGGCGGCCCGGTGCCGCCCGTGGGCCCCGTGGAGGGGTATCTGTATGAGCCCGACGGAGCGGTGATCCGTGCCGGTCTGGTGGCCGACGTCGCCCTCGGGCTGGGCGGCCACCTCGTGGACGAGCACATCGCCTACATCTGCGCCCCGGACCTGCAGGACACCCCGTTCGCCAAGGCCTACAAGGTCCTGGAGGTGATGCCGTTTAACGTCAAGGCGCTCAAGCACTGGGTCAAGGACGAAGGGATCGGCGTGCTGGACATCAAGAAGCGCGGCACGGCCGTGACGCCGGAGGAGCTGCGCAAGCAACTCCTGCCCGGCGGAAAGCCGGCCGGTTCAAAGGCCAAGAGCAAGAAAACGGCCACCCTGGTCCTCACCAGGATCGGCGAGGACCGGGTGGCCATCTCGGTGGAGCCCGTCTAGCCCCGCCGGCGCAGGAGCGCGGCAGGAGCCCGGCGCAGGATCCCGGGCGAGGCGGCCGGGATCCAGGGCCAGCGGGACGCAGGGCCAGCGGCCTGCAGGGCTTACTGGGCCCGCATGAACTCCTCGGCGGCCCTGATCTGCTCGTCCGTGGGCCGGATCCCGGTGTAGAGCACGAACTGCTCCAGCGCCTGGATCGTGGCCACCTCGGCTCCGGTGATCACGGTCTTGCCGGCCGCGCGGGCAGCTTTAATGAGCGGCGTCTCGGCCGGGAGGGCGACGACGTCGAACACCACCTTTGCGGCGTCGATCGCCTCTTGCGGGAAGGACAGCGCCTCGGCGTCCGGTCCGCCGGCCATGCCGACCGGCGTGACGTTGATGAGCATGTCGGCCGTGCCGGTGCCGGACAGCGCCGAACCCAGTTCCGCGCTCCAGGCGAAGCCGTACTGGTCGGCCAGGGCGCGGCCGGAGTTTTCATTGCGGGCCACAACGGTCACGTCCTTGAAACCCGCATCCCGCAGCGCGGCCACGGTGGCCTTGGCCATCCCGCCGGAGCCCAGGACCAGCACCGAGTAGTCCGTGGGGACGGCGTTGCTGTGCAGGAGCTGTTCGATGGCCGTGTAGTCGGTGTTGTAGGCGGTGAGCCGGCCGCCGTCGTTGACGATGGTGTTGACCGAATCGATGGCCTTCGCCGACGGGTCCATGACGTCGACGAGGGCGATCACGTCCTCTTTGTAGGGCATGGACACCGCGCAGCCGCGGATGCCCAGGCCGCGCACCCCGGCGATCGCCTGGGCGAGGTCGGTGGGGGCGAAGGCCTTGTAGATCCAGTTCAGGCCCAGCTGCTCGTACAGGTGGTTGTGGAAGCGCGTCCCGTTGTTGCTGGGCCGGGCCGAGAGCGAGATACACAGGGTCATGTCTTTGTTCAGAATGGGCACAGCACCATTAAACGCCAGGACGGGCCCGGCCACCCCCGCCGCCGCACCCCAAGCCGTAACATGAACCGTCGCTGACCAGCCGCTTTGTGAAGACACTCACGCACCAGCGGCACCTCGGACACCGTCCCGGAGGGCGCCCCTGCACTAGACTTGGACCACCCGTAGCCCTGCCAGCCGCCCGGCCGGCGCTCTGGTGTGGGGAAATGTCGCGTGCCACCGCCGGTGACACGCCCAGGGCACGTCCGAGGGTTGCCAGCGCATTTCCCACCAGGACCGCGCCCAGCGACAGCAAAACAGTGAAGGGACCACATGAAGATCGAGTTCGCTTCATCCAGGCAGTCGACTCTTGGCGTGGAATGGGAGCTGGCGCTCGTCGACGCCGAGACCGGTGAGCTGGCCTCCGTGGCGAATGAGGTGCTCCGCGGCGTCGCTGCCCGGCACCCCGAACTCAATGAGGACGACGAGCACCCGCACATCAAGCAGGAGCTGCTGCTGAACACCGTGGAGCTCGTCACGGGCATCTGCACCACCGTCGCGGAAGCCAAAGCGGACCTGAACAGCTCGCTCGCGGCCGTCCGGGAAGTTACCGATCCCATGGGCGTGGAAATCTTCTGCGCCGGGAGCCATCCCTTCAGCCCGCCCCAGCTGCAGCCCGTCACGGACAAGGAACGCTACGCCAAGCTCATTGACCGGACCCAGTGGTGGGGCCGGCAGATGGTCATTTACGGCGTCCACGTGCACGTCGGCCTGGACAGCCGGGACAAGGTCCTTCCGGTTCTGGACGGCCTGGTCAATTACTTCCCGCACTTCCAGGCGCTCTCCGCGTCCAGCCCGTTTTGGGGCGGCGAGGACACCGGCTACGCCTCGCACCGCGCCCTCATGTTCCAGCAGCTGCCCACCGCCGGGCTGCCGTTCCAGTTCGCCAGCTGGGAGGACTACGAGGCCTACGTGCAGGACATGTTCACCACCGGCGTGATTGACACGCTCTCCGAGATCCGCTGGGACATCCGGCCCGTTCCGGCCCTGGGCACCATCGAGATGCGCATTTGCGATGGCCTGGCGACCCTCGAGGACGTCGGCGCGATCGCTGCCTTGACGCAGTGCCTGGTCGACGAATTTTCCACCACGCTGGAGAACGGCGGCACCATTCCCACGATGCCGCCGTGGCATGTCCAGGAGAACAAGTGGCGCGCGGCCCGGTACGGCCTGGACGCAATCATCATCCTCGATGCCGAGGGCAACGAGCAGCTCGTCACCGAGCACCTGCGCGAGACGCTCAAGCGGCTTGAGCCGGTGGCGGCCAAGCTGGGCTGCAGCGCCGAACTGGCCGACGTCGAGAAGATCATCGAGCGCGGCGCCGGCTACCAGCGCCAGCGCCGGGTTGCCGCCGAGCACGGCGGGGACCTGCGCGCCGTCGTCCTGGACCTGGTCAAGCAGATGCGCCAGGGCCCGGCAGCCTAGCCCCGGAACGAACAGCCACCCACGGTGGCTGAGCCTTCAGCCGGCGGGCAGCCTCAGGCTCCGGACAGCCTCAGGCGGAGACCGTCGTGACCGGCATCGAGGAGTCCGGGGCAAAGCCGATCCCGCTCGGTTCCACTCCGGCCATCACCAGTTGCGCCCCGAGTGCCGCCACCATGGCGCCGTTGTCCGTGCACAGCGGCAGCGGCGGCACCGTCAGCCGGATCCCGGCGGCACTGCAGCGCTGTTCGGTGAGCTGGCGCAGCCGCGAGTTGGCCGCGACGCCGCCGCCCAGAAGGACCTCCGTGATCCCGTTCTCGCGGCAGGCGAGCACTGCCTTGGCGGTGATGACGTCCACCACGGCCTCCTGGAAGGCCGCCGCGATGTCCGCCACCGGGACGTCCTCGCCGCGGGCCTCGAACTGCTCCACGCAGCGGGCGACGGCGGTCTTGAGTCCGCTGAAGGACCAGTCGTAGCGGTGCGGCCCGGGTTCCTCGGCGGTGCCCATGTACTTGGGCTGGGTGAGGCCGCGCGGGAACCGGATGGCCTTGGCGTTGCCGGTGCGCGCCAGCTTGTCGATGGCCGGACCGCCCGGGTAGCCCAGGCCCAGGAGCCGCGCCACCTTGTCATACGCTTCGCCGGCTGCGTCATCGATCGTGGAACCCAGCAGCTCGACGTCGTCCGTGATGCTCCGGATCCGCAGGATCTCGGTGTGGCCGCCGGACACCAGGAGGGCGCCCATGTTCTCCGGCAGGGCGTGCGTCGCGGTGTGCGGCGGCGCGGGGTGCGGCGACGTTGTGCCGCCCTGCTGCAGGAGTCCGACGCCGACGTGGGCGACAAGGTGGTTGATGGCGTAGAGGGGTTTCCCGGTGGCGACGGCGAGCGCCTTGGCCGCGCAGACCCCCACCATGAGTGCCCCCGCCAGGCCCGGCCCGGAGGTGACGGCGATCGCGTCGATGTCCGCGAGCGTTACGTCCGCCTCGGCGAGGGCTTCCTCGAGGGTGGGGACGAACGCGTCGAGGTGGGCGCGGGAGGCGATCTCGGGAATCACGCCGCCGAAGCGGACGTGTTCGTCCAT
>JBKPBZ010000223.1:0-38130 GCA_046727115.1 Actinomycetota bacterium | reverse complement strand
GTGGTCTTCTTCCTGGCCTTCATGCCCCAGTTCATCCGGCCGGAGCAGCCGCTTCTGCCGCAATACGTGGTCCTGGCCGCCACCGTGATCGTGATCGACGTCCTGGTCATGTGGTTCTTCTTCGCGGCGGCGGCCCGGTCCTTCCAGCGCTTCACCCGCGACGCCGCCGGGCAGAAGGTGCTGAACCGGACCTTCGGCGGGCTCTTCGTCGGCGTCGGCATCCTGCTGGCCGCGATCCACTAGGTGCCGCGGGCGCCCTCGGCCAGCCCAGGCGGGGCGCCAGCGGGCGAACCGCGGCCCCGATGCCGGACCCGTTTCCGAACCGGAGGGAATAACCTAGGGGCAGGAGGGGCCATGACCGTTCGGAGCGCCGGCATTCTGCTGTACCGGCTGAGGAGTACATCCCGGCCCAGCGGCGCGCCGCCCCAGCCCGGCGCCGTGCCGCGGCTGGAGGTCTGGATAGCCCACATGGGCGGGCCGTTCTGGGCCCGCAAGGAGGCCCAGGGCTGGTCCATCCCCAAGGGTGAATACCTGGCCGACGAGGACCCGCTGGTGGCTGCGCACCGCGAATTCGCGGAGGAAATCGGCACTCCAGCACCTGCCGCCGACTACCACCGGCTCGGCGACTTCCGCCAGCCCTCCGGCAAGATCATCACGGTCTTTGCGGCCGAATCGGACTTTCAGCCCGAACAAATCGTGAGCAACACCTTCACGCTGGAGTGGCCGCGGGGATCCGGCACGATCAGCAGTTTCCCCGAGATCGACCGCGCCGAGTGGACCGCAGAACCCGAAGCCCGGTCCAGGCTGGTGAAGGGCCAACTGCCCGTCCTCGATGCGCTGGTCCGGCACATTGGGCTGGACCCGGCAGCACGCGACTCGCCTGCCGACGGAAGCAGGCATGACAAAAACTAAATGTCGGTTGACATTTTTTGTAACACTTCGTGGGCGCCAGCTAGCCAAGAGGGGCGGGATCGTTCATGCTTAGCTATGACCTCAACGTCGAGCCAGTACCGGATCATCGCGGTCTGCACCGGAAACATCTGCCGGTCCCCGATGGCCGAACTTATGCTGGCGGAGGCATTCCGGGCCGAGCGCCTCACCGGGGCCGTTATCGATTCCGCCGGCACCACAGCGTATGAGGCCGGCCGGCCCATCGATCCCCGGGCGGCGCGCAAGCTTACGGCCCACAACATCGCATCGGACCGCCATGTGGCGCGGGAATGGCGGCCCGAATGGTTCGCCAGCCGGGAGCTGATCCTGGCCCTCGACGTCGACCACTACGGCTGGCTCCGGCAGGGAGCACCGGACCAGGAATCCCTGGCCAAGATCCGCATGCTCCGCAGCTTCGACCCGGCCGTGGCGGACAAGGACCCGCTGGAACAGGGCATCGAGGACCCGTGGTACGGCGGCCACACCGACTTCGACACCACCTGGAACCTCATCAGGGCCTCAATTCCCGGGATTGTGCAGCACGTGCGCACCGAGCTTCAGCGGCGGGACGGGCAACATCACGGCAGCGAAGGTCAGCGGGTACGCTCTATTTCATGAGCCCCGCACCCGTCATCATCGCAATCGACGGGCGGTCCGGCTCCGGCAAGACCACCCTCGCCATCGAACTGGCAGCGCGGCTCAGGGAACACCATAAAGTCTCACTCTTCCACCTCGAGGACATCTATCCGGGCTGGAACGGGCTTGCCGCCGGGATTGAACGCTACGTCAGCACCGTGCTTTCGCCCCTGCGGCGCGGGGAGAGCGCCGAGTGGGTCAGCTGGGACTGGGAGCGGCACTACGACGGCGACGTCCGCACCACACGCCCTGCCGAAATCGTCCTGGTGGAGGGCGTCGGCGCCGCAGCAGCGGCGGCACTCCCCCTGCTGGACGCCGTGATCTGGGCGGACTCCTCCGACGCCGAGCGCCGGGCCAGGGCGCTGGCCCGGGACGGCGACACCTACGAACCATTTTGGGACCAGTGGGCTGCCCAGGAGGCGGAGTGGCTGGCGGCCGACGACGTCCCGGGCCGCGCAGATGTGCACGTGCTCAACCGCGCGGACGGCACCGCCCCCGACGACGTCCTGCAGGCACTCCAGTACATCCCGGCAGTGGCCCCCGCCCTGCTGCCCGAACTCGCTGCCCGGCTTGGCCTGCAGTTGCTGGCGGAGCGGATCGACGCCCGGCCCGAGGCCGAGCAGCTCTTCGCGGAGCTCTTCGGCGGTTCAGCCAACGCCGTGTGGCTCGACTCCTCGCTGGACCCGGCAGGCCTCGCCCCGGAGGCCGCGGCGCGCAGCCGCTTCAGCATCCTGGCCGACGACGGCGGCCGCTTCGGCCAGGCCGTCCGGCACAGTTCCGGGCTGACCCGTGTCAGTACGGGCCAGGCCACAGTGACCACCGACGGCCCGTTCTTCCGCTGGCTCGACGGCGTTTGGGGGCGCCGGGCGCTCCGGGCGCCGGAGGCTTACCCGTGTGAGTTCACCCTGGGCTGGCTCGGCTACCTCGGCTATGAGCTCAAGCGCGAAACCGGCGGCAATGACGTGGCCGCCGCCACCCCGGACGCCTGCCTGCTCTTCGCCGGCCGCGCCGTGGTCCTGGACCATGCCGAGGGCGCAGCCTGGCTGCTGACCCTGGACGCACCCGACGCCGGGGACTGGGTCGAGGTGGCCCGCACGGCCGTCGCCGCGGCTGCCTCGGCGCCGGGGTCCGGGCTGCGGCGCAACGCTCCCGGGCAACCGGCTGCCCCGCGCTTCACTGCCCGGGACACGGAGGCCGGCTACAAGGCCAAGGTCAGCGAGGCCCAGCGTGAGATTGCGGAAGGCAACACGTACGAGGTCTGCCTGACCACGGCGCTCACCGCCGCCTCGCCTGCTGGCCCTCAGGGCTTGGATCCGTGGCCGACCTATCTGGACCTGCGGCGCCGCAACCCGGCCCCCTTCGCCAGCTTTCTGCGGTTCGGCGAGCTCGCCGTGGCGAGCACGTCGCCGGAGCGCTTCCTGCAGATTGCCGCGGACGGCAGGATGCGGGCCGAACCGATCAAGGGCACGCGCCGCCGGGATACGGAACCGAACGTTGACGCTGGCCTGCGGCAGGAACTGGAGGCCTCGGCCAAGGACCGCGCGGAAAACATCATGATCGTGGACCTGCTGCGCAATGACCTCAGCCATTTCGCCGTCCCGGGCTCCGTGGCCGTCAGCCGGCTGTGTGCGATCGAGAGCTACGCCACGGTGCACCAAATGGTGAGCACCATCGATGCCCGGCTGCGGCCCGGACTGCCGCGGGCCGAGGCGGTCGCCGCCTGCTTCCCCGCCGGCTCGATGACCGGCGCCCCGAAGGTCAGCACTATGGCCATCCTGGAACGGCTTGAGGCCGCGCCGCGGGGCGTGTACTCCGGGGCAATCGGCTACTTCTCCCTGAACGGGGCCGCCGACCTTGCGGTGGCGATCCGGACCCTCGTGATCAGCGCGCTGGACGACGGCACGGCGGGCCTGAGTCTCGGCGTCGGCGGCGCCGTCACCGCGGACTCATCCCCGCAGGAGGAGTACGAGGAAGTCCGGACCAAAGCGTTCGGCGTCCTCTCGGCGCTCGGCGCCCAGTTCCCCAGCGCCTGAGTCCCGCCAGGGCCGGCGTTCCCGAAGACTTCCCGCCAGCGGCAGCGCTACTGAAGGGTTGCGCTCAGCCTTGCCACATTGTCCACGTATTTGACCTGCATGGGCCGTTTCATCCAGTCATCGAGCACCAGCTCGTGCGAGATGGTGCGGTAAGTGTCCTCCACGGCACGGATCCGCTGCACGATGTCCTCGCCGAGGAGCATGACGGAAACCTCAAGGTTCAGCGAGAAGGATCGCATGTCCATATTGCTGGAGCCCAGCACGGCAACCTCGTCGTCGATGGTGAAGTGCTTGGCGTGCAGCACGAACGGCGCCTTGTACAGGTAGATCCGCACCCCGGCCTCGAGCAGGGCCTGGTAGTACGACTGCTGCGCGTGGTGGACCAGGAACTGGTCGCCCTTTTCGGAGACGAAGAGTTCCACCTCGACGCCGCGCTGCGCCGCCGTGGTCACCGCATAGAGCAGCGAGTCGTCCGGGACGAAGTAGGGGCTGCAGAGCGAGATCTTGTGCTGCGCCGAATAAATCAGGGTGTTGAAAAGCCGCAGGTTGTTCTCGGTAATGAACCCGGGGCCGCTGGGGACCACCTGCGCCGTGATGTTTCCGGGGTGGGACTCGGGCTCGTGTTCGAGCTGCTCTTCCAGGGATTCGTCGGTTTCGCTGAGCCAGTCGGTCGCGAAGACCACGTTCAGGGTGGTGACAATCGGCCCGCGCATACAGGCCATGAGCTCCACCCATTCGCGGCCCACCTTGCGGTGCTTGGGATTGTTGTAGGACGGCTCGATCAGGTTCTGGGATCCGGTGAACGCGATTTCGCCGTCGATCACCATGATCTTGCGGTGATTGCGGAGATCCGGCCGGCGCCACTGGCCCTGCACCGGGCTCAGCGGCAGCATGGGCTTCCAGCGGATCTTGCTGGCGTTGAGCCTGGCCCTGAGCCGGCGGTAGCCCTTGATCCGGAGTGTGCCGAGGTGGTCGAACAGGACGCGGACCTCGACGCCGCGCTCCGCCGCCTCCTCCAGTGCGGTGAGTAGATCGTCCGTGACGTGGTCCGAGCTCATGATGTAAAACTCGGCATTGACGAAGGATTTGGCGCCGCGGACCGCCGCGGCCATCGCCTTCATGGAGTCGGGGTAGCCGGGCAGCAGCTCCACGCTGTTGCCATCCACCATCGGCAGCGATCCCAGCGTCTTGTTCAGTTCAGCGGCGGACGCCACCCATTCGGGGCCGGCGTAGCGGCTTTCGACAGCCTGCAGCTCCGACGTTCCGGCCCGGATCCGGGTGTTGACCGCATCCTGCTGGGCACGGCGGCGGCGGGAGAGCCGGAAGTTGCCAAACAGCAGGAACAAGGCCAGGCCCAGGACGGGCACAATGAAGATGCCCAGCAGCCAGGCCATCGCCGTGGTGGGCCGCCGGTTTCCGGGGATGATGCCCAGGGCCAGCACCCGGATGGCAAAGTCGATCACGGTCAGGATCATGATTGCCCAGGACGGTAAAGTTTCCGCCAGCGGAAATGGCCACAGCACAGGCGAACCCCTCAAAGTACAAGGCCCGCGGAACAGTTCCGGAACGGGCAACCAGCAAATCCTATCCCGGGACCACCGAGACTAAGCTGTAGCCATGACCACTCCTGCCTCTGTTCCTGCGCCCGCGACCGTGCTGGTATTCCTGGACCCGGCGTTCGAAGGCGGCCGGCTTGCCGACCCCGCGCAGCCGCAATTGATGGCCACGGACCTGGGTGCCACCCGCGGCGACGGCGTTTTTGAATCACTGCTGGCCGTCGGCGGCCGGCCCCGCAAGATCCAGGCACACCTGACCCGGCTGGCCGGTTCGGCGCGGCTGCTGGAACTGGACATCCCTGCCGAGGACGCCTGGCGGCGCGCGGTAGACACGGCCATCGGCGAGTTCCGGCGCCAGGACCCGGCCACGGCGGCAGCGGGCGGCACGGACGAGGTAGTGGTGAAGCTGCTGGTCACCCGTGGGCCTGAGGGCGCCGCCGCCCCCACGTGCTGGGTCCAGGCTTCCGCCCCCGCAGCCGCAGGCCGGCGGCAGCGCGAGACCGGGATCGACGTCATCCTGCTGGACCGCGGCTATGACAGTGAAGTCGGCGAGCGCGCGCCCTGGCTCCTGCTCGGCGCCAAGACCCTCTCCTACGCCGTGAACATGGCAGCGCTGCGCTACGCCCACCGGCACGGCGCCGACGACGTCATCTTCACGTCCGCGGACGGCCGGGTCCTGGAGGGACCGACGTCGACCGTTCTGCTGGCCCACCTGGAAACCGAGGACGACGGCGCCGGCGGCGTCCGCACCATCAGGCGGCTCATCACACCCCAGCTGGACAGCGGCATCCTGCCGGGCACCTCACAGGGTGCCCTGTTCACCGCCGCCAAGGCTGCCGGCTGGGAGCTGGGCTACGGCCCGTTGGAGCCGAAGGACCTGCTGGACGCCGACGCGGTCTGGCTGATCTCCAGCATCCGTCTCCTGGCCCCGGTGAACCACATCGACGGCCAGGAAATCGGCACCCCGGAACTGCGACGCCAGCTCACGGCCGAACTCAACGCCCTGTTCGCCACGATCGAATAGCAACGCGGGGTCACTTACGGCCCATCCCACTGCCCCGGACGGGCCGTAAATGACCCCGCGTTGGTTTTGGCTTCACTCGATGGCGTCGCAGGAAGGCCTGAAGACCCTGTCCGCCACAGCGGCTTAGTGGGACGATCCATCCATGAGCGTGAGCCAGGAACCGTCCGCGCGGAACAGTGCGCGCGGCGCGGCAGCCAAGATTTTTCCGGAGGCACCGGCGCAGACCACCCGGCAGTTGAGAACTTCTGATCAGCGGCGCCGGGAAGCTGAATTGAAACTCGGGCAAGTCCTGCAGGAGACAGGGCATAGACACGAACCACACAGCGGGGCGCGCGGGCCCTCGCCGTTCTGTCTTTAGGGCACGTGGTTGACGGGCCGGCTCCGGAGGAGCTGATCCCGTGACATCCGACGGTGCGGGATCCTCCTTGGCCCAAAGCTGTCCGGAACGGCGGAAGTTGGCCCCAGGCCACATGCCGTACAGCTGCCGTAGGTATCGGCAGAATTTCAGGGAATCGCCCTATCGCTATGAACGGCAGTCCAATGGACCAGGCAACCCTTATTAGCTACGCATTCGGCTATGTCGCTACCCTCGTGGCCGTTTTCATCTTGTGTTTGCCCCTCATTGTCGGATTAGTGCTGCTCATGCTCCTGGCGGGCGCCGTGCGGCTGATCCTCCTCCTGGCGACTGCCCTGACCGTTGGATTGATCCGGTTATTCAGGAGCCCGGCCGGCAGCCCGCGCAGGCCCCGACACGGATCCCATCTCATCACGCATTGACCGGACCGCGGCCGGGTCCGCTGGTCCTCACCGGCTTTGCGATCCGGCCTCCCGCCAACGACGGCGTTGTGCGGGAACACGCCATCGCCCGGCCTCAAACGTGGGGAGACTCAGCGACTGCGCGGCGCCTACGTCATCCAGGCTGGCGGCTCACCCCAGGGCGTCCGCGGGAATTGCCGGGCACCGACGGAACGAGGCGGGGTTGAACGCCGGAAGCATGAAGGTTGCCAGCACGGCGTCGAGCAATTCCGGGGCCCACGTGCTGTTCTCCCCGAGGGTCGCGCAGACGCCCAGCACCACAGGGGTTCCGTCCGCGCGGCGGCGGATCTGGACCTGGACGGGCCCGGTCAGCCCCAGCGCGCGGACGGCGGCCAAGCCCAGCCTCCGTACGTCCCCGGCCTCGCGGGCCGGCACCCTGCGGCTTACCTCGTCGCTGCCGGCGCGTCCATACGGAGTCCGGGTCTTCTCCAGGACCACCGCCACTGGCGCCATCGCGTTGCGTGCCGGGGTGCCGAACACCAGGCAGACGTAGTCGGCGCCCGGGATAAACTCCTGGACAAGCTGCCCTGTGGGCATGTTCTTCCAGCTGACGGAGGCGGTTCCGGCCAGCACGTGGACCCCACGGGAGCCTTCGAAGACCCGCGGCTTGACCACCACGGGCCCGCTGAGGTCTGCGAGGGATGCCGGCGCGGCGGCGAGGTCGCCCGGAACGCCGAACCGGGGCACCGGAATGCCGGCTGCCTGCAGCGCCCAGGTGGTGAACAGGTGGTCGTTGGCGAGGGCCACCGCGGCAGGGTCGCCTACAATGATCCGCACGTCCTGGGCGAATCCGGAACGGGCCGCGGCCAGGACCGGAAGCTCCACGGTGAGGGTCGGAATGATGACGTTGATGGCTTCGCGGTCCACCAGACGGCGCAGGTCCAGGATCATGTCCGGGTCCGTCGCCGGCAAGAGCTTGACCGCGGCCACGGAGGGAGCAGCCTCCGCCTGACGAGTGTCTGCGCGGGTGTCTGCGCGGGCGTCGGAGCCCAGATACGGAAGGCCTCGGGCCTCGAGTTGGGCCGCGACGGTCCGGCCGGCGGCGCTTGCTATCCCGGTAACCAGTATGCGCGGGCCCACAGTTGCTCCATTCCGCCGTCACCCGCCGGGCCGCGGCGGCGGCTCTGACAGTTCCGGCCACCGATCCAAAGACTTTTTGCCGGACAGACGACTCGTTATACGGACTGCTTGATTGACGGACTGCTCGCATCAGCCGCAACTCCGGCCGACACCCAGGACCATTCCCCTAGTAGACGGCGAAACGTCCGCGCACACACGAGTGGGCAATACCCGAAGTTGGAGCCCGCTACTACTTGCCCGAGATGCACGAATACGATCCCCCGGACGGCACCGGCGATTGGGAGTGGCCCGGTTACGGAACATGACGACGGCGGCCGTGCGGGCCGGCGTCGTTGGTGTTACGTTTTTGGGGAGTAATGAGAACCGGCGCCAAGCCCTGACTGGCCGGTCGGCAACCCTCCCTTTTCGCGGCGGGGTGCCTCAGGTGAATACTCGGCATATCGACCATTCGAGCTGCAAGCGTGAAAGAGGAGATCCGTCGTGCCCGACACGTCAACACCCGCGGTACCCGAAATACTCAGTACCTCAGCCGCCCCCGGCGCAGCCCCCAGTGCGGCAGCCGGCACAGCCCCCGCCGGTGAGGAAAGACTGGCCTACCGCCTGTTCACCGGCGCGGATGACCGCGCCTTTTGTGAGCGCGTGTCGGCCGCCCTGGCCGAGGGCTATGTCCTGCATGGAAGCCCGGCCGCCAGCTTCAACGGCACCACCGTGATCGTGGCTCAGGCGCTGGTCCTGCCGGCTGCCATTGCGAGCGCGGACGCCGCCGTGGCCAATGCGGTTGACGAGCTCGACGCCGACGAGTTTGACGCTGTCGGAGCATTCGAGGGCCACGCATGAGTTACGCCGGAGACCTCAGCCCCACAGAGGCGTGGGCCAAGCTGCAGGCCGGAGCCATTCTGGTGGATGTCCGGACCGAAGGGGAATGGGCCCACATCGGCATCCCGGACACGAAGGCCACAGAGAATGATCCGCTCTTCATCCAGTGGAACCTTGCCGGCGGCGCGCCGAACCCGCACTTCGTGGAACAGCTAACACGGCAGGCGCCGGAGGACACGGCCGTCGAACTGGTGTTCCTTTGCCGCTCCGGTGCCCGGTCGATCGCCGCCGCGACGGCCGCGACGGCCGCCGGCTACACCTCGTACAACGTTCTCGAGGGCTTCGAAGGCGAGACCGACCGCTTTGGCGAACGCACCGTCAACGGCTGGAAGAACCGCGGCCTGCCCACCAACCTCGGAAAGATCTAAGTGACTTTCAATCCCGACGCCGCCGGCTGGGCCGCCGACACCCAGGCTGTCCGCGGCGGCCTGGACCGCACCGGCTTCCAGGAGACCACCGAGCCAATCTTCCTCAACTCAGGATTCGTCTACGAGTCCGCGGCCGCCGCCGAGCGCGCCTTCACCGGGGAGGACGAGCGCTTCGTCTACTCCCGCTACGGCAACCCGTCCGTCGCGACCTTCCAGGAGCGGCTCCGGCTGCTCGAGGGCACCGAGGCATGTTTTGCGACGGCGTCCGGCATGTCCGCCGTCTTCACCGCCCTGGGCGCGCTGTTGGCTGCCGGCGACCGCGTGGTCGCAGCCCGCTCGCTGTTCGGCTCGTGCTTCGTGATCCTCAACGAGATCCTGCCGCGCTGGGGTGTGGAGACGGTCTTCGTGGACGGACCGGACCTGGAGCAGTGGCAGGCTGCGCTGTCCGAGCCGACCACGGCGGTGTTCTTCGAGTCGCCGTCGAACCCGATGCAGGAAATCGTGGACATCGCCGCCGTGAGCGAACTGGCGCATGCCGCCGGCGCCACGGTGGTGGTCGACAACGTCTTCGCCACCCCGCTGCTGCAGCGCTGCGGAGACCTCGGCGCGGACGTGGTGGTCTACTCCGGCACCAAGCACATCGACGGCCAGGGCAGGGTCCTGGGCGGGGCCATCCTGGGCACCAAGGAATTCATAGACGGGCCCGTCAAGCAGCTCATGCGCCACACCGGTCCGGCGCTCTCGGCCTTCAACGCCTGGGTGCTCACCAAGGGCCTGGAGACCATGGCCCTGCGCGTCAACCATTCCTCGGCCTCCGCCCTGCGGCTGGCCGAATGGCTCGAGGGACAGCCGGCGGTCGGCTGGGTTCGGTACCCGCTGCTGCCGTCCCACCCGCAGTACCCGCTCGCGGTGAAGCAGATGAAGGCCGGCGGGACCGTGCTCACGCTGGAACTTTCGCCCTCGCCCGGACGCACGGCGAAGCAGGCGGCCTTCGCGCTGCTGGACGCGTTGCGGATCATCGACATCTCCAACAACCTGGGCGACGCCAAGACCCTCATCACGCACCCGGCCACCACCACGCACCGCGCGATGGGACCGGAAGGCCGTGCGGCGATCGGGCTCAGCGACGGCGTTGTCCGGCTCTCGGTGGGCCTGGAGGACGTCGAGGACTTGATCCGCGACCTTGGCCAAGCGCTCAAACAGGTCTAACGGGCAGGCCTAGCGTTCAAGCAGGTCTGGGCCGCCGGCTCCCGGTCAGCCCCGGCGCACCCGGCCCAGGGGCGGGCCCTTGTCGGCCTGTCCCTTGGTGGCGGTATCCGGCGCGGACCCCTGGGTGGTCAGCTCGACGGCCCGTTCGACGACGGCGGGCAGTCCGCCCGCCCGGAACGGTCCGCGCTGCAGCTGTGAGCCGGTGCCCTCCGCCAGGATCCGTTCGACTCCCGCGCGCACCATCTCCAGCTCGCCCTGCTCCTCGAGCACCGGGGCCACGAAATCCACCAGTGCCCTGACCACGTCCGCGGCCGGGGCAGGGGTGAAGGTTCCAAAGTCCAGGAGCTCCCCGCGCAGTCCGCAGTTGCTGGCCTGCCAGGCGGCCATCCTCAGCAGCAGCGTGGGCACCGGGGCGGGATCGACGCCGTCGTTCCACTCCCGCGCCGCCGATTCCACGAGGGCGCGCACCAGGACGGCAATCAGGGCAGCGTCCTCGGCCCGCAGGCACACATCGGCGACCCGGATCTCCACGGTGGGATGCTGCCGGCACAGCCGCGCGTCGAAATAGACCATCCCCTCATCCATCAGGACGCCGCTTTGCACCAGGCGGGTCACCACCCGGCGGTAGACGGGCAGGCTGCCGAAGATCATCGTGGGACCCGACCCCGGCCAGCGGTTCCACGCCTGGGTGCGGTAGCTTTCGAATCCGGTCTCGGCCCCGTTCCAGAACGGGGAGTTCGCGCTGAGTGCTATCAGCACGGCAAGCTTGTCGCGGATCCGGTCCATCACGGCCACGCCCTCCTCCGGGGACTCCACAAAGGTGTGGACGTGGAGGCCGCAGGTCAGTTGGTTCCGGACGGTGAGCCCGAAGCGTTGCTGCATGGTCATATAGCGCGGATTCGGCGTCAGGTGCGTGGCGGAGCCCTGGGGCGACGTGGCCAGGGCGGCGACTCGGCCGCCGTGCGCCCGCGCGGCCTGGTCAGCCAGGGCCCGGCCCCGCCTGAGCTGCCGGAGCAGTTCCGTGTAGTCAAGGCACGGATGCGTCTGGGTCTCGATCTGCTCGAGCTTAAGTTCGTAGCTGAAGTCCGCGCCCTCGTGGACCGGTTTCCCTGTCGCGGGAATCCTGTCGGCGTCCGGCTCCGTCGGCGGAACCAGGCTGGGCAGCATCAGGTCGGCGAGGGCAAGCAGCATCCCCGATTCGGGATCCACTATCAGCAGTTCTTCCTCCACGCCGAACGTGCGCATGAATCTATTGTGCGTCAGGATCCGCTGAAACGCGCCTACACCACCGCGGGTCACTCCGCACCCGGCTCACGCTTTCGGATGGGTGCGGAGTGACCCCGCGTTGCTTGGGCTCAGCCTGGAACTAGTCTTGGAAATACTCGATCTTCGCGCCGATGGTGTTGAGCCGTTCGGCCAGGTCCTCATAGCCGCGCTCAATGACATAAATGTTGCGCAGTTCGGACACGCCGCGGGCCGCCAGCATGGCCAGCAGCAGGCAGGCGGCGGGGCGGAGGGCCGGCGGGCAGCCCACCTCGGCGGCACGCCACTTGGTGGGGCCGTTGACATAAATCCGGTGGGGATCGAGCAGCTGGACCTGGGCGCCCAGCTTGTTCAGCTCGGTCAGGTAGATGGCCCGGTTCTCGTAGACCCAGTCATGGATCATGGTCTGGCCGTGGGCGTTGGCGGCGATCACCGCGAAGAAGGGCAGGTTGTCGATGTTCAGGCCGGGGAAGGGCATGGGGTGGATTTTGTCCTCCGGCGCCCGCAGCTCCGAAGGCTTGGTGGTGACGTCCACCAGGCGGGTGCGGCCGTTGCGGGCAAAGTATTCCCCGGAGACCTCAAGCCGCTGGCCCATCTGCTCGAGCGTGGCGAGTTCGATCTCCATGAACTCGATCGGGACGCGGCGGATGGTGACTTCCGAGTTCGTCACGATGCCGGCGGTGATGAGGCTCATCGCCTCGATCGGGTCCTCGGACGGGAAATATTCGACGTCGGCGTCGATCGAGGGGCGCCCGGTGATCTCCAGCGTGGTGGTGCCAACCCCTGCGATCTCCACACCAAGCATCTGCAGGTAGAAGCAGAGATCCTGCACCATGTAGTTGGGGCTGGCGTTGCGGATGATGGTGGTGCCGCGGCGGTGGGCAGCGGCCATGATGGCGTTCTCGGTGACGGTGTCGCCGCGTTCGCTCAGCACGAAGGAGCGGTCGCGGGCGTCCGACGGCGGCGCCTGCACCGCGTAGAACCCGGACTTCGCCTCCACGCTCAGGCCGAACTGGCGCAGTGCCTGCATGTGCGGCTGCACGGTGCGGGTGCCGAGGTCGCAGCCGCCGGCGTATGGCAGCCGGTAGGTGTCGGCCTCGTCCAGCAGCGGGCCCAGGAGCATGATGACGCTGCGGGTCCGGCGGGCCGCCTCCACATCCATGGACGCCAGGTCCAGGACCGCGGGGCGGCGGATCTGGAGGTCGTTCGCGTTCAGCCAGGTGCATTCGACGCCGATGCTGGTCAGCACCTCCACGATCCGGTTGACTTCCTCAATCCGGGCCAGCCGGCGCAGGGTGGTGGTGCCGCGGTTGATGAGGCTGGCGCACAACAGCGCGACGCCGGCGTTCTTGCTGCTGTTGACGTCCACCGCACCGGCGAGCGTGTGGCCGCCCTCGACCCGGAGGTGGGTCATCTGCGACCGGCCCACCTTCACGATGCTGTGCCCGACGATCGCCTCCAGGCGCTGGATCATCTTCAGGCTCAGGTTCTGCTTGCCCTGTTCCATCCGGGCGATGGCGCTCTGGCTGGTGCCGAGCTCGGCGGCGAGTTGTCCCTGGGTCCAGCCTTTCGCCCCCCGGGCTTCGCGGAGCAGGAGGCCTACATGTTCAGCAGTCGGTTGAGTCATGTCCTGAAAATATCACGGATGATCTACTGAGCTCCGGCATTCCGGCCGGAATGCCGTTTATCTCACAGCGATACCCGCATCATGCGATAACCCGCGGGCTGCGCGCGCCGCCGGTGTCCGAAAACAAGGGCGCCGACAGGGGCGCCGACAGTTACGCCGACAGAGGCGCCGACCGCGGCGGCGCCAGCTACTGGCGGGTGAGGAAGACGAGGTTCCAGGTGCCCGCACCGAGGGCCGCGGCGGCGGCGGCGGCCGCGATGCCCAGCCCGCCCAGCAGCACCCAGGCGTCGAGTCCGCTGAAAGTGGATGGCCTGGCCCAGGTCCGCGCTGCGCCGCCGAAGCCGCGGGCCTCCATGGTCACCGCGAGCCGTGAGGCGCTCCGGATGGCCTGCACCAGCAGGCCGAAACTCTGGCCCAAGGTGGCGCGGAAGCGCTGATAGGGATTGCCGCTCGAGCCCACCCCGCGGGCCCGCCGGGCCATGCCGATCGTCTGCCATTGCTCGGCCATGATTCCGACCAGCCGCATGGCGGCCAAGGTGCCCAAGACGAACCGGTGCGGCAGTTTTGCGTTCTGGGCCAGGGCGTCGGCCAGGTCTGTGGGGTCGGTGCAGCTCATCAGCAGCACCGCAGGCAGTGCGATGGCAAGCCCGCGGAGCATGAAGCCGATCCCCAGTTGCAGGGAGCCGGCGCTGATGGACCATATCCCGGCGTCGACCAGGATGGGACCGGCGTCTGGCGCCAGGATGGCGGTGCTCCAGCCGCCCAGCGCCGCCGCGAGGATCAGCGGCCAGCCGCGCTGCCACAGCAGTGCCAGGGTCAGGCCGGCCAGAGGCAGGAGCAGCAGTTCGAAGGCCAGCGCCACCGACGCCGAGACCCAGTCAATGGACAGCGCCAAAACCAGCGTGATCAGGGTGACCGCCGTGAACTTGGCGAGCGGGTTGGCGCGGGTGAGCAGCGCATGGTTGCCGCGCAGGCTCAGTGCGTCCCTCATGGCGAGGCCCCTTCCGGCAGCTCAAGTTCCGGGCCGGGAGCATCGGCGGCGGTTTCCCGTGGCCGGAGACGGAGTTCGGTGCCGCCGAGGACGGCGCTGAATTCGGCGTCGTGCGTCACGGAGACGACGGCGGTGCCGGCGTCCAGGAGCTCGGACAAAAAGGAGGCAAGTTCGGCCCACGTATTGGCATCCTGGCCGAAGGTGGGCTCGTCCAGGACCAGCACCTGCGGGTGCGCCGCCAGCACCGTGGCCACCGAAAGGCGGCGCTTCTCGCCGCCGGAGAGCGTGTAGGGGTTGGCGTCCACGAGCTCGGTCAGCCGCAGCCGCTCCAGCAGCTCGTCCACGCGGTCTTCGCCGTAGCCGAGGTGGCGGGGGCCGAACATGAGCTCGTCCAGGACCCTGCCGGTGACGAACTGGTGCTCGGGTTCCTGGAACACGGTGCCTATCCTGGCGATCAGCTGCTGGGCTTTCCACCGGTACGGATCGGTGCCGGCGCCATCGCCTCGGCGACTACTCAGGTCCGGCGCGGCCGAGACCGTCCCGGCAACGGGCCGCAGGAGGCCGGCCAGCGTCAGCGCGAGGGTGGACTTTCCCGCGCCGTTCGGTCCGGTGATGGTCAGGGCCTCGCCGGCGCGGACCTGGACCGAAACCCCGGCCTGAACCGGCCGCGGGGCGATCGTGCGGAAGCCGTCGCGCAGCCCGGCACGCCGCGGCCGCTCGCGGGACACCGCTAGCGCGTCGGCCGCGAGCAGGAGCTGCCCAGCGTCCCGCGCCGGCCGCCGCGTCCGAGTCGCCGGGACGTAGCCCGGCACCCAGACGCCCGCACCGATGAGCATGTCCCGCGCCTCGGCCAGGACCCGGTCCGGCGGCCCGTCGATGAGCACGGCGGAGTTCAATACCGCGGAGTCCGTGGCGGACCCGGGCTGCAGAACCACAATCCTGTCCACCAGGTCTTTCCAGACCCCCACCCGGTGTTCCACGACCACCAGGGTGGCACCGGTCTTGTCCAGGCAACGGCCCACGGCGTCGCGGACCTCCAGGACGCCGGCGGGGTCGAGGTTGGCGGTCGGCTCGTCGAGCAGCAGCAGCCCCGGCCGCATCGCGAGGATCCCGGCGAGCGCCAGCCGCTGCTTTTGTCCGCCGGAGAGGGCCGAGGTCGGGTGGTCCAGCGGCAGCCGGCCCAGCCCGACGTCGTCCAGCGCCTCGTGCACGCGCGGCCAGATCTCTGCCGCCGGGACGGCGAGGTTCTCCGCCCCGAAAGCGACGTCGTCGCCGAGGCGGGAAAGCACCACCTGGGTTTCCGGGTCCTGCTGCACCAGCCCGGCGCGGCCGCGCTGCGCCCGTGGCGGGGCGCCGTCGATCAGCAGGCTGCCGGTCTCGTCGGCGTCGCCCGAGTCGCCCGAGTCGCCGGCTGGCCCCGGGGCGCCGGCCGCGCTGTCGCCCAACACGCCGGCCAGGGCATGGAGCAGCGTGGATTTGCCCGCCCCGGAGGGCCCCAGCAGAAGCACGCGCTCCCCCGGCCGGATGTCCAGGTCAAGGCCGCTGACCGCGGGCCGGGGCCGTCCGGCATGCCGCCAGCCCCAGCCGCGGGCCGTGATGGCGGCCGGCCGGACGCCTGGTGAAGATCTCATGGGTTCTCTGCAGGATTCAGGATGAGAGGTTCAGGATAGGAGATCAGGAGAACACAGGCTCCGTGGCGGCCTTGCGGGAGGCAAAGGAACCCAGCACTCCTGTCTTGGCCAGGCCGCGGGTGGCCAGCCAGGCCAGTCCGCCGGCAATAATTGCGCCCGAGATTGTCGTGAAGACGATGTAGGCGAGCTTGTCGCCGGCTGCGTAGGCGATGTTCCAGCCCCACGGCAGGAAGGAATCATTCAGGCCGCAGAAGAGGCCAGCGCCGGCTCCGGCCAGCAACGAAACCGGCAGGTTGAACTTCTTGTAGAGGAACGCCGCGAAGACCAGTTCCGCGCCGAGGCCCTGCAGGATGCCGGAGATCAGTACCGTGGTGCCGTACTGCGAACCCATGATGAGCTCGCCCGTGGCCGCGACGGTTTCGCAAAACAGCGCTGCGCCCGGCTTGCGGATGATGAGCATGCCCAGCACCGCCGGGATCATCCAGCCGCCGGCGTAGAGTCCGCTTAGCGGCGGGTAGAGCGCGTTGACCGGGGCCGAAATCAGGTTCGCGCCCTGGGACCAGGCCCAGAAAATGACGCCGCCGGCCACTGCGATCAACGCGGCCACCACAATGTCCACCACCCGCCAGCTGTAGTTGCGCCGGGCGGATGAACGGCTGGTGGAACCATGCTGCGCTGAAATATCTGTCATTTCGTCCTCCTGAGGAACAGGAGGGGAGGGTGCTCCGGCCGGCCTCGGCTTCCGCCGCCCTCCGCGCACCCTGAGAACTCGACTCCCTTGCGCCGGTACTAACCGGATCAGGTTCGAGGGTCTGCGGCTGTCCGCACTCTCAGCGCCCACCAGCGGTTTCCCCGGATTTTTCCGGCGATGCCCGACGGCGGCGCTCCCCTGTCGTAAATTATTTCGCCCTTGTGGGCTGGCTCAGTTTACACCCGGACGGCCGGGTTTTCAGTGGTGTGCCGTCACAATCGGGGACCGGGAAGGGACGGCCGCCGCGGCCGGGAAAAGCGGCTTGGTAGAGTCGACGTGTCGGACACCCGGACCCGCCCGCGGGCGGCCGCGCCACCTACGGGAAAGCTGGATTATTTTGACGCAGACACCAGCCACACATGATCCCTCCGGGGAATACGACCCTGACTCGAGCGAGCCGCAGCCGCAGGGGTCACTGGCGGCGCTCATCGGCCGCGTGCTGGCCGAGATGGATGCGCTTCAGTTCGCGTCGTTCAGCAAGGACGACGCCCTCGACCTCGGTCTCCTCCTGGTCGAACTGGGCCGGGAACGCTCGCTGCCCATCGCCGTCGACATCACCAAAGGCGAGCAGGTGCTCTTCCACGCCGCACTGCACGGCGCCACGCCGGACAATGAGCGCTGGATCAACGCCAAGAAGCGCACCGCCCTGCGGTACGAGGTTCCGTCCCTGCTGGTGGGCCTCCGGGCCCGGGCTGCCGGCGGAAGGATCGAGGACAACGCCTGGTGGGACCAGACGGAGTTCGCCGCCCACGGCGGGGCGTTCCCGATCTACGTCCGCGGCACGGGCGCCGTCGCCGTCGTCACCGTCTCCGGCCTGCCCCAGAAGGCGGACCACGACCTCGTGGTCGAGGCCCTGCGGATGGTCCTGACACCGGAACGCTAGGCTAGGGGAAACCCGTTCCCGTCCCAAGGAGACCGAAGAATGAACATCGTCATCAAGCTGCTCGGCACCGGCATCAGCCTCGTGGCCGGCTTTGCCGGCACCAAGCTGGTGGACGCCATCTGGGAGAAGTCCACGGGCAACAAGCCGCCCACGGGCCACGACGAAGACGTCCCCACCACGCTGCGCTCGGCCCTGACGTTCGCCCTGATCTCCGCATCGGTCAGCGCCATCATCCAGGTGCTCGCCAACCGCGGCACCCAGCGCGCGATCACCCGCTTCGCCAAGTCCCAAGACATCGTCTGACCGGACTCGGCTGGCCCCGGCACCGGCCGCCGCGCACGGCCCCCACGGGTTCAGCGGCCGGCGTCGTCGTCCTCCACTCCGTGCCTGGCGGCCTTCTGGGCGGCCTTCTGGGCGGCTTTCTGGACCACGGCTTCAAGCTCGTCGGAGCTCAACAGCTCCGGGTGCAGGTGCTTGGTCCGGTAGCCGGCCCGGCCCACCATGTGGGCGGACACGGGGACGGTGAGCAGCTGGAAGAGCCACGCCACCAGCAGGACGGGCCACACCCACCAGGTGCGCATCTGCAGGCCAAGGGCCGCCAACAGCAGGAACAGGCCCAGGACCTGCGGCTTGGTGGCCGCGTGCATCCTGCTCATGAGGTCCGGGAACCGCAACAGCCCGATCGCGGCGCCGAGGGACATGACCGCGCCGACCACCATGAACACGGCGGAGACGGCATCGACCACTGTTTCAGGATTCACGGGTGCCCTCCCTCCGTTCAGCCACGAAGCGGGCCACGGTGACCGAGCCGACGAAGCCGATGAGCGAAATCGCAACGAGCAGCATCAGGTTGTTGAGGTGCCGGTTGACGGCCATGTCGATGCACAGTGCCGCCCCGAACATGGCCAGCAGCACGTCGGCGGCGAGCACCCGGTCCAGCAGCGAGGGGCCCCGCCCGATCCGGATGATCGCCCCCGCCGCGGCCAGCGAAAGTACGACGGCGGTCACCGTCAGGACGGTCTGCATCATGCGGCGAGCTCCTGTGTGAGGGCGGACAGTTCGTCTTTGGTCCCCATGATTCGGATCAGCCCGGCCTCGGTGTCCCGGACCTCCTTGCGCAGCTTGGCCGCGTCCTCGGCATGGCGGACGTTGATGCCGTGGATGTAGAGCGTGGACGTTGACCTGTCCACCTCCACCACGAGGGACCCCGGAATCAGCGAGATCACATGCCCGGTGGCCGTGACCAGGAGGTCGGAATGGCTCCGCAGCGGCACCGCGACGATTGCGCTGACCACGTTGGGGCCGCGGACAACGGCGAGGTACAGGACCTGGAAGCTTGCCGCGACGACCTTTCCGAGGAAGATGAGGGCGAACGGCACGGCGCGGAGCACGTTGAAGCGGCCGCCGAGCTCCACCGGGGGCAAATAGAAGATGCGCGCCACGAGCACCGCGATGAGGGCCCCGAAGAGGAGATTGCCCGGGCTGAAGTTCTGCCACAGCGCGCCCCAGACAAAAACAAGCCACACCAGCAGCGGCAGTTCCTGGCGCAGCGAGATCCTTTTCCGGTTCATTTGCCGCCGCCCTGCTGTTGGGCCTGCCCGGGCTGGACCGCCGGAGGCACGGGCGGCACCGGCGCGTCCTCGCCCAGCACGGCCTGGATGTACGAGGACCTGTCCAGCATGTCCTCGGCGGACTGGTCGGCCACCCTGAACAGCGGTCCGGCGAAGACCGTCAGGGCCACGCCAAAGACCACCAGACCCAGGGTGGAGCCCACCATGGTGCGGGGCAGCAGGGTCACGTTCGTCTTTCCGGCCCGGTCCCCGGTGGCGGAGTCCGCCGGCGCCGCCAGAAGCACCGGGTCGGGGTGCTCAGCGTCCTCGGGCTTGCGCCAGAACGCCCGGTTCCACACCCTCGCGATCGCCAGCAGGGTCAGCAGGCTGGTCAGCACGCCGCCGATCACCAAGGCGTAGGCCAGCGGCGTGCCGAGTTCGACGCCTGCCTGAAGCAGCCCCAGTTTGCCCAGGAACCCCGAGAACGGCGGGATTCCGGCCAGGTTCATGGCGGGAACGAAGAACAGGACCCCCAGTACCGGGGAGAGCTTGGCCAGCCCGGCCACGCGGTCCATGGACGAGCTGCCGCCGCGGCGTTCAATCAGACCGGTCACCAGGAACAGGCTGGTCTGGATGGTGATGTGGTGGGCCACGTAGAACACCGCGGCGCCCAGGCCGGCCACCGTGGACATGGCCAGGCCGAAGACCATGTAGCCGATGTGGCTGACCAGGGTGAAGGACAAGAGCCTCTTGATGTCGCTTTGGGCCAGGGCGCCGAGGATGCCCACCACCATGGTCAGCAGCGCCGCAACCATGAGCGGGGCGTTGAGGGCGTCCCCCGGGAACAGCAGCGTCTCCGTGCGGACCATGGCGTAGACGCCCACCTTGGTCAGCAGCCCGGCAAACACCGCGGTGACCGGGGCCGGTGCGGTGGGATAGGAGTCCGGAAGCCAGAAGGACAGCGGGAAGACGGCAGCCTTGATGCCGAAGGCCACCAGCAGCATGACGTGCAGCAGCGTCCGCGTGCCCTGGTCGAGGTCCCCGAGCTTGATGGCGAGATCCGCCATGTTGATCGTTCCGGTGGCGCCGTAGATCATGGCGATCGCGATCAGGAACAGCACCGAGGACACGACCGAAACCACCACGTAGGTCACGCCGGCGCGGATGCGCGGTCCCGTTCCGCCGAGGGTGATGAGCACATAGCTGGCCGTCAGCAGGATCTCAAAGCCGACATAGAGGTTGAAGAGGTCTCCGGAAAGGAAGGCGTTGGACACCCCCGCCACGAGGATCAGGTAGGTCGGGTGGAAGATCGAGACCGGCGCGTCGCGGTCGCCGTCGGCCATGCCCTGTCCCGTTGCGTAGATGAGCACCGCAAGGCTCACGGTCGAGGACACCACGAGCATGAGCGAGGAGAACTGGTCCACCACCAGCACGACGCCCCAGGGCGGCAGCCAGCCGCCGATATCCACCGCGGCCGTCCCGCCTTCCCAGACGGAGGCGAGCAGCCAGCATTCCAGCAGCAGGGTCAGGGTCAGGACGGTGATGCTGATCGCGCGCTGGGCCCGGGGGTAGTGGATGAGCAGGAAGGTCAGGGCGGCGCCCAGGATGGGAAGTACGACGGCGAGCGGGGCAAAGCTGGTGATGTTCACTCTCCGCCTCCTTCCGGTCTGGGGTCAACGTTCAGGGAACCGGGCTGTTCTTCAGAGGCGGCTTTGTCGGCCCGCATCGGGCGGCCACCGGACATGACCGCAGCCGTGCCGTTGGCTGCGGAGGCGTCGGAGCCGGCCATGGCCAGCGGGAATTCTGAAGTCTCCATCGGGATGACGGAGTCGTCCTCGGCATCGAAGCTGGGCGTTTCCGCGACGCGGCGGTCCTCGGCGTCGTCCTGGATTTCGTCCTGGCGGGCCAGGACCCAGGTGCGGTAGATGATCCCCAGCATGAAGGCCGTCACGGCGAAGGAGATCACGATTGAGGTCAGGATCAGGGCCTGCGGCAGGGGGTCGTTGTAGTCCCCCGCCGGGGTGTCCTTGTCGAAGATCGGCGCGAGCCCGGCGTAGCCGCCGGTGGCGAGGATTAGCAGGTTGGTGGCGTTGGCCAGCAGCATGAGGCCGAGCAGCACACGGGTGAGGCTGCGCTCAAGGATCAGGTAGATGCCACAGGCGTAAAGGGCCCCCATCACCGTCAGCAGGGTCAGGTTGACGCTCATGTTCTCCCCTTGGAAGTGGTTTCGGCGTCCTCGGCCTCGACCGTGGCCTCGGCGGGGATTCCGCCGCTGTCCTCGTCCCCGGAGGGGCCGCCCTCTTCTTCGGCGGGCTCTTCGAAGTGCTCGTCGATTTCCGCACCGAGGCTGCGCAGCACGTCCAGAGCCAGTCCGACCACCACGATGTACACGCCGATGTCGAAGATGGTCGAGGTGACGAACTTGATGTCGCCGAAGACCGGCAGCCACAGCTCCACGATGGCGCTCTGGAACACCTGGCCGCCCAGCAGCAGCGGCGTCATTCCGGCGGCCGCCGCGGTGGCCAGGCCGATCCCCAGCAGGGTGCCCGCGCCGACGGGCGTTGCTTCGCGGAGTTCGAAGCGGCCGCCGGCCAGGTAGCGGATGGTCAGGGCGAGGCCGGCGGTGAGGCCACCGGCGAAGCCCCCGCCGGGCAGGTTGTGGCCTGCGAGGAGCAGATAGAGGGAGAACACGATGATCGAGTGGAAGATCAGGCGGGTGATTACCTCGAAGATGATCGAGCGGCGCTCGGGCGCCAGCGTCCGGCCGGCCACCAGCCAGGCGTCGCTGGTGGCGGCAGCAAACCGCCGGGACATCGCCAGGGCGGCGTCGTCCCGGGTGCTGCCCCTGGCCCCGGTCCGCCGGCCCACGGTCCCTTCCGCGACAGTCGCGGACGTCCGGATGCGGTCGCCGCGGCCCCGGACGAAGATGAGGCTGGCCACGCCGGTGGCGGCCAGGGCCAGGACGGAGATCTCGCCAAAGGTGTCCCAGGCCCGGATGTCCACCAGGGTCACGTTGACGACGTTGAGGCCGCCGCCGCCCTCGTAGGCCAGCTGCGGGAACTGCAGGGAGACCGGCGTTGCCACCCGGGCGCCGAGGGCGTAGATCGCCACGAAGATCATGGTGACGCCGAAGGCCAGGCCGATCACGACGCGGATGACCCGGTATTTGCCGCCGGTGCGGTCCCGCAGCCCCGGCGGCAGGCTCCGCATGGCCAGCACGAACGCCACCAGGATGATGGTTTCGACCAGCATCTGGGTCAGGGCAAGGTCCGGTGCCCCCTGCAGCGCGAACATCATGGCGATCCCGTAGCCGGTGACGGAGACCATCAGGACGGCCAGGAACCGCTTGTTGGCGCGGACCGCGGCCAGCGCCCCGATCACGATCCCGGCGCCGGCCACCAGTTGCAGCGGCGCTCCGGGATCGATGAAATAGAGACCGTCCGGCAGCGGCTTGTTGGCCAGCAGCAGCGCCGTCAGCGGCAGGACGAACGCCACGGTCAGGATGACTGAGAGGTAGAAGAACAGCGAGCCTCGCTGGGTCCGGCCGGTGATCCAGACAGCGGTGTCGTCCAGGGCGCCGATCGTGTGCTGATAGGCGCGGTCGCTGTCGATCCAGCCGGGCACCCGTGCCTGCAGGCGGGCCACGGCGTTGCGGCCGTAGAACATGGCCAGGCCCAGGACGAACGTCACCGCGGTCAGCCCCAGGGCCGGGGTGAGGCCGTGCCACAGCGCCAGGTGCCCGGGCGAGGACTCGGAGCCGTCCACGAAGAGCTCCGCATACGGCTGGATCCAGCCGTCAACGGGGGCGGGCCATAGTCCGTAAAGGACCGTGAGGAGGCTCAGAATCGCCGGCGCGGCAAGGAAGGCGGGTTTGACCGGCTTGAAGTCCGTGGGCTCCACGCCGGTCTTGACGGCGAAGGCACCCCACATGAAGCGGGCGCTGTAGGCGAAGGTCAGGATGGAGCCCAGGACCACACCTCCCAGCAGCCAGGGCCCGGTCCCGGACGCCGAGGTGTACTCGATGAAGGCCTCGAACACCGATTCCTTGGCGATGTAGCCGGCCAGCGGGGGTACGCCGGCCATCGAGGCCGCGCCGATCGCCGCTACGATCGCCAGTGCCCGGGCCGAGCCGTAGACGCCGGAGAGCTCGCGGATGTCCCGGGTCCCGGCCTGGTGGTCGATGATGCCCACCACCAGGAAGAGCGTGGCCTTGAACAGCCCGTGCGCCAGGAGGAAGGCCAGTCCGGCGAGCGCCGCCTCGGGGGTGCCCAGGCCCACCACCATGGTCATGAAGCCCAGCTGGCTCACGGTGCCGTAGGCGAGGATGAGCTTGATGTCGGTCTGCCGCAGGGCCCGGTAGCCGCCCACCAGCATGGTGGCCAGGCCCAGGCCGAGCACGATCGGCAGCCACGGCGGTGTTTCGGCGAATCCGGGGGCCAGCCGGGCAACCAGGTAGATCCCGGCCTTCACCATGGCCGCGGCATGCAGGTAGGCGCTCACGGGCGTGGGGGCAGCCATCGCGCCGGGTAGCCAGAAGTGGAACGGCACCAGGGCGGACTTGGTGATCGCACCGATCAGGATGAGGACGACGGCGGCGTTCACTGCGCCGCCCGCGGGGCCGGAGACCAGGGCGGGAGCCTGGTCCAGGATGGCCTGGATCCGGTAGGTTCCGGCCGTCGCCCCGAGGATGATGAGCCCCACAAGCATGGCCAGCCCGCCGGCGGTGGTCACCACCAGCGCCTGCAGCGCCGAGCGCCGCGCTGACAGCCGGGTACGGGCGTAGCCGATCAGCAGGTAGGACAGCACCGTGGTCAGTTCCCAGAAGATGAACATCAGCAGAAGGTCATCAGCGATAACGAGGCCGAACATTGCACCGGCGAAGGCCAGGAGCTGCGCCCCGAAGCCGCCGAGGTAGTCGTCCTTGTCCTCGAAGTAGCGGGCGCAGTAGACCAGCACCAGCGCGCCCACCCCCAGCACCAGCAAGGACATGACCCAGGCCAGGGCATCCATCCGGAACGCGAGGTCGAGCTGCAGCCCGGGAATCCAGGGCACCACCTCGGTGATCGCCCCGTCCGTATAGACGGCGTCGTGCTGCAGCAGCAGCCAGACAAAGGAGGCCGCGGGGACCGCGGCCAGGGCGAAGAACGAGTTCCTGCCAAACCTTCGGAACAGCAGCGGGGCCACAGCAGCCACCGCAAAGTGCACGGCAAGGACTGTGATCACTGGTATCTCCGCAACGTCAGAAAGTCGATTGTCAGCAAGTTGGAGCAGGCGGGTCATTCGTTAGGTTCGGTGCCGACAGTTTACCAAGCGTGTACAAATTCTTTTGGCAGGGACACCGGCAACACCCGCCGGCGACCCCGCATGCTGCCCCTCCAACGACACCCTGGGCGGTTACCATTCAGGCTATGAATACTGCCGCCGCCCCAGAGGCCATGCGCCCCTCGGAACTGGAATCGGGAAGTCCCGTCCCGCACAGGGGCCGGATCCTCGCGTGGGCCGCCTGGGACTGGGGTTCGGCAGCCTTCAACGCCGTCATGACAACGTTTGTCTTCACCGTCTATCTGACCTCCAAGGCCTTCGGCGGGGAGGACCAGGCCTCGGCGGTCCTGGGCGCCGCGCTGGCCATCGCCGGCCTGGCCGTTGCCCTCCTGGCCCCGGTCACCGGGCAGCGCTCGGACACCGGCGGCCGGCGCAAGCTGTGGCTGGGGGTCAACACGGCCGCCGTCGCGCTCCTGACCGGGCTGTGCTTCTTCGTTTTCCCGCGGCCGGATTTTTTGATCCTCGGCGTCACGCTGATAGCGCTGGGCAACGTTTTCTTCGAATTTGCCGGGGTCAACTACAACGCCATGCTCGCCCAGATCTCCACCCCGCGGAACATCGGCAAGGTCAGCGGATTCGGCTGGGCCATGGGGTATCTCGGCGGCATTGCGGCGCTACTGATTGTGCTCCAGCTCTTTGTCCAGCCCAGCTTCGAGTGGTTTGGCGCCTCCACCGCGGACAGCCTGAACATCCGGCTGGTGGCAGTGTTCTCGGCCCTGTGGTTCTTCATCTTTGCCTTGCCGGTGCTGTTTGCGGTGCCGGAGCTGCCACGCTCCGAGCGGGGCGCGGGCATTGGCTTCCTTGCCTCTTACGGCCTGCTCGTCCGGCGCATCAGGGCGATCTACCGGACCAGCCCGCACACCATTTACTTCCTGCTCGCGAGCGCCATCTTCCGGGACGGGTTGGCCGCGGTTTTCACCTTTGGCGGGGTGATCGCGGCCGGCACCTTTGGCTTCGAACTCAAGGACGTTATCTTCTTCGCGATCTTCGGAAATGTCGTGGCCGCCGTCGGCGCCATTCTCGGCGGCTTCCTGGATGACAAGGTCGGGCCGAAGGCCGTGATTATCGCTTCCCTCGCCGGCCTGCTGGTGGCGGGCACGGCAATCCTGGTCCTCGGCAACGGCAGCTACGAATTCTTTGGCATGGCCTGGGCCGGAACCACAACGTTCTGGATTTTCGGCCTGCTGCTGTGCCTCTTCGTGGGACCGGCCCAGTCGTCCTCCCGCGCCTACCTCGCCCGGCTCGCCCCGCACGGCGAATCCGGCGAGCTCTTTGGCCTCTACGCCACCACGGGCCGTGCCGTGAGCTTCCTCGCCCCCGCCCTTTTCACCCTGTGCATCACCGCCGCCACCCCCTTCGTGGCAACAGGCGAGGCCCAGCGCTGGGGCATTCTCGGCATCATGGTGGTGCTGCTCGCGGGCCTGCTCGTGCTCTTGCCGGTCAAGGCCCCGGACCAGACCGAAATCGCTGTGGTCCCGGAGGCCTGAGGCGGCCGAAAAACCGGTTCGCGCACTAGGCTGATGATATGAACGTGGATGAGACGGACCTCCCCGGCCTCGGCCGGCGCAAGGACTTCATGACTGCCTCCGGACGCCGGATCGGCGTGGTGGAATACCGGGAGGGCCAGACGGAACTCATCGTCTCGACCTGGGACGATCCTGACACCTGCCAGGCCTCCGTGCCGCTGACCGCGGACGAGGCCGCCACCCTGGGCAACCTCCTGGGCGGCCAGCGCCTTGCGATGAAACTCTCCGAAGAGCACCGGGAAATCCCCGGGATCGTCACGCGCCAGTTTTCGATCAGCGCCGAGTCCCCCTTCCAGAACCAGCCGATGGGCAAGGCGTGCATCCGGACCCGCAGCGGGGTCTCGATTGTGGCCATCATGCGCGAAGGCGAGGTCCTGCCCTCCCCGGGACCCGACGTCGTCCTTCACCCCGGTGACCTCCTGGTTGCGGTGGGAACACAAGAAGGCCTGGACACGGCGGCCGGCATCCTGCGCAACGGATAAGCGGCATGGATCCGCTCGCCCTGACCCTGATCGAGCTGGGGGCTGTCGTCTTCTGTCTCGGCCTGCTGGCCAGACTGGCCGGGCGGATCGGCATGTCGCCCATCCCGCTTTATCTGGTGGGCGGCCTGTTCTTCGGGGCCGGCGGCCTCGTCAAACTCGAAGGCATGCACGAGTTCGCCCATCTTTCCGCCGAGATCGGCGTGATCCTGCTTCTGCTTATGCTTGGACTGGAATATACGGCAGCCGAGCTCGTGACCGGGCTGCGGAGGTCCTGGCAAGCCGGCATCCTGGACCTGCTGCTCAATTTTTTGCCCGGCGCGATGCTCGCAGTGATGCTGGGCTGGGGCGTCGTGGGGGCGATGGTGATGGGCGGCGTCACGTACATTTCATCCTCCGGGATCGCGGCCAAGGTGATTACGGATCTCGGCCGGATCGGCAACCGGGAAACCCCGGTGGTCCTTTCCATCCTGGTCTTCGAGGACCTGGCCATGGCCATATACCTGCCGATCCTGACCGCCACGCTTGCCGGCGTCACCTTGCTGATGGGCCTGCAGACCGTGGGCATCTCCCTGGCCGTCGTCACCCTGGTCCTGGTGGTGGCCCTGCGGCACGGCCACCACGTGTCCAAGGCTGTGCACAGCGAGAACTCCGAGGTCTTCCTGCTCAACCTGCTGGGCGCGGCGCTTCTTGTGGCTGGGCTCGCCGCCGCCATGCAGGTGTCTGCTGCCGTCGGAGCGTTCATGCTCGGCATCGCCATTTCCGGTGCCACAGCCCACAGCGCCACCCGCGTCCTGGAACCGCTCCGGGACCTCTTCGCGGCGATCTTCTTCGTTGTCTTTGGCCTCAACACCGACCCCCGGTCCATCCCCCCGGTCCTCGGCTGGGCCCTGGTGCTGGCCGTGGTGACGGCAGCCACCAAGATGGTCACCGGGTTCTGGGCGGCAAAGCGGGCCGGGATTGGCGTTCCCGGCCGTTACCGTGCGGGCGCCGCCCTGATCGCGCGGGGCGAGTTCTCGATTGTCATCGCCGGACTGGCCGTTGCCTCCGGTGTGGTGCCCACGGACCTGGCCGCCCTCGCCACCGCCTATGTCCTGATCATGGCGATCGTGGGGCCGCTGGCGGCCCGCTTCGTGGAGCCGCTCGTCCGTGCCCTGCGCCGTCCCGTGCGGGGACCCGCTTTCCGGACCTCCGGCCCGGCGTAAGGCTGCCGCCGGTACGAGCCGCGGCACTGGATGCCCGGGCTGGATGCCCGGCCTGCGTGCCGGTGCTAGATGTCGGTGAGGTGGAAATTCAGGTGGCTGCGGCTGGCAGTGGGGCCGCGCTGGCCCTGGTAGCGGTTGCCGTAGTCCCCGGAACCGTAAGGGTGCTCCGCGGCGGAGGACAGCCGGAAGAAGCACAGCTGGCCGATCTTCATGCCGGGCCACAGCTTGATGGGCAGCGTGGCCATGTTGGACAGTTCGAGCGTGACGTGGCCGGAGAATCCGGGATCGATGAAGCCGGCCGTCGAGTGGGTCAGCAGGCCGAGCCGGCCAAGCGAGGACTTGCCTTCGAGGCGGGCCGCGATGTCATCCGGCAGCGTCACGGTCTCGTAGGTGGAGCCAAGAACGAACTCCCCCGGGTGCAGGATAAACGGCTCGCCGGGCTCCACTTCCACCAGGCGGGTCAGCTCGGGCTGCTCCTCGGCCGGGTCGATGTGGGCATATTTGTGGTTGTCGAACAACCGGAAGAACCTGTCGATCCGGACGTCCACGGAGGACGGCTGGATCATGGCGGGGTCGAACGGTTCGAGGACAATACGCTCGGAGTCAATTTCGGTTCGAATGTCGCGGTCAGAGATCAGCACAGGTTCAAAAATACCGCACGGCGCCCTGCCGGACTGCACGGAGGCGCGCAGCCGCCCAGTGTGACTTCACTGGCGGCTGCGCCCCGGCGTCTATTCCGCGGCGGGCATATCTTCGAGAAGGGTCTTGAGCCGCTCGAGCTGGCCGACCTCGGCCCTCATCCGCCGGCGGAACGGGTTGGTCATCCGGACCATGAAGCCCTTGGGCTCGTAGTTCAGGGCGAAGCGGACCCGGGTGCTGGGACCCTCTGTGCTCAGGTAATAGCCGCCGTGCGGCCGGGCCGGCCCGGCGAGGACCTGGTACTGGATCTCTGCCCCCGTGCGGGCTTCGATGATTTCGAAGTCCGCGGCCACGGGGCGTCCGCCGGGCCCGGCGAGGGTCTGCCGGTACACGGCACCCTTGGCGCCGGCGCCGCCGGAGAGCAATTTCACGCTCCGGACCCCCTCCCGCCACAGGGGCAGGTGGCCCGGGTCCAGGAGGAAGTTGTACACGCTCAAGGCGTCACGGTGGATGATGACGTCGTACTCTGCGAATGCCACAAAAATCCTTGTTCGGCCGACGGCAAATGGGTGTAGCCCCGCTTCCCCCGAACTGCAGCTAACCGTTTCAGGATAGACAGCGGGGCCCGCCCCGCGCGGTTGCGGGACGGGCCTTTATCGAAGAGTTATGGGCCTCCCCGCGCCGTGTGCTGCTCCGCGACTATTCGCAGGGCCTACTTTTCGGTCAGCTTCGGCACCGAGAACACCACGATGGCCCCGATCACGGCGAAGCCCGCGAACATGTAGAAGTTGAGCTGCCAGCCGAAGGCCATTCCGGCAATCAGCCCGCCGATCAGCGGCCCGCAGATGGCGCCGATGCGGCCGATGCCCAGCGACCAGCTCAGGGCGGTGGCGCTCAGGGACTGCGGGTAGTGGGTGGCGCAGTAGCCGCCCACCAGGATCTGGGTGCCCACCGAGCCGAGGCCCGCGAACGCGACGATCACCAGCAGCATCGCAAGCGGCAGCTGGAGGCTCAGCATGAGGATCGCCACGAAAGCCAGGACGAAGGAGCCGGTGACCACCTTGCGGATGCCGATCTTGTCCGCCAGCACGGAGGCGCTGATGGAGCCGACGATCGCGCCGGCGTTGAGGACCAGCAGGAACGTCAGGGCATCCCCGAGCTGGAAGCCGGCCTGGCGCATGATCTGCGGGAGCCAGGTGTTCAGTCCGTAGACCAGCAGCAGTCCGCAGAAGTTCGCGAGCGCAAACAGGACGGTGGAGCGGACCCACTTGCGGGTAAACAGGGTCTTCATGGCCGACTTCGGTGCCTCGGCGCCGGTCTTGACGTCGTCGGCGGTGACGATGTCCGAGTACACCAGGCCGTAGCGGTCCGCGGTGGCTCTGGCTTCTTCGATGCGCTGTTTCCGGGCCAGGTACGCCACCGATTCGGGCAGGACCTTCCAAGCGACGGGGAGCAGGGTTACCAGGGGCAGGGCGCCGATCGCATACATCCAGCGGAAGTCGATGTGCTGCAGGAGGTTGATGGCGAGCAGCGAGGCGCCCACGCCGCCCACCGAGTACCCGCTGAACATCACGGCGTTGGCGATCTGGCGGCGCTCCTTGCGGGCGTATTCGACCGTTAGCGCAATGCAGGTCGGCACAATGCCACCCAGGCCCAGGCCTGTCAGGAACCGCAGGAAGCCGAAGACCTCGGCGGACGGCGCGAAGGCCGTGAGCAGCATGCAGATGGAGAACCACGCGATGCAGGCGAGCATGATGCGGCGGCGGCCCAGCTTGTCCGTCAGGATGCCGACCGAGAGCGTGCCGACCAGCATGCCGACCAAGGCGAGGCTGCCGATCAGGCCGGCCTGCGCGGGGGTGACGCCCCATTCCTGGAACTTCAGGATTGTGGGGACGGTGGATCCGTAGACCACCAGGTCGTAGCCATCAAAGACGATGGCCAGGAAACACAGGATGAGGACCGAGTGGCCCTTCCAGTGGGTCGTGGCCTCGTTGCGCAACTCAGTCGACATTGACTGCGTCATGGATTACCTCTCATTGAGATTTCGTAGGGGATTTGTGCCGTGGCTCACATGCTGTGCCCACTGTGTCACGCTTTGATTCCGACAGTAAACAAATCAACATATATCGTTTATGTAACGATCGTCAGGTGTTGTGTGGAGGGCGTCAGTGGCCCTTGAACGCCTCCGCGAGCCACCAGGCGCCGCCGTCGGACGCGATCTTCGCATCGATAACCAGCGGGCGGGCGGGACTCTCGCGCAACCAGGCGCGGACCTCCTCGAGATCCGCCACACTGCGGACCGTCACTGCGTCCGCCCCGAAGCCGCGGGCGATCGCGGCGATGTCCGTATCCGGGAAGGTAACGGTGCTGAGGTCGACGGCGGGATCAACGGCGGGATCAGCGGCGGTCCCGCCGCCGTCCGCAGCTCCCGCGCCGAAGTGGTGGACTTCCGCCCCGTAGCCGGCGTCGTTGTAGACGATGCAGACGAGCGGCAGCTCCAGCCGGACTGCGGTCTCCAGTTCGCTGATGCCCATCAGGAAGCCGCCGTCCCCGGCGCCGAGCACGGCCAGCCGGTCCGGCCGGGCCAGCGCGGCCCCGATCGCGGTGGAGAGCCCCAGGCCGATCGACTGGAAGGCCTGGGTGAAGCAGAAGCCGAACTCGTCCGGGACCTTCAAATAGGTGCTGGGATAGCCCATGAAATTGCCGGAGTCAATCGAGACGATTCTCTCCGCCGGCAAGATGGCGTCCAGTTCGCGGCTCAGCACCCGCGGATCAATCCGTCCGCCACCGGAAAGGTCCGGCGTTTCGACGTCGTTCCAGCGCGAGCGTTCTGCGAGGGCCGCCGCGTTCCCCGCGGTGCGGTACCTGCCCTCCGGGGCCGGCTGGAGTGTCAGCAGCTCCGCAAGGACATCCGCCGCCGTCAGCGCGGCATCCCCCACCACGCCCAGGTCGATGGGCCGGTTGGCACCAAGCGCAGAGTCCTCGACGTCGACCTGGACCACGGCGGTCCCGTCCGAGATCAGGTGGCCGTGCCGCATGGTCCACATGTTCAGGGCGCAGCCCCAGCCCACGATCAGGTCCGCGCCCTGGATCAGCTCGGCGCTGAGCGGTGAGGAGAATCCGCCCGAGATCCCCAGGGCGAACTCCTCGTCGTGGAACAGCCCGTTCGCCACCGCGGACGTGGCCAGGAGGGCACCGGCGTGGGCGGCAAGGCTGAGCAGTTCCTCCCGGGCATTCCGTGCCCCGCGGCCCGCCACAAAGACCGGGCGCTCCGCGGCGTTGATCAGGTGTGCCAGGCGCCGGACGCTCGGGGCGGCTGGGCGGATCGGCTGGGCTTCGGCGACGGTGGCCGGGTGCGCCGCCGCGGCCGGGGCGGTTGCGGGGGCCGGGGCGGACTGGACGTCGAGGGGCAGGTTCAGCACCACGGTGCGGCGTTCGTTCCGGGCCGTCCGGAAGGCCCGGAGGGTGTCCGCGACGGCGGTGGCCGGGGAATGGATCCGCTCGCTGACGGCTCCGACACTGCGGGCGAGGGCATCCTGGTCGATTTTGAAGTTGGAGCGGACCGCGGAGGCCTGCGTGTCTGCCGTCAGCACGATCAGCGGCGTGCGGCTCTTGGCGGCTTCCCCGATCCCGGTGACGGCGTTGCTCAGCCCGCAACCCTGGTGCGTGCTCACCACACCTACCCGGCCTGACATCCGGGCATAGGCGTCAGCCATTGTGGCCGCCCCGCCCTCGTGCCGGGCTGCGGTGAAGGGCACCCCGGCCAGGCGGAGGGCGTTGGTCACCTCGAAGTTGCCGCTGCCGACGACGCCGAAGACATGCCCGACGCCGAGCTCCGCGAGGGTCCGGCCGACCAGCTGGGCGACTGTCCCGGCTGCCTGCTGCGCCGGGGCTCCGTCTGTGCCCCGGGCGGTGTCCCGGGCCGCGTCGACGGGCTCGGCGGCTGCCTCCGGGGCGCCGGGGGAAACGTGTGAAGCTACTACCATGGACTTACCTTCCATTGAGTAATGCACCGGTTGGGTACTGCACTGGTTGAGTACTGCACTGCTGCTGACTGCTCTTCGAACTTCCAGGCGGCATCCATGAACCCCACCCAGTCCCTTCCCTGCACGGCCACGACGGCAACCCTGGAACGGACCATTGAATGGGTGGATACGGATGCCGCAGGCCACCAGCACAATTCTGCGGTGCTCCGCTTTGTTGAGGCCTGCGAGGCCAAGCTGTTCCGGGACCTGGATCTGCCCGAGTATTTCCCGACGGCGCCGCGGGTTCGCCACGAGCTCAACTACCGGGCGAAGTTGTACTTCGGCCAGCAGGTCACCACCACCGTAGTGGTGGAGAAAATCGGCCGCACGTCCATGACGTTCAGCTTTGAAGTGTGGGGTGAGGAGTTCCGCGGCGAACCCCGCGCCCTGGCCGCCCACGGGTCCTTCGTCACCGCCCATGTGGCCCCGGGCGGCACGGCCGCCACGCCGTGGCCGGCGGAGCTGACGGCCAAGGTCACCGCCCGCGGGGCCGCCGGCCGGGACTAGACCGCCCGGGACTAGACCGACGCCGGCACCTTGGCCGGCGTCCAGCGCAGGTGCGTCGGCAGTTCGGCGGCTTCTGGCTCCCGCACGAGGGCCAGCCGGGGCCGGACCGCGTCGGTGCGGGCCGCCGGCGGCTTCCGGCTGCCGGCCCGGAATTGCTGCGGCCAGTCGGCGCCGGGGCCCCGGTAATCCTGCTCGATCGCCGCATGCAGAGTCCACTGCGGATCAAACAGATGCGTGCGGCCGAGGGCGCAGAGGTCCGCACGGCCTGCCAGCAGGATTGAGTTGACGTCGTCGTAGGAGGACACCGCCCCCACGGCGATCACTGCAACGCCTGCCTTGTGCGCCACTTCCTGCCGGATCCGGTCCGCGAACGGCGTCTGGTAGCTGCGGCCGTAAGCGGGCTTCTCCTCCTTGACCACCTGGCCGGAGGAGACGTCCACGCCGTCGGCGCCGTGCTCCACGAACGCCGCGGCAATCGCGACGGCGTCGTGCTCGTCGTTGCCGCCGGGGGCCCAGTCCGTCGCCGAAAGCCGCACGGTCAGCGGCTTGCCCGCCGGCCAGGCGGCGCGGACGGCGTCGAACACCTCCAGCGGATAGCGCAGCCGGTTCTCCAGCGATCCGCCGTATTCGTCGCTGCGCCGGTTGGCGAGCGGCGAGAGGAAGGAGGAGAGCAGGTAGCCGTGCGCGCAGTGCAGTTCCAGCAGGTCGAAGCCCGAGGCGGCCGCACGGACGGTGGCGGCGACGAACTCGTCCCGGATCTGGTCCATGTCAGCGCGGCTGATTTCGCGCGGCGCCGGGCTGCCGGGGCCGTAAGGGATGGCCGAGGGGCCCACCGGTTCCCAGCCGCCCTCGGGGAGCGGTTCGTCGATGCCGTCCCACATGAGCTTGGTGGAGCCCTTGCGGCCGGAATGGCCCAGCTGGACGCCGATGGCCGCCGTCGAGCGGTGGTGTACAAACTCGACGATCGCGCGCCAGCTCTCCTGCTGGGCCTCGTTGTAGAGGCCGCTGCAGCCCGGCGTGATGCGGCCGGTCTCGGAGACGCAGACCATCTCGGTCATGACCAGGCCGGCGCCGCCGAGGGCCTTGCCGCCGAGGTGGACCAGGTGGAAGTTGCCCGGGACGCCGTCGGTGGCGGAGTACATGTCCATCGGCGAGATGACGATCCGGTTCTTCAGCTCCAGCCCGCCGATCCGGTAGGGCTGGAACATCGCGGGGGCACTGCCCGTGATGCCCTGCGTGCGGGCGAATTCCTCGTCCACCCGGGCAGCGAACTCGGGATCGCGCAGCTTGAGGTTGTCGTAGGTGATCCGGCGGCTGCGGGTGAGCAGGTTGAAGCAGAACTGCACCGGGTTCTGGTCCTTGTACATGCCGATGTTCTCGAACCATTCCAGCGAGGCCTGGGCGGCGCGCTGGGTGGACTCGACCACGGGCCGGCGCTCGGTTTCGTAGGCCTCCAGGGCGGCCCCGAGCTCGGGGTGCTCGTGCAGGCAGGCCGCCAGGGCGAGGGAGTCTTCCATGGCCAGCTTGGTGCCGGAGCCGATAGAGAAGTGCGCGGTGTGGGCGGCATCGCCGAGGAGCACGATGTTGCCGTGCCGCCAGGACTCGTTGCGGACCGTGGTGAAGTTGATCCACTTGGAGTTGTTGACCAGGACCTCATGGCCCTCAAGCTCCTCGGCGAAGAGGGCACGGATTGCGTCCACGGCCGCCTCGTCGCTCTCGCCGGGCCGGAAGACCTGGTCCTCGGTGGCGTCGAAGCCGGCGTTGCGCCAGACGTCCTCGTGCATTTCGACGATGAAGGTGCTGCCCTCGTCCGAGTACGGGTAGCCGTGGATCTGCATGACGCCGTGCTCGGTGTCCTTGACGAAGAACTTGAACGCCTCAAAGACGAGGTCGGTGCCCAGCCACATGTACTTGGACTTGCGGACGTCCAGGCTGGGCCGGAACACCTCGGCGAAGCGGGAGCGGACGGCGGAGTTCAGGCCGTCCGCGGCGAGGACCAGATCGTAGTCCCGGCTGAGTTCCTCAACGTCCGGCGCCAGCGTGCTGAAGCGCAGGTCGACGTCGAGCTCGGCGCAGCGGCGCTGCAGCAGCTCGAGCAGCTCTTTCCGGCTCATGGCGGCGAAGCCCTGGCCGCCGACGGTGTGCTGGCCACCCTTGAAGTGGATGTCGATGTCGGTCCAGCGGGCGAAGCGCTCGGACATGTACTCCGCGATCACGGTGTCCGCGTTGCCGATTCCGCCGAGGGTCTCGTCGCTGAAGACGACGCCGAAGCCGAACGTGTCGCTGGCGGCGTTGCGTTCCCAGACCGTGACCTCGTGGTTCGGGTCCAGCTGCTTCATGAGGGCGGCGAAGTACAGTCCGCCCGGGCCGCCGCCGATGATTGCGATTTTCATGTGGTGCCTCTCAAGCGTTCTGGGGTTCGGGGGTGGCGGCGTCAGCGGCGAGCTGCTCGCGCAGCCGGAAGTGCTGGAGTTTGCCGCTGGGGTTGCGGGGCAGGTTGTCAACGAAGTTCACGTGGCGCGGGTACTTGTACGGGGCGATGGTCCGCTTGACGAAGTCCTGGATTTCCTTGCGCTTCGCGGCATCGGCCTCGACGCCCTCGCGCAGCACGATGAAGGCGCAGACAACGCTCCCCCGCTCCGGGTCGGGCTTGCCGACGACGGCGTTTTCCATCACGTCCGGGTGCTGGTCAATCGCGGCTTCGACCTCCGGGGCACCGATGTTGTAGCCGGAGGACACGATCATGTTGTCGGAGCGGGCCTGGTAGTAGAAGTAGCCCTCGCCGTCCCGGCGGAAGGTGTCGCCGGTGACGTTCCAGCCGTTGACCACATAGTCCAGCTGGCGCGAATCGTTGAGGTAGCGGCAGCCGGTGGGGCCGATCACGGCGAGGCGTCCGACGGCGTCCGGGCCGAGTTCCCGGCCGTCCTCGTCCAGGATCGTGGCCCGGTAGCCGGGGACGGCCGTGCCGGTGGCGCCGGCGCGGATGTCCTCCCCTGCCGCGGAGATGAAGACGTGCAGCATTTCGGTGGCGCCGATCCCGTTGACCAGCTTCAGGCCGGTGCGTTCGTGGACCGCGCGCCAGGTTTCGGCCGGCAGGTGCTCGCCGGCCGAGACGGCCGTGCGCAGGCTGGCGAGCAGCCCCTCGGCGCCTTCCTTGAGGATCGCCTTGTAGGCTGTCGGCGCGGTGAACAGGATGGTGGCCTTCGCCGCGTGCACCGCCTGCGCCAGCTCGAGCGGGGTGGCGCGTTCGGTCAGCAGCGCGGCCGCCCCGAAGCGCAGCGGGAAGACCACCAGGCCGCCGAGCCCGAAGGTGAAGGCCAGCGGCGGGGATCCCGCGAAGACGTCATCCGGCGTCGGCGCCAGGATGTGCCGGGCGAACGTGTCGGCGTTGGCGAGGATGTCGCGGTGGAAGTGCATGGTGATCTTCGGCGTCCCGGTGGTGCCCGACGTCGGGCCGAGCAGCGCGACGTCGTCCGCCGCCGTCGGGACGGCGCTGAACTCCCCGCTCTTTCCCGCACAGCGGGCGACGAGGTCCGTGCCGGTGCTGCCCCCCATGGCCAGCACCGGCACCTCGTCTCCGGCTGCCTCAGACAGGTCGTCCAGGAACCGGCTGTCGCAGAGGGCGGTGGCCGGTCGGGTCAGCTCCAGCAGGGTCCGGATCTCGTTGGCGCGCAGGGCGGGCATGATCGTGACCACCACGGCGCCGGCCTTGAGCACGCCGAGCCAGGCAGCGACGAGCCACGGGTTGTTCGGCGAGCGCAGCATCACCCGGTTCCCGGGGACCACCCCGAAGTCCTCGACCAGGACCTGGGCCACCTGGTTGGCGCGGCGCTGCAGCTCGCCGTAGCTCCAGGCGTTGCCGTCCGGGGTGAGCAGGGCCGGGCGGTCCGCGCCAAAAGTGCGGACGGCGTCGTCAATCAGCGCGCTGGCGGCGTTAAGCTGCTGCGGGTACTGCAGTTCCGGGAGGGTGAACTCCAGCGCGGGCCACTGCTCTGCCGGCGGCAGATTGTCGCGCGCGAAGGTGTCCTGGTGCGCCGAGGGCGTCAGTTCCATTGCAAACCTTTCGTATCGTCATTGATAGGAAGTCACCTCACGACTCATCGATTGCTCCGTTACGGCCGTTATGGCCGCCCAAAAGGGCAGTTACGGAGCAGTCGACATCCGGATCATGCCTTCCTGGACCACGGTGGCCAGGAGCCGGCCCTGCCGGTCATAGAAGTGACCCTGCGCCAGGCCGCGGTTGGCCTGGGCGGAGACTGCCTCCTGGACGTACAGCAGCCAGTCGTCCACCCGGCCTTCGCGGTGGAACCACATGGCGTGATCCAGGCTGGCCGTGACCAGGCCAGGATCCCCCCACGCGTAGCCGTGCACCCGGAGGACCGGTTCCAGGATGGTGTAGTCGCAGACGTAGGCCAGCGCCGCGCGCTGCAGGTCCGGGTCGTCCGGCAGCCGGTCGAAGGCCTTCACCCAGACGGCCTGGTGCGGCACCTGTTCCCCCTCAACGCTGAGATAGACGGCGCCCGGCACGTGCCGCATGTCGAAGCTGCGGCCGCCGGACCAGTACGCCGCGGCGTCGCCTTCGACGCCGTCAAGCACGTCGGCGGAGGACGGCAGCGACTCCGGAGCCGGAATTCCGGCCGGCATGGCCCGGGCAAATTCCTCGCCGGATTCCTCCGCGTGGAAGGAGGCCATGGCCACGTAGACGGTCTTGCCGCCCTGGTAGGCGCGGACCTGCCTGGTGGAGTAGCCCCGCCCGTCGCGGAGCCGCTCCACCTCATAGCGGACCTCGGCGCCGATGTCCGCCGGCCGCATGAAGTAGCTGTGCATCGAGTGCAGCGAGCGGTCATCCCCCACCGAGCGCATCGCCGCGGCCGCGGCCTGGGCCACCATGTCCCCGCCGTAGGCCTTGGGCCACGGCACGTACTGCGTCGTGGCGGTGTAGGCCTCGTCGAGGAAGTCCGGTTCGACCGGCGTCAGTTCGAGGGCGGACAGCAGGATTTCCGACGTCGGGGTCATGCCCGGCGGTACCCGGCGAGCACGGAATCGTCGACGTCGTCGAGGTTCACCACGATGTTTTCCGGCGTGCGCGCGGTGAGCCAGACGAGTTCCTCGGTGATGCTCATGTTGGCTTCCACGTGCGGCATGTACGGCGGGACAAAAACCCAGTCGCCCTCCGTCATGTCGATGAACTCCTTGTAGTCCT
>JBKPBZ010000222.1:0-12604 GCA_046727115.1 Actinomycetota bacterium | reverse complement strand
CCGTCCGGAAACACACTGTGCCTCAACAGCCGGATTGCCCAGGTGGACACCTTCCTGGCGCGCGACGTGCCGGACTGGATCAACCGCACACTCGACGTCGACCCTAATCCGCGGCAGTGGGCCGCGGGCGGCTTCTCGTTCGGCGGCACGTGCGCCATGCAGATGGTGACGAGGCATCCCGGCGTCTACAGCGCGGCGCTGGCCTTCTCCAGTGAGAATGAGCCGGCCCTCGCGAAGGAGCGCGCCAAGACCATCGAAGCATCCTTCGGCTCAGACGCCGCGGCCTTCGACCGGCTGACCCCGCTCCGCGTCATGGCGGACAACCGGTTCGACGGCCATGGCGTGTACTTCGCCGCCGGCGACCAGGACCCGGAATTCATCAGCCACATGGACGTGCTCTCCGAGTCGGCACACCGCGCCGGGTTCACGGTCGAAACACACCGGATCGCCAACGCGGGGCACTCCTGGGACACGGCATCCAACGGCCTGCCCGGCGGACTGGACTTCCTGGCCCGGCGCTGGGGGATCTCCCCATGAGCCGGGCCACCGCCGGCGCCACACGGACCGCGGCCGGGCCGGGGAGCCCGCCGCGGCTGGGTGTCTGGCGGCAGGGCATGCGCCGGACGCTGGCGCACTTCCGGGCCGTGCCCTTTACTTTGGCGGTCCTCGCGACCTTCCTGATCGTCGGTGCCGTCACGGGCAGTTTCCTGTCCGGACCGCCCAAGGCCCTGCTGCCCATCGCCTCCGTCAACGCGCCGGGGCTCAAGGCGGGTCACTGGTGGTCCCTGTTCACCTCACAGTTTTTCGCCACCAACCTGCTGGCCTACCTGGCCGCATCACTGATGATCCTGGTGCTCCTGGGCCTGGCGGAACGGCATCTGGGGACGCTGCGGACGGCCGTGTTCTTCTTTGCGGGACAGTTCGCGGCTGTGACCGTGTTCCTGCTGATCACCCAACTGGCCCGGTATATCGGCGACGGCTGGCTCGGCCTCATGGTCAACGCCCGGCTGATCGGCCCCTACGCCGCCGTCCTGGCCGTGGCCCTGGCCGCCAGCGGGCTGCTGCCGACGCTGTGGCAGCGGCGGCTGCGGACCGCCGTCGTGTCCGCGTCCCTGCTGCTGCTGCTCTATGTCGGGCATCCGGAGACGGTCGTGGGGCTCGCCGGTGCCCTCGCCGGCCTGGCCGCGGGCTGGTGGATCCAGGACGACCGGGGGACGCTGCACCGCCACCGTTCAACGGGACGCGAAACGCGCAACCTGCTGGCGCTCACGGTTGCGATCTTCGCGGTGGGACCGATCCTCACGGCGGCTGTCAGCAGCCCCACCGGGCCCCTGGCGTTGTTGCGCGACGTCGTGCTGAACCCGCTGCCCACATTGAGCCAGCTGGAGGAAAACTGCGGCGGAACGGTCGACGTCAGCTGCCTGGAGGCCGGCAGGGCCGGATTCGCGGGCCCGCTGGGCCTGGCGCTGGCAGTGGTCCCGGTGGTCCTGCTGCTGATCTGTGCGGACGGCATGCGCCAGGGCCGCCGCCTGGCCCTGCGCATCGCCATCATCGTCCAGCTCGGCGTGACAGCCCTGGCCGCCGTATACCTCGCCCTGTTCGCCCGCATTCCGCACTACCCCGACCGGCCGCACACGGCCGTGATGGGCTCCGGCTTCGTCCACGTCCTTCCCCTCGTGGCCGTTCCGCTCTTGCTCGTTGTGCTGCTCTGGCTGAACCGCCGGCAATTCCGGGTGGAGACGGCACCGAGCGCCCGGCGGGTCCTGGGCATTGTGGTCGGCGGCACATGGCTGGGACTCGCCGGCGCCTATGCGGTGGCCTGGCTGGCGGCCGGAGGGATGGACCGCGACGGGGGAGTGCTGGGCCTCGCGGCGGAACTTGCCCGGCAGTATCTTCCGCTGCCCATTCCCGGCGCCTACAGCCGGCTCTTCCAGAACCGGAACGCCGTCGAGTCCTTTCTGTTTGCCTATGCCGGCATCATCTTTTGGGGAGTGGCGCTGGCGGCGGTCTGGCTGGTGCTGCGGCGCCGGCTGCATGGCACCGGGCTGAACAGCACCGACGTCGGCTCCGGCGACCGGGACACGGCCCGTGAGCTCATCCGCCAGGGTGGAGACTCGCTGTCCTGGATGGCGCTCTGGGAACCGAACAAGTACTGGTTCACGCCGGACCGGCGCGGCGGGGTGGCTTATCAGCAGCACGGCAACGTGGCCCTGACGCTGGCGGGGCCCTTCGGCACCGCCGCGCTCCACGAGGAAACCGCGGCGGGTTTCATGCGCTACTGCGCCGAGCACGCCCTGATCCCGTGTTTCTACTCCTGCACCGCCGGCCTCTGGCCGATGCTCCGGGCCCGCGGGTTCCGCCGGGTGGCCGTGGCCCAGGAAACCAGGCTCGCGGTGCGCGAACTCGAGTTCAAGGGCAAGGAGTGGCAGAACGTCCGCACGGCCCTGAACCGTGCCGCGAAAACCGGCGTCCGTGCGGTGTGGGGACGCTACAGCGAATTCCCGGCCCCGCTGCGGGCCCAGCTGAGTGAGGTCTCCGAAGAATGGGCGGCGCAAAAGCACGTGCCGGAGATGGGCTTCACGCTCGGCAGCATCGACGAGCTCGACGACGACGAGGTGCTGTGCTGCCTGGCGGTGGATGCCGACGGACGCGTGCAGGGGGTCACGAGCTGGCTGCCGGTGTACGAGAACGGACAGCTGGTGAGCTGGACCCTGGACTTCATGCGCCGGCGCGGAGACGCCTTCCCCGGCGTCATGGAGTTCCTCATTGCCTCCGCGGTGCTGGAGCTCAAGCGCACGGTCGAGGTGATCTCCCTGTCCGGCTCGCCGCTGGCGAAGGACCGTACCGGAGACGACGCAGCCGGTCGCAGTGAGACCGGGGCCGCTTCCGGAGAGCCTTCCGGAGACGCTGCCCGCGAAAGCTCCAGAGACGCAGCAGGAGACCCTGCCGCAGATGCTGCCGGGGACCGCGATGCCGGGCCGGAGGGCCTGGCTGGGATCCTGGACGTGGTGGGCAGGGCCCTGGAACCTGTCTACGGGTTCCGGTCGCTGGCGACGTTCAAATCGCGCTTTAAACCCGACTACCGCACGCTTTACCTTTACTACCAGGATCCGTTGCAATTGCCTGCGATGGGCCGGGCACTGAGCCGTGCGTATCTTCCCGGGTTGTCCGTCCGGCAGAGCGCACGCCTGCTGCGCACCCTGGTGCGTTAGCCGTTTGCGTTCGGCGGGGCAGGGCCGGCGGGTTAGGGTCCGTCAGGGTATTGTCCGGCGGGTTTTTGCCGCGTGCCAGGCGCGGATCCGGGCTCTGCCGCAAACGCAATGCGACTGTGCAATTCGGCGTAACAATGCTCTTGACCAAAGACGCGTGCCCCAAAGGGGAGGACCCGAAACACTGCGCCGAACAATGCACAAAAAATGATCCCCGGCATAATTGCCGGGGATCATTCGTGGTGCCGGAAATGCCCTAAAAGCACTTCCCGACGGGAGACTAGACCAGCGTTACGCCGGTAGCCTGGGGGCCCTTGGCGCCCTGGCCGATCTCGAACTGAACACGCTGGTTCTCGTCGAGGGTCTTGAAGCCACCGGTCTGGATCTCGGAGTAGTGAACGAAGACGTCGCCATCGGAGTCATCCGGGGTGATGAAGCCGAAGCCCTTTTCCGCGTTGAACCACTTGACGGTTCCCTGTGCCATTTGTTTCTCCTCATTGTGGATCTTGAATAAGTCCGGCACACTTCGCACCGAACTTGGTCACTCTGCGAGAAGAACCTTTGGCATCGGTTCCGGATTCCCGGACCGCGGCTGCAGGAGCTTCACGCTCGCAACATGTCTTGCGAGCATGAATAACACCTACACAAAGACTTGTATAAGAATTTCATGACACTTGCGCTAGGTCAACGGGCGAACGGAAGAAATGCACAAATTTTGTGCAAAGAACCGCTTAACCCGAATCGCCGCCGCGGAAAGGCTGACGCCGGAAGCTTTAGAAGAGCCTGGATTCACTGTCGTCAACGCCGCGCATGGCGTCATAGTCCAGCGTCACGCAGTCAATTCCGCGGTCCTTGGCGAGAACCTTGGCCTGCGGCTTGATCTGCTGGGCTGCAAAGATTCCCCGGACCGGAGCCAGCAGCGGATCCCGGTTCAGCAGTTCCAAGTACCGGGTGAGCTGCTCGACGCCGTCGATGTCGCCGCGCCGCTTGAGCTCAATGGCGACCGTGGCGCCGTCAGCGTCCCGGGCCAGGATGTCCACGGGGCCGATCGCGGTGAAATACTCGCGGCGGATCAGCGAGAACCCATCGCCGAGCAGCTCGATCTGGGCGGCCAAGAGCCGCTGGAGGTCCGCCTCGACGCCGTCCTTGATCAGGCCGGGGTCCTGGCCCAGTTCGTGGGACGTGTCGTGCAGCTGCTCATGGATATTGATAATGAGCCGGTCATCGGTCTTGGCCGACTGGACGGTCCACTGTTCGACGACGCCGACCTCGACGTCGACCTCATCCGGGGTGGAGACCCGCAAGGACGCCGGCGGGCTCATCCAGTTCAGGGGTTTGTAGGAGCCGCCGTCGGAATGGACCAGGACCGAGCCGTCGGCCTTGACCAGCAGGAGCCTGGTGGCCAGCGGGAGGTGGGCTTTGAGGCGGCCGACGTAATCAACGGAGCAGCGGGCTATGACTAAACGCACCCGGTCAACTCTACCGTCTGCGCCGGAGTCTCCGGGCTGGCCCCGGGCTGGGGCAGAATGGAGGCATGCCCCGTTCCAACCGTCCCCGCCGCGCAAGTTCTGCCAAAACAGGCTCTGGCAAGAGCGCAGCGCCCGGAAAGAGCAAAGCCTCCGGAGGTAAGCACGGCCCGGCGCCGGAGCTTGATCTGGAGCGCGCCCGCTCGGGTTTCGCCCGCCGGGAAAGCGCGCCGGACGGCGAATGGATGGTCCGCCCGATCACCGCGAGCCGTGCCGAGAAGACCTACATCTGCCCGGGCTGCTCCACGGCCGTGCTGCCGGGGATCGCCCACCTGGTGGTGTGGTCCGAGGACCACCTTTTCGGTGCCGCCGCGGGTCTGGCCGAGCGGCGCCACTGGCATACCAACTGCTGGACCTCGCGGAGCTACCGGTATCGCTAAGCTGGTCAGCATGAGCTTTGATCCCGCGTCGTACGTCTTCACCCAGCCCTCTGCGCCAACCGCCATCCGCGCGTCCACCGTCCTTCCGGCCCACCGCGAGAACGTCGAACTCCGCACTTCGGACGGACACCGGCTGGTGGGCGAGCTCGCCGTCCCGGAATCCGGCGAGATCAAGGCAACACTCATTACGCTGCACCCGCTGCCGACGCACGGCGGCTTCATGGACTCGCATGTTTACCGCAAGGCCTCCTACCGGCTGCCGGCCCTCGCCGGAATCGCCGTGCTGCGCTTCAATACTCGCGGCACGTCATCGCCGCGGGGGACCAGCGGGGGAGCCTTCGAGGAAGGCATCGGCGAGCGTCTGGACGTCGAGGCCGCCGTGCAGTTCGCCGTGGACCGGGGCCTGCCGAACCGGTGGCTGGTGGGCTGGTCCTTCGGCACCGAACTGGCCCTCATGTACGGCGCGGCTGAGCCCGTCGCCTCCGAGATCGAGGGGGCTATTCTGCTCTCGCCTCCGCTGCACCGGGCCACGGACGTGCACCTGAAGGAATGGGCGCAGGCGGGCAAGCCGCTGAAGGTGCTGGTCCCCGAACACGACGACTACCTGCAGCCGGAGGCTGCGGCCGCACGGTTCGCGCTTGTCCCGCAGGCACAGGTGCTGGGGGTGGACGGCGCCAAGCACCTCTGGGTGGGGGAGAAGTACGCCGGACGGGTGCTCAACGAGATTGTGGACGAGGTCATCCCCGGCAGTGCCGGACCAGGGAATGCCGGATCAGGGAGTGCCGGAACTGTGCTGCCGCAGGAATGGGACGGGCCGGTCGCTACGGCGCACGCCTGAGCCGCCGCCCGACCAGCGAAAACTGGGCAGAAAAACGGCCGCACCGTGGATCCACGGTGCGGCCGTCCTTTTTTCGGGGCAGGAACGGGTTAGCGGCTGTCCTGGCGCGCGATGAAGATTTCCTTGACCAGCAGCAGGACCGCTGCCGCCGTGGGGATGGCGATCAGGGCGCCGAGCACGCCCAGCAAGCTGCCGCCGGCGATCACCGAGATGACGGCGACGGCCCCGGGCACCGCCACGGCCTTCTGCATGATCCGCGGTGAGATGAAGTAGGCCTCGAACTGGAGGTAGGCGAAATAGCAGATGGCAAAGACAATCGCCGTCTGCCAGCCGGCAGACAGGGCAATAATCGTCACCAGGAACCCGGCAATCATGCCGCCCACCAGCGGAATGAACGCCAGCAGGGCCACCACGAACGCCAGCAGCGTGGCGAACGGCACTCCGATGATCGACATCACGATGAAGGCGAAGGTGGCGTTCAGCACTGCGACGGCGGCCTGGCCGATGACGTAGTTGCCCACCGAACTGGTGATTTCCTCGGACAGGGCTTCAACCCTGGCCCGGCGCGAGCGGGGCGCGAGCCGGTAGCCCCATTTCTTCATGGCGGGAAGGGCGGCGAGGAAGTACAGGCTCAAGACCAGCACGATCAGCGCACCGAAGAGCCCGTTGGCCAGGGTAGTGCCGAAGCCGACGACCCCGCCGAAGATGCCGCCTATGGCTTCGGGGTTGTTGACGAACTTCTCCAGCTCCTGGCTGATGCGGTCCCGGATGCCGAACTGGCTGTCAACGCTCCGGAAGAACTCCGAGTCGATGAACTCCTGGACCCATTTGGGCGCCTGCTGCACAATTTGCGTCACCTGCTGCACGATCGTGGGGATCAGGGTGGCGAAAAATGCGGCGACCGCCACTGCCAGGGTGGATACAGATAAGAGGATGCCGGCGGCGCGGGGGACATTCCGGCGTTCGAGCCAGCGCACCACGGGGTCCAGCCCCAAAGTGATGAAGAGTGCCGTGACGATCCACAAGAGCAGCTGCGTCGTATTCGAACCGATCCAGTAGACCAGGAGTGCGATGCCGACGCCCACCGTGCCCATGAAGCCCACGTACAGGGGATGCTGGGCGGACATCCGTGGACCGGGACTGCCGAAGGGGGCCTCGGGCCCGGCCTCGGCCTCATGCTCCGGTGGCATCTCGAAGCGGATTCTAGGCTGGGCTCCCGGCAGGGGCTGACGCAGACGCCGGGCCGCGGATAAAAGGACATTCGCGACGGCGATCCGGGGGCGGGAGGTTGCGGGCCGGGGGCTGGCGACAGTTTCTTCGGGGCCGTGTTCCTGGCTGCCGGATTCCTGGGCTTCTTCTTGTCCGGCGGAGGACGAATCCGTATGTTCAGTCACTGCGTTGAATGCCCTAATTTCCGTGCGGCGCCGCTGAGACGGCGCGGGTGTGATGATCACCGCAAACACTATCAGCAGGCTTGTCAGCTCAAGGGCGGGGACCCGGCCGGGGAGCCGCGTGCGGGGGTGTGCCGGGCCGCCGATCTGACTCGCGGGTAACAAAATGGTTACTATTGAAGCTAACTGTCCGCTGATGATTGGTAGTATTTTGCGTTTCAAGACTGCAGTCGCCCTGGTGCTGCTCGGCCTCCTGACACTGCTGGCCGGAATTGGCCAGAAGACGTTTTGGGCTCCCCCGGAGACGATCACGGCCACGGCGCCGACCGGTACTGCCGCCCCGCTGACCGTCTTCGACGAGAAGCTGAGGACGCTGCACCCCGGGACCGTGAACATCCAAGTCAAGGGCGAGGGTGCCTTCCTGCTGGCCGCCGGGCGGCCGGACGACGTCGACGCGTGGGTGGGCAAGACGGCACACAACACTGTCGCCGGCGTCTCGGAGGACGGCAAGGCGCTGCAGCTGACGCATACCGACGGCGACGCCACGGCGCCCTCGCCCGCCGGATCAGACCTTTGGGTCAGCACCGAGAACGCCAGCGGTGAAATGAACTACTCGTGGAACGCGCCGGCCGACGGCGACTGGTCCCTCCTCCTCGCGACGGACGGCACCAAGCCCGCACCGAGTTCCATCACCATGACGTTCCCGAACGACACCTCCACGCCCTGGGCCATTCCGTTCATGGTGCTCGGCGGTCTGCTGATCATCGCTGGTGCGGCGCTGCTGCTCCTCAAGCCGAAGTCGGGCAACCGGTCCGGCAACCAGACCGGCGGCGGCGAGGGCGACAGCGGCAACGACGACGGGGGCGGCAGCGCGTTCGCCCGCCGCGCACAGGCCAAGGCCGCAGCACGACGGGCGGGACAGGGCCCGACGGCAAGCACGGCACCCGAGACCGCAGCACCCGAAACGGCAGCACCCGGCACCGCCGCTCCCGGCACAGCACGGCAGCCGGCCACACCGGAGAAGTCAACGCCGGAGAAAACAACGTCCGAGCAGAAGAAGGGCGCCGGCACGGCACGCCGTTCCGGAATCGTGGTGGCCCTGCTGACGGCCACCGCCGTCGCCGGAACATCAGTGGCCGCCCAGGCCAGCCAGACGCCCGCGCCGTCGCCCAGTGCCCCGGTGTCCAGTGCCCCGGCTACGCCTGCCCCGGCCTCCAGCAATGCGGCCCCGGGCAGTTCCGCTGCGGACCAAACCGGCGATGCACCGGTGCTGCTGGACGCCCAGTTCCGCCGCGTCCTGGAACAGGTCGCCGGTGCCGTCGATGCAGGAGACGCCGCCAAGGACGCCGCCAAGCTGGCGCCGCGCGTGGCCAAGTCCGAGCTTGAGGTGCGCACGCAGAACTACAAGATCCGCTCGCGGGTCGGCTCCTACGAGGCCCGCATGCCTGTGCGTTCCATGAAGCTGCTGACCACGGTGGTCACCAACAAGCGCAGCTGGCCCCGCTCCGTCATGGCCGTCACGCAGGGCGACGGCAACGTCGTCCCGCAACTGCTGACCCTGACCCAGGCCTCCCCGCGGGAGAACTACAAGCTGGTCAGCAGCACGCCGCTGCAGCCCGGTGCCACGTTCCCGGCGATCGGGCGGGCCGGCACGGAGACCATGGCGTCCGCCGACAAGACCGGACTCCTGTACAGCGGCGACGAAGCCCTCGCCGGACTGGGTGACCGCCTGACCACGGCGTCCTCCGGCTTCAAGGACAAGCTTGTCGAGGGCCAGTCCTCCCCGTACATCGCGGACACGCTCGCCTACCAGGCCGACGTCGTCAAGTCAGGCGTCAACGGCACCTTCGCCTTCACGCACAAGGTGGCCCCCGAGAACACTGTCGTGTTCCGTACCGCCGACGGCGGGGCACTGGTGCTGGGCCGCCTGAACTTCTCCTTCGACGGCACCCCGAAAGCCGACGGGGACAAGCTCACGATCGGCGACGACGCGGCCGCCCTGGCTGGCGGCAAGGAGACCAGCACCGGCATGGTGCTGAAGTTCGCCGAGTCGGTGGCAGTCTATGTTCCGCCGGCCGGTTCCAAGGATCCGATGAAGCTCGTGGCCGCCACCCGGGGCCTGGTCGGGGCTGCTTTCAAGTAGCCTTCACCGGCGGGGACGGTGGCGCCGGGCGGGCCTTCAATGGCTAGAGTGGAGCTATGACTACGCCAGCTTCCCGCCCGGTCCCGCCAGTTGCCGCCAGCCCGCTGAACCTGCGCGGCGCCGTCGATCTCTCCGCCTTGAAACAGCGGCCGGCGCCTACCTCGCCGGCACCGGCTGCGCCCGGTCCTGCGGCCGCCGGCCCGGCCGGTTCCGCCGCACCCCCCGCACCGGCAACCGGCCACTCGGGCCGGCCGCTGCGCGTGGACGTGACCGAGGGCAACTTCCAGGAGCTCGTGGAGCTCTCGGCCCAGGTGCCCGTGGTAATCGCCCTCTGGGCCTCCTACTCGCCCGGCTCCGGCCAGCTGGTGGAGGTCCTCGAAGGCATCGTCGAGAGCTATGACGGCCGGCTGGTCCTCGGGGCCGCCGACATCGACGTCTTCCCGGAACTTGCCCAGGCCTTCCAGGTCCAGGCCGTGCCGACCGCCGTCGCCGTCGTCAAGGGCCAGCCCGTTCCGCTCTTCCAGGGCAGCGCGGACGAACAGCAGGTCCGCAGCCTGTTCGACGAACTCCTCAAGGTCGCGGCCGCCAACGGCGTGACCGGACAGATTGGCGCCGGCGGACCCGGTAGCGGGGAACCGGAGGCTCCGCCGCTGCCGCCGCTGCATCAGGCAGCGTTCGACGCGATCGAGGCCGGCGACTACGCGGCCGCGGCCGCAGCCTACCGGCAGGCCCTGAACGAAATGCCCGCCGACGCAGAGGCCAAGGCCGGCCTGGCGCAGGTGGAACTCATGGCGCGCCTGCAGGCCTTCTCGGGCCCTGAGGCAGATGAGCTGCGCCGGCTCGCCGCCGACGAGCCGGACAACCTCGAGGCCCAGCTCGGCGTTGCGGACCTGGACATCGCCGGCGGCCACATCGAGGATGGCCTCGGCCGGATCGTGACGTTCATCGGCCGGAACTTCGGCCCCGAACGCGAGACCGCCCGGGTCCGGCTGCTGGAACTCTTCGACGTCGTCGGCACAGGTGACCCGCGTGTCGCCAAGGCCCGCCAGGGGCTGGCCCGGGTGCTGTTCTAGTGGGATCGGCACTCTTCGCGCCGCTGGACTTGAGGTCCCTGCGGCTGCAGCACCGCGGCTGGGTATCCCCGATGTGCCAGTACAGCTGCGAGCCCGGGACGGGCGAGGGCGTGCCCACCGACTGGCACCTCATGCACCTGGGCTCCTTTGCCACCGGGGGCGCAGCCCTCATCCTCACCGAGGCCAACTCAGTGAACGCTGCGGGCAGGATCAGCCCCCGCGACGCCGGCCTCTATAACGACGAACAGGCCGCGGCCTGGGAACGCATAACCTCCTTCGTGCACCGCCACGGCACCGCGGAGGCCAAGATCGGCACCCAGTTGGCGCACGCCGGCCGGAAGGCGTCCTCCTACTGGCCGTTCTCGGGCAAGAAGGGCAGCGTGCCGGCGTCCGACGGCGGCTGGGACACCGTGGGACCCGGCACCGATGCGTTCGACGGCTACGCGCCGCCGGCGGCCATGACTGAAGCGCAGATCGACGGCGTGATCGCCGACTTCGCTGCGGCCGCCGTTCGGGCTGTCGACGCCGGGTTCGACACGATCGAAATCCACGGCGCCCACGGCTACCTCCTGCACCAGTTCCAGAGTCCGCTGGTCAACGACCGCACGGACCGCTGGGGCGGGGACGAGGCGGGCCGGAACAGGCTGACGCTCGCTGTGGTGGACGCCGTCCGCGCGGTCATCCCGGACTCCATGCCCCTGTTGCTGCGGATCTCGGCCTCGGACTGGGCCCCGGGCGGGATCGAGGTCGAGGCTTCGGTCCGGATGGCCAGTGCCGCCGCGGAGCGCGGCGTGGACCTGGTGGACGTTTCCAGCGGCGGGGCCGTTGCCCACCAGCAGATTCCCGTCGGACCCGGCTACCAGACGGGGTTCTCCGCCCGGATCCGGCGCGAAGCCGGGGTCAGGACCGGCACGGTGGGACTCTTGACCTCAGCCGGGCAGGCCGAGCACGCGGTGGCCACCGCGCAGGCCGACGGCGTGTTCATAGCCCGGGCCGCGCTGCGGGACCCGCACTGGTGGCTGCGGGCCGCGTTCGAGCTCGGCCATGACCTTGCGTGGCCGCCGCAGTACGAGCGCGCCATGCCCCGGCATTTGTTCTAGAGCGCCCGGTGGCGGGGCTGGTTCCCGCGGGTGAAAACCTACGCCTTCCGGACGATCCTTTTCGCGCGGGCGGAGCGTTAGTCTGACGACATGACATTCCAGCCCCCGGTGCCGCCCGGCCCGTCCTCGCCGGTTCCTGCCCTGTCCCTGCTCGGCCTCGCCAAGCGCTTCGGCGACAAGATCGCCGTCGACGGCATCAGCCTGGACGTTCCGGCCGGCTCCTTCTACGGGGTGGTCGGCCCCAACGGCGCCGGCAAGACCACCACGCTGTCCATGGCGACGGGCCTGCTTCGCCCCGATTTCGGGACCGCCCTGGTCCACGGCGTCGACGTCTGGCAGCATCCGCTGGAGGCCAAGAAGCTGATGGGAATACTGCCCGACGGCGTCCGGCTGTTCGACCGCCTGAGCGGTGAGCAGCTGGTGACCTACGCCGGCCTGCTGCGTGGAATGGACCGGGAGATGGTGGCGTCGCGGGTGGCGGAACTGCTCGCAGCGCTGGACCTTGGCAATGACGCCGGCACGCTGGTGGTGGACTACTCCGCCGGCATGACCAAGAAGATCGCGCTGGCCTCGGCGCTGATCCACGCACCACGGCTCCTTGTCCTCGACGAGCCGTTCGAATCGGTGGATCCCATCTCCGCAGCGAACATCCGCGACATCCTGGACCGCTACGTTGCCTCGGGCGGAACGGTCATCGTCTCCAGCCACGTCATGGACCTGGTCCAGCGCATGTGCGACCACGTCGCCGTCGTCGCCGGTGGCCGGGTCCTGGCCGCCGGCACTGTCGAGGAAGTCCGCGCCGGGGCCAGCCTCGAGGACCGCTTCGTGCAGCTTGTGGGCGGCCGGAACCACACGGAAGGGCTGGAATGGTTGCGCACCTTCTGAGGCTCAAGCTGACCCTGCTGCGCAACAGCGTCCGGCGCAGCCCCTGGCAGTTGGTGGGC
>JBKPBZ010000221.1:0-25712 GCA_046727115.1 Actinomycetota bacterium | reverse complement strand
ATGTCCAGGACCAGGGCCGTGTCCGCCGTGTTGAGGGCTTCGGCGAACTCGCGGGCAAATTCACGGGTCCGGGAAAACAGGTGGGGCTGGAAGAGTACGTGCACCTTGTGCTGCCCGGCGACGGCCCGTGCCGCGGACAGGGCGGCCCGGACTTCCGTGGGGTGGTGGGCGTAGTCGTCGTAGACGCGGACGCCGCGCCCTTCGCCCTTGAACTCGAAGCGGCGCGAGGCGCCGGAGAAGTGGGCCAGTGCCGCCGCCGCGGTCTCTGGCGCGACGCCGAGTTCGACCGCCACGGCGAAGGCGGCCGCAGCGTTGAGCGCGTTGTGCCGGCCCGGAACCTGGAGCTCGACGCCGAAGGTGCCGGCCGCCGTCGAGATTCCCACCCGGCCCGGTTCGGCGTCATGCAGCCGGACGGCGGCGTCTGACGCCGTCCCGTACAGGACCACGCGGGTGTTGCCGCGGGCCAAAGTGCGCTCGGCGAGGGCCCTCGCCCCGGGGTCGTCCGCGCAGGCCACCAGCACGCCGTCCTCCCCGAGCAAGGCCGTGAAGCTGTCGAAGGAGGCGTAGACGGCCTCGGCGGTGCCGTAGAAGTCCAGGTGGTCCGGCTCGACGTTGGTCACGACGGCGATCTTGGGACGGTAGTTCAGGAAGGAGCCGTCTGACTCGTCGGCCTCCGCGACGAAGATCCCGGAGGTGCCGTGGGCCGCGTTGACGCCAAGCGCCGGGACGTTGGCGCCGATGGCGAAGGACGGGTCCAGTCCGGCGCCCTGCAGCAGCACCGTGATCATGGAGGTTGTGGTGGACTTGCCGTGAGTTCCGGCGACCGCCACCACGGTGTCATCCGCCATGGTGGCGGCCAGCGCCTCGGAACGGTGCAGCACCGGGAGCCCGGCGGCGCGCGCCGCCGCGAGCTCCGGGTTGTCCGGCCGGATCGCCGAGCCGGCGACCACCGTCTGGGCGTCGCCGAGGTTGCCGGGAGCATAGCCGACGGCGATCCGCGCCCCGGCGTCCGCGAGGTCCGCCATGACGGGCAGCGACTTGGCGTCCGAGCCGCTGACCGGGATGCCGCGCGCCACCATGATGCGGGCAACGGCGGACATGCCGACGCCGCCGATGCCGATGAAGTGAACGCGGCCGAGGGATTCCAGGGAACGCGTCCCGTGTTGGGGCTGGGTCATTGCTCTACTGCTTCCTGCCGTGCTGTGCTGGGCGGTGTCGATTCCCGCTGCGCTCATTTGAGGACGCGACTTCGAGGATGAGATCGGCCATGCGCCGGTCCGCGTTCCGGATGCCGAGCTGTTCGGAACTGGCGGCCATTCGGGCCAGCTTGTCCGGGTCCAGCAGCAGGGGAATGATGTTCTCGCGGATCCAGTCAACCGAGAAGGCCTTGTCGTCGACGATCAGGGCGCCGCCTGCGGAAACGAGGCCCGCGGCATTCAGCGCCTGCTCGCCGTTGCCGATAGGCAGCGGGACGAAGACGGCGGGCACGCCCACCGCGGCCACCTCGCAGACGGTGGCAGCTCCGGCACGGGCCAGCAGCAGGTCCGCCGCGGCGTAAACGGTTTCCATGCCGTCCACGTATTCCACCTGCCGGTATCCCGGCGCGGCGAGCGGCTTGCCGTCGGCGTCGTGCACGGACTTGCCGCGGCCGGTGATGTGCAGTGTCTGCACGCCGGCGTCGGCGAGGGCTCCCACGGCCGCGGCGAGGGACCGGTTGATGCTCTGGGCACCGGAGGAGCCGCCCGTGACGATCAGCGTCGGCTTGTCCGCGTCCAGCCCGAGCGCCTGCCGCGCACCGGCCTGGGCGGCAGCGCGGTCCAGGCCGGAAATTTCGGGGCGCATTGGCATGCCGACGTGCCGTGCGCGGCCCAGTTTGGTGGCGGCGAAGGCGACGGCCACGTGGGCGCCGAGGCGTGCGCCGACACGGTTGGCCAGGCCGGGGCGGGTGTTGGCCTCGTGGACCACGATCGGAATCTTCCGGCGCCGGGCCGCGACATACATCGGCGTGCACACATAGCCGCCGACTCCCACCAGGACGTCGGCGCCTGCCTCATCCAGGATGGAGCCCGCTTGCTTCACCGCCCCGGCCATCCGGCCAGGCAGCCGGAGCAGGTCCGCGGAAGGCTTGCGCGGGAGCGGGACCTTGCTGATGGTGGCGAGGTCCAGCCCGGCCGCCGGGACCAGCCGCGCCTCCATCCCCCCGGGGGTCCCCACAGCCAGGAGCTGCACTCCGGGGCGGGACTGCCGGAGGGCCCCGGCGATGGCCAGGAGCGGGCTGATATGGCCGGCGGTTCCGCCGCCGGCAAGGACCACGGACAAGGGCGTCTCGGTGTTCATGAAGGGCTGTTTACGCTTTCGTACGGTTTTTGGAGGCGGAGTTCTTGATGGTGGGGATCTTGCCTGCAGAGTTCTTGCTGGTGGGGACCTTGGCCGCTGACTTGTTGGCCGCATCCCGGGCCGGGTTCCCGGCGGCCTTGGCGCCGGGCTTGGCGCCAGGCTTGCCAGCGGGCTTGGCGGCGGACCGGCTGGCTGCAGTGCTGGCAGTACGCGCGGCGCGGGCGCGCCGCACCGAATTGGCAAAGGCGGCCGGGCCGAACCTGAGCATCTTCTTCGGCTGCATCCGCGGGTCCATCTGGGCCCGGGCCAGGGACAGGACGACGCCGATTGCGCACAGCGACATCAGCAGGGCCGAGCCGCCGTAGGAAATGAACGGCAACGGGACGCCGATCACCGGTGCCAGCCCGGTGACCACGGCCATGTTGACGCTGGCCTGGCCCAGCAGCCAGACCATGATCGCGCCGGCCAGGACGCGGTGGAAGACATCGTGCTGTGCGACGACGACGCGGTAGATGGCGGTGCCGAGGATGGCGAAGAGGACCAGGACGACGAGCGTCCCGACCAGCCCGAGTTCCTCGCCGATGATCGCGAAGATGAAGTCGTTGTGCGCTTCCGGGATCCAGCTGTACTTCTGCCGGCTCTGGCCGAGCCCCACGCCGAACCATCCTCCGGACGCGAGCCCGTACAGGCCGTTGGTGGACTGGTAGTTCAGGTCTGAGCCATCGGCACAGGTCTGGCCCGTCCACGACAGGATGCGGCACATCCGGTTCGGGCTCGTGACGGCGAGGACGGTGGCGCCTATGGCCAGTAACGCCCCGGAAATGCCGAAGAAGGAGAGCCGGACGCCGGCGAAGAACAGGGCGGCGGCCACGATGATCATCACAATCATGGCCGTGCCGAGGTCGTTTCCGGCGAGAATGAGGCCCAGGACCACTGCAGCGCCCGGGAACACGACCGGGATGAGCGCGTGGCGCCACTCCTGGAGGAGCTTCGCTTTGCGGTCAAGAACCGTGGCCATCCAGAGCGCGAGGGCAAGCTTGGCGGCTTCGGAGGGCTGGAAGGTGAACGGTCCGACGTCGATCCAGTTCTGGTTGCCCAGGGCGCTGCGTCCCACGAGAAGGACCAGGCCCAGCAGCGCAATGGCCAGGAGCATGAGCCACCAAGCGACGCGCCTGAGCCAGACGACGTTGACGCGGGAGAGGACAAACATCGCGAAGACACCAAGGGCTGCGAATCCGCCCTGTTTGAGGGCGGCGGAGTATGGCGACTCCCCCGCCGCGATGGCTTCCACGCTGGAGGCGGAGAGGACCATCATGATGCCGATCGCCGTCAGGGCCAGGGTGGAGCCAAGGATCAGGTAGTACGTGGACCCGTTGCGGGACTTACCGGTGCCTTCGAGCGCGGACCAGAATCCGCGGTTCCAGGCAAGCACCCGGGCTGCCGGAGTCACGGCGGGCCTGCCGGGCGTCCCGCTGCCGGCGGGCTTGCCACTGGTGGTCCCGACTCTGCTGGCACCGCCTTTGGCGGATGGTGCCGCCGTCGTACGTGTGGGCGTGCTGACCATTGTTACTCCTCGCTGGTCTGAGCCTGCCCTTCCACGAGCTCGCGGACAGCTTCGATGAAGGCATCGCCACGGTGAGCATAGGAAGAGAACTGGTCCATGGAAGCAGCCGCCGGGGCCAGGAGCACAGTGTCCCCGGAAGCGGCCAGCTGCGCCGCCGAGGCAACGGCCTGGGCCATCACAGTCTCGCTGAAAATCGGCGAAGGGCCTGCGGCGGCTTTGGCCGTTCCGGCAGTCTGCACGTCTTCAGTCTCGCCCTTGGCCGGCAAGATCACGGGGACATCGGGCGCGTGTCGCTTCAGCGCGGCCTGCAGGTCGCTGGTGTCCGTGCCGATCAGGACCACGGCTTTGAGCCGGGTGCCCTGTTCCTGGATCAGGGAGTCGTAGTTCACACCCTTGGACAATCCACCGGCGATCCACACCACATTCTGGAACGCGGACAAAGCGGCGGCGGCGGCGTGCGGGTTGGTGGCCTTGGAATCGTTGACCCAGAGCACACCCTCATGGCGGGCCACGGGCTGGATCCTGTGATCGCCCGGGAGGTAGTTCAGCAGGCCCTGGCGGACCGCCGACGGCTCCAGGCCGTAGGCCCGGACCAGGGCGGCCGCTGCCAGTGCATTCGCCACCATGTGGCGCGGTGCCGCCGACCCCAAGTCAGCAATCGAGGCGAGTTCGGCAGCGCTGTCCTTGCGTTCGGCGATGAACGCGCGGTCCACTAACAGCCCCTCCACGACGCCGAGCATGCTGATGGCCGGCGTCAGTGTGGTGAAGCCCACGGCCCGGCAGCCCTCAACCACGTCCGCGTCCTCGACCATGCGTTCGGTCTCGATCTGCTCCGCGTTGTAGATGCAGGCCTTCTGCGTGTTTGCGTAGACCTTGGCCTTGTCCGCCAGGTAGGACGCGTAGGAGCCGTGCCAGTCCACGTGGTCTTCGGCGACGTTGAGGCACACGCTGGCCACCGGCGACACCGAGTGGCTCCAGTGCAGCTGGAAACTGGAGAGCTCCACCGCGAAAGCGTCGTAGTCCACCGGGTCGCGCAGGGCGTCCAGGATCGGGGTTCCGACGTTGCCGACGGCGATCGCCTTGAGCCCGGCGGCCTGGAGCATGGACTCGGTCAGGCCGACCGTGGTGGTCTTGCCGTTGGTGCCCGTAATGGTCAGCCAGTCGGCGGTCTTGCGGCCCTTGCGTTCGCGGAGCCGCCATGCGAGCTCGACGTCGCCCCACACCGGAATGTGCGCCCGCGCCGCAGCGGCGAGCAAGGCCTGGTCGGGGCGCCAGCCCGGAGACGTTATCACCAGGTCAGGCTTGTGCCCGTCGATCTTCGGAACGGACTCCACCGCTTCTTCGCCCAGCAGGACGTCCGCGGCGCCGACGATCCGGAGCGTGTCGGCCTGGGCCAGCGCCTTGGCGCTGGTCGCGGCGTCCACCACCACCACCCGGGCACCGAGTTCAATCAGGGTATCGGCGGCCGCGAAACCCGAGACGCCGATGCCGGTGACCACGACGCGCAGGCCGGACCAGTCAGAGTCCCAGGTGGTGAGTCCCTGAAGCCGGGGTGAAGTGGTGAGCGGGGCGGGGATCGGTCCGGTCACAGCAGCACCACCCATTCGGCGTAGAAGATACCCAGGCCAGCGGCGACAAATAGTCCGGACAGGATCCAGAATCGGACCACCACCGTCACTTCGGCCCAGCCTTTGAGTTCAAAGTGGTGCTGCAGCGGAGCCATCTTGAAGAACCGTTTGCCCTTGGTGATTTTGAAGTAGCCCACCTGGATGATCACCGAGAGCGTGATGAGGACGAAGAGACCGCCGATGAAGGCCAGCAGCAGCTCGGTGCGGGACAGGATGGCGAAAGCTGCGACGGCGCCGCCGATGGCCAAGGAGCCGGTGTCGCCCATGAAGATCTTCGCGGGCGAGGTGTTCCACCACAGGAATCCGACCATCGCCGCGCTCAGAATGGCAGCCAACAAGGCCAGGTCCAGGGGATCGCGGACGGAGTAGCAGCCACCGCCGGCCTGCCGCGGGGACCCGCAAGCCTGGTTGCTTTGCCAGATGCCCATGAGCGTGTACGCCCCGAACACCATGACTGAAGCGCCGGCCGCGAGGCCGTCAAGGCCGTCGGTGAGGTTCACGCCATTGGTCGCGGCCGTGACGATCAGGTTGGACCACAGCACAAACAGGATGGCACCGAGCACGGTTCCGGCGAAGGCCAGATTAAGCCACGGGATGTCGCGCACCAGTGAGATCTGGGTGGAGGCCGGCGTCTGGCCGGCAGCGTTGGGGAAGTTCAGCGCCAGCACGGCGAAAACGACGCCAACGGCGCCCTGCAGGATCAGCTTGGCCTTGGTATCCAGCCCCAGGCTGCGCTGCTTGGAGATTTTGATGAAGTCGTCCAGGAAACCGACCAGCCCCATGCCCACCATCAGGAACAGCAGGAGCAGCCCGGAGGCGCTTGGTCCCGGGGAGTGCGGGTTCATCATCCACATGAACAGGTGCGTGAGCCCGTAGCTGACCAGTACCGCCAGGACCACCACGGCACCACCCATTGTGGGCGTGCCGCGCTTGGTGTGGTGGGACGTGGGTCCGTCATCCCTAATGAATTGTCCGTAGCCCTTGCGGACCAGGAAACGGATGAACAGCGGGGTGCCCACAAACGCGAGGAAGAGCGCCATTCCGGCGCCCATCAGCAGTGCAATCACAGCTGTGCACTCCCTTCGGTGGCGGTTGCGGCAGTTCCCTCAGCAGGTCGCTCGGGAGAGTCTTTGGTGGCACGTGGGGGTAATGCTATCCGATCCCCCAAATGGCGCAGCCCGATGCCGTTCGAGGACTTGAACAGGACCAGGTCGCCGGGCTGGAGCTCGGCTTGAAGAAGCTCGTAGGCCTCGTCCGCAGTCTCGGCGAAAACGCATTCGTCGCCCCAGGAGCCCTCGTTGACGGCCGAGACATACAGCGACCGGGCTTCCCTGCCCACCACGACGAGCCGGGAGATGTTGAGCCGCACCACCTGGGTGCCGACCGCGATGTGCTCACGGATGGAATCCGGGCCGAGTTCCAGCATGGCGCCCAGGACCGCCCAGGTCCGGCGGCCCTGGCCCAGGTCGGCCAGCGTCCGCAGTGCCGCCCGCATGGACTCCGGGTTGGCGTTGTAGGCATCGTTGATAACGGTCACTCCGTCGGGACGCTCCGTGCGTTCCATCCGCCAGCGGCTGGCGGCGGTCTGCGCGCTGAGCGAGGCCGCGATCTGCGCGCCGGGGATGCCCGCCGCGTGCGCCGCAGCAGCAGCCGCGAGGAGGTTGGCCATGTGATGGGCACCGATCAGCTTGGCGGCAACGTGGTACTGGGTTGTCCCGTGCGGGGTTGTCCCGTGCGTGCCCCGGTCGGCGGGGAGGTGAAGCTCAAATTCGGGATGGCCTTCGGCGTTCAGTTCCACACCCTCGGCCCTGACCACATTGGTTTGCGCCAGGTCCGCCTGGACGCCGTCGCCCATGCCCGCCGCGCGGGAGGTATAGCCGAGCACGCGGGCCCGGGTCCGGGCGGCCATCGCGGCGACGCGGGAGTCGTCCAGGTTCAGCACGGCGGTGCCGTTGGCCGGGAGCGCTTCCACGAGTTCGCCCTTGGCGACCGCGATGTTCTCGACGCCGCCGAATTCGCCGGCATGGGCGGAGCCGACGCCGAGGACGACGCCGATCTCCGGCCGGACCATGTCCGCGAGGTATTGGATGTGGCCGATGCCCGTGGCGCCCATCTCGATGACGAGGTAGCGGGTGTCGAAATCGGCTTTGAAGACGGTGAGCGGGACGCCGATCTCGCCGTTGTAGGATCCCTGCGGCGCAACGGTGGTGCCTTCGGCGCCGGCCGCCGCGAAGATTCCGGCGAGCAGGTCTTTCGTGGTGGTCTTGCCGGCGGAACCGGTGATGCCGATCACGGTGAACGCGGCGCCGGCGGCCGCGCGGCTGGCGCGGATCCGGCGGACGGATTCGGCGGCCAGCGCGCCCATGGCGAGGACAGCGTCGTCAACGACGACGGCGGGATAGCTCGTGCCGGCGGCGTCGGCGACTTCGCGCTCGACGAGTGCCAGCGCGGCGCCCCGGTCGAAGGCGGCGCCCACGAAGTCGTGCCCGTCCGCGTTCTCCCCCGGTTTGGCCACATAGAGGGAACCCGCCGTGGCCTCGCGGGAGTCGGTCACCACGGATGCGGGGGTAATTCCCGGGTCCGCGGCGAGCCGGCCGTTGGTTATGTCGGCGATTTCCGCCGCTGTAAGTGCAATCATCTCGGTTTAGGACTCTATCCGGTGGTCTTCGAGAACGGTGAATCCCCGTGCTGTCAAGGCGTTCCGAAGCTCCACCCGATCATCCAATGCCAGGTTTACTCCCTTGACTTCCTGCCACACCTCGTGCCCGCGGCCGGCCACGAGGATGGTGTCCCCCGCTCCGGCGAGCTCCACGGCCTTCACGATGGCGGCGTCGCGCGGGAAAACCTCCAGGATCGTGCAGTCCAGGCGTTCGTCCTCCTTGGCCGCCAGGGCCCCGGCAAGGACGTCCGCGCGGATGGCCGCCGCGTCCTCATCGTGGGGATCGTCGTCGCTGACGATGACGGTGTCCGCCAGCCTGGCCGCGATGGCCCCCATGGCGGGGCGCTTGCTCTGGTCGCGCTGTCCGGTGGCGCCGAAAACGATGATCACCTTGGAGCCGGGTTCCGGGGACCGGACTGCCTCGAGGGCACGTTCCAGGGCGTCGGGGTTGTGCGCGAAGTCCACCACGGCAGCCGGGGCCGTAGACACGAGCTGCATCCGGCCGGGCACGGCGACGGTGAAGGGGTCCGCGGCGTCGAGGGCGGCCTGCACGGCGGCAGGCTCGTGCCCGCCGGCGAGCACCATCACCGTGGCAAGCGCGGCGTTGGCGACGTTGAAGCTTCCCGGCAGGCCGGTGTGGACGCGCAGCTCGGCGCCGTCGCGGTGCCGGAGGACGAAGTCGGAGCCAAGGCCGCGCGGAGAAGTCTGGGCCACCGTCCAGTCCGCGGCAGGGTCGGCCTCAGCAACCCCAGGGGCCGTGGCGAGGGTTGTCACCGGGATGTCGGCGGTGGCGGCGAGCTTCCGGCCCCAGGCGTCGTCAATGGTCACCACAGCGGCGCGGGCGCGTTCCGGCGTGAACAGCCGGGCCTTGGTCTGGAAGTATTCCTCCATGGTCCCGTGCAGGTCCAGATGGTCCTGGGTGAGGTTCGTGAACCCGGCGACGTCGAACACCACGGCGTCCACGCGGTGGAAGGACACGGCGTGCGAGGAAACCTCCATGGAGGCGGCATCGAGCCCGCGTTCCCGCATGAGCGCCAGCAGCGCGTGCACATCCGTGGATTCGGGGGTGGTCAGCAGGCTCGGGATCGGCTCGCCGCCGGCCAGGATCTCAATCGTCCCGATCAGGCCGGTCCGTTTGCCCAGCGCCCGGAGGAGGGCGTTGATGAAGTAGGTGGTGGTGGTCTTGCCGTTGGTGCCTGTCACGCCGAAGAGCGCCGGCGCTTCGGCGCCGTCGGGCCGGCTCTGATAAATGAGCGCGGACAGCCGGCCCACCACGCTGCGCGGCTCGTGGGCCAGCACCACCGGGACGGGGATGTCATTTGCCAGCGCCAGCAGGCGAGCTCCGGCGTCGTCGGTCAGGACCGCCACGGCGCCGGCGTCCACGGCCTGGGACACGAAGTCGGCCCCATGCCGTGTGGCGCCCGGCAAGGCCACGTAGAGGTCCCCCGGGCGGACTGAGCGGGAGTTCAGGGAGATCCCGGTGACCGGGACGGAGCTGGACGCCCCGGGAACGGCGACGCCGATCGCCGCACCGATGGCCGCCAGCGGCACTGCGGCGACCGCAGTGGGCCGGAAGCCCGGGGTGGAGTCATGGCCGGACGGCGCGGAAGCATCGGGGTCGGTGAGCTCTGACAAGTGGATCTCCGTTGTGGTGCTAGTGGATCGGGCACAAAATGAATCGGGCACTGCGAGAATCGGGCACTGCATGAAATCGGGCACTGCATGAATCTGGCACTGGCCCGGAAACACGCTCCGGCGCGCAGGCACTGGGAAGTGTCGCCGGCTGGTGGCTTCCGGGGGCCGGGTGGAACAGGCGCTACTTGGCGTACTGCGGCAGCCGCACGGGTTCACCGGTGGAGGGCTGGACGTTGTACGTGCGCAGCGTCTGGCTCATCACCGAACGGAACACCGGTCCGTTGGTGATTCCGAAAATAGATCCCTTGGGCCGTTGCAGGACCACCTCAACAATAAACCGCGGATTGTCCATGGGCGCCATCCCGATGATCGAGGCGGTGTAGCCGCAGAAACCGGATTTGCCGTCGTCGCACGGGGATTCGGAGGTGCCCGTCTTGGCGCCCACGCGGTACCCGTCGATCGCCGCCTCCTTGATCTCGCCCTCGGTCACCGCGCTCTCCAGGATGTCGCGCACCTGCTTGGCGGTCTCCTTGGAAACGATCTGCTGCGGCGTCTTGGCCGGGACTTTGTCCTCGGTTCCGTCCGGGTTGATGTAGCTGTCGATCAGCCGCGGCTGGAGCATCACGCCGTCGTTGGCGATGCTCTGGTACGCCCGGACGGTCTGGAGAGTGGATTGTGCGACGCCCTGGCCAAAGAGCACGGTGTACTGCTGGCGGCCATCCCACTGGTCGGCCGGAGTCAGGATGCCCTTGGATTCGGCCGGGAGCCCAATGTCGGGGGCCTGGCCGACCCCGAACTTCTGCAGCCAGTCATGGCGCTGGTCCTTGCTGAGGCGCTGGCCCACCATGACCGTGCCGGTGTTCATGGAATAGCCCACGATTCCGGCCAGCGTCCTGCGCTCGGTGCCGTGCTCGAACGCGTCGCTGAAAGTCTGTCCGTCCACGGTGTAGGTGGGCGGAACGGTGAAGGTGTCCAGCGGGCTGGACTTGCCTTCCTCGATCGCGGCGGCGGCCGTGATCATCTTCTCCACGGAGCCGGGCTCATAGGAGGCGGTGACAGCCCGGACCCCGCGGTCCTCGGCGGCAACCTTGCCGGGGTCGTTGGGATCCGGGGAGTCGGTATCGGCCATGGCGATGATGTTGCCGGTCTTGATGTCGGAAACCACGATCACACCCCACTCGGCGCTGAGCTTGTCCTTCTGACTCTGGATCGCCTGCTGGGAAAAATACTGCAGGTCCGCATTCAGCGTGAGCTTGATGTCCTTGCCGTTGATCGCCGGCGTCAACTCGTCCACGCCCACGGGGATCCGCAGTCCGTCGGCTCCGATTTCAAACACGCGCTTGCCAGGGGTTCCTTTGAGGATCTCGTCCTGGGTCTGTTCGAGCCCTGCCTGCCCCGTGCTGCCGTCCTTGAGGAACCCGACAATCCCGCCGGCGACGGAGCCGTTGGGATATACCCGCTTGCTGGTGCCTTCAGTGACAATGCCCGGGATCGCCAGCTTGGAGACCTGGTCTTCAACGTCGGGTTTCAAGTCCTTGGCCACGATGTAGTAGCGCTGGGTTCCGGTCAGGGCATCGCGCAGGGCGTCGCGGTCCATGCCGAGCACTCCGGCCAGTTCGGAGATGCCCTGGTCCCGGGTGACTTTGACGAGTTCGTCTTTGCCCTTGATGGTTTCGAGCCGGCGGAAGGATTCGGTCTTGGTGTTGACGGTCTGGTCCACCACGATGTTGTAGCGGATGACGCTGCTGGCCAGGACCGTGCCGGAGGAATCGAGAATACTGCCGCGCTCTGCGGGCAGCACTATGGGCGTGAGCCGGTTATTGAGGGCGGCCTCGGCCATGCCCCCGATGTCCAGGCCCTGGACCATGAAAAGCTTGCCGCCGACCACCAGCAGGAGCGCCAGCATGATGCCGAGTCCCCAGCGGAGCCGCCGGGTGGCGTTTGGGGCTTTCGCCTTGCTTGCCTTGCCGGAGTTCTTCGCCACGGTGAGTCCTTGCTGCTTGCCTTGCTGGTGGTCAGTGAACGTTACTGCCCGGGGGTCTTCTGTGCGGGGGCGGGTACCGATCCGCCGTGGAGCTCCACGGCGGGCGGCGCGGGGGCGGCAGGCGCCGGAGCAGGCTTGGTGTCAGCCGGCTTGGTGTCGGACGGCTTGGCGTCGGACACCTCGGTGCCTGTTTCCGTCGTTTTGCGTTGGGCGAGCGGTTCATTTTCCGTGGCCGGCGGGACGACGTTGAGCGCGCCGGCGAGGGCCGGTGCGGCGATGACGGCGCCCGGGGCGTCGCCCTTGACCGCCGGCTTCGCCTTGCCGGTGACATTGAGCGTGGAAAGATCGATCTGGCCCTTGGCCACGGATGCCACCATGCCCAGTTCCGTGGCCTTGGCCGCGAGGTTCTGTGGGGCGTCGAAGTTCTGGACCTGCTGCGTGAGGTCCTGGTTCTGCTTGGTCAAGGTGGTCTGTTCACTGCGGAGCTGGACCAGCTGGTACTGGGCCGAGGAGACGGAAATGTTCAGGACCAGCACGGCCATGAGGGCAATCGCCAGGAGACCGAAGCAGAGGACCACGAATGGCGCGCGGCGTTTGCGGGGCACGGAGCGGACCACGGAAAGCGGGGTGCGTGCCTTCCGGGTCGGTTCAATGCCGGGGCGGCCTGGCAGGGCACGGGCAGTGGCGCCCTGGGCAACGGGGTAGCTGTTGACGGCGGCGGTGCTCATGCGGCTCTCCTGGCTTTGATGCGTTCGACGGCGCGCAGCCGGGCGGAAGCTGCACGGGGGTTTTCGGCGATTTCAGCGGCGGTAGGTACCTCTGTGCCCTTCGTCAGGGTCTTGAGTTCGGCTTTGTGCTCTTCGAGCTCGACCGGGAAGCCCAGCGGGGCCGAGGACTTCGATCCGGCCTGGAAGAAGCCCTTGACGATCTTGTCTTCCAGGGAGTGGTAGGACATGACCACAACGCGGCCACCGAGGGCGATGGCCGCGATGGCTGCCGGGATGGCGCGTTCCAGGACGTCCAGTTCCTCGTTGACCTCGATCCGGAGTGCCTGGAAAGTACGCTTCGCGGGATGGCCGCCGGACTTGGCGGCGCCGGCGGGCACCACGGAGCGGATCTGTTCGACGAGTTCGCCGGTGGTGGTGAAGGGCTTTTCGGCGCGCGCGGTCACGATCCTGTTTGCGATGCGGCCGGCGAACTTCTCTTCGCCCCATTTCCGGATGATCCGGACGAGTTCTTCTTCGCTGTAGTTGTTGACGACGTCGGCGGCAGTCTGGCCGCGGCTGGTGTCCATCCGCATGTCCAGGGGCGCGTCGAAGGAGTAGGCGAAGCCGCGCTCCCGCTCGTCCAGCTGGAGGGACGAGACGCCGAGGTCCATCAGCACACCGTGGACTTCGGTGAAGCCCAGGTCCGCAAGGACGTCCGGGATTTCGTCGTAGACGGCGTGAACGAGGTCGGTCCGGTTCGCGAAGGGGGCCAGCCGCGCCCCCGCCAGGGCCAGGGCTTCCTCGTCGCGGTCGATGCCGATCAGGTGGAGGTCGGGAAAGCGCTGGAGGAGGGCCTCGGAGTGTCCGCCCATGCCGAGCGTCGCGTCGATCACCACGGGGGTCTCGCCGCGGCTCCGGGCAGCCTCGAAGCCAGGGGCCAACAAATTGATGCACCGGTCCTTGAGGACCGGTACATGGCGTTCGGACGTAGGCTTCGCCTGGTCGGGATCGGTCATGCCTTCGTCCTTTCGTTGCGGAGTTTGCTGGCTGCGGGTGGTTGGGGCCCTTACGCAACGTTCCTTGGTCCAGATCCCCATCCGCGCCTACCCTGCGCTGGCCTGGCTCCGGGGAAGTGAGCCAGGACAGCAACCGGATGGGCGGCTGGAGATCTCGATCAAGGAACGTTGTTTGCTTGTGGATCAGTGGGGGTTCAGAGAATCCCCGGAATAGCGTCGTCAGTCTCCGAGAAGGCGGTTTCCTTGTCGGCCAGGTACTCATTCCAAGCCTGGGCGTCCCAGATCTCCGCGCGGGATCCTGCGCCAATGACGGCGAGTTCCCGGCCAAGACCTGCGTACTCCCGGAGCGCCGGCGGAATCGTCACGCGCCCCTGCTTGTCAGGTACCTCGTCCGAGGCTCCAGAGAGGAAAACACGGATGTAGTCACGTGCCTGCTTGGAGGAAATTGGAGCCTCCCGCATCTGCTCGTGAACCCGGCCGAATTCAGCCTCACTAAAGACGTAGATGCAGCGCTCCTGGCCCCTTGTGAGAACCAGCCCGCTGGCGAGTTCCTCGCGGAACTTCGCGGGGAGGATAATTCGACCTTTTTCGTCCAGACGCGGCGAATGTGTGCCGAGAAACACGGCCCACCGCCCGTCTGTTCTAGAAAGTCCAACGTCCCCTGTGCTGCCACTACCCTCTTACGCCCTCCACATTACTCCACATCGCTCCACAGTCAACGACACGCCCGGGATGTTTAGACAAATTTGCGGATGTTTATCCCCTTTCTTCCCAGCATTTGCAGGGAAACAGCATTGGTGGGGGAAAGTGGAGCGATTTTGCCTGCTTGCCTCACTCGCCGTCGTGATTCGCGGCGCAGACAAGCGCGAGGGGGGAACAATTTCGACGGCGGCGCCCGTTTGTGTCCCGATCACAGCAAAATATTCTGCTTTAAATGGCGAAAGACCCGCCGAAGCGGGTCTCGCGCCGTCCCCGGCGTGCCGGTGGCGGGAAGTGGAGGGCCTAAGGGGCCGCCACGGATTGGTTCAGGATTCGCCCCCGTGCCGTTCGTCCCAACGCTGCTCGAGGTTGCTCATGAACGAACTCCTGGGTTTGCCTTGCTTGCGGCCGGCTGCCCGGGCCTTGCCGACAGCCGAACTGCGCATCGTGGCGAAATAGACGCCGGCGCCCATGACGACGAAGCCCACGACTCCGACGATGATGATTTGCGTCGACACTCCAACCAATAACAGCAGCACGCCCGCGAGAGTCGCGAGCACGCCCATGACCAGATGGCGCGTGGACCAAGAGCGTCCGGGGACCGAACCCATCTGGCTTGCAAACTTTGGGTCGTCCTCATGCAGCTGCTTCTCAAGTTGCTCCAGCAACTTCTGTTCGTGCTCCGAGAGCGGCATCACGACCTCCTCATGTCTGCCAACGTCCGGGCGTGACGTGGCCATTGCCCTTATCCCCTAACGCCCGGGATTGCGAAGTGGTTCCCGCTCACCGCCTTTGGTGACGGGGCAATTCAACAATCCCGCGCCGGTTGGAGCTGCCCAGGTCGCCCGAACGGTCGATCCAGTAGTCCTAAACCTAGGTATTAATAAGGATAGATTGTTGTGGCCTGTTCTGAAAGACAGTCTTAAGGCCCTGTCCCGTGCCGGGAACCGCTTGCATGGAACCGTGCCGTGGCGGTACCGCGAATCTCTGCGCCAGGTTCATTCGAGGGGGCCGCCGGGATCCAGCAGCCTCGCCGGTAGAACGGACTTATTGCCGAATTTCCGGGTGACAGCATCGAGGGCTTGTTCGGCGGCCCGCCAGTTGTCGTCCCGGCGGTCCAGGCTGAGTTGGAGCGGGGCGTGGGCGGCCTCTTCCAGCTGTTCGGCCCGGATGCCAACGAGCCGGACTGTCATGGGCCTCTCTCCCACGGATTCCAGGAGCTGCACGGCCACGGCGTAAAGGAGTTGGGCGCTGTCAATCGGCGTGCTGACGGTGCGGCTGCGGGTGATGGTGGAAAAGTCCGCGTAGCGAAGCTTAAGCGCCACGGTACGCGCGTGCATGCCGGCGCCGCGGAGGCGCTCCGCCGTCCGGTGCGAAAGCCGCAGCAGCTCCCGGTGCAATAGGGCCTCATCCGCGGTGTCAGTAGCGAACGTCTCCTCGGCTCCAATGCTCTTTTCCAGCCGGACCGGTGTCACCGGCCGCGGATCGATGCCCCAGGAGAGCCGGTAGACATGCTCCCCCGAGGCGCCCAGCAGTTTCCGCAGCGAAGGCAGCGGCGACGCGGCGACGTCCGCCACTGTCCGGATCCCCCTGCGGGCAAGCACTTCCACAGTCTTGCCGCCGACGCCCCAGAGCGCACTGACAGGAAGGCTGTGCAGGTACGGGACAGTTTCCTCGGGCCTGATCAGTAGCAGCCCGTCCGGCTTGCACCGGGTGGATGCGATTTTGGCCACAAACTTGCTGGCGGCAATGCCCACCGACGCCGTGATGCCCAGTTCCCGGAAGACGCGGGCCCGGATCAGTTCTCCGATCTCACGGGGCGGACCGAGCCTCCGGATGGCTCCCCCAACGTCCAGGAATGCCTCGTCCACGCTGAGCGGCTCGACAAGGTCCGTGATGGAACCGAAGATCTCCATGATCTGGCCGGAGACTTCGTAGTAGAGCTTGTGGCGGGGTTCGATGATGACAGCCGAGGGGCACATTCGTGCCGCCACCACCATGGGCATTGCTGACCTGACGCCAAACGCCCGGGCCTCGTAGGACGCAGAGAGCACCACGGAGCGGTCCGCCGGGTAGCCCACAATCACGGGCTTTCCCTTCAGCTCGGGACGGCTGCGCAGCTCCACCGAGACAAAGAACGCGTCCATGTCAACGTGCATGATGCTGCTGCGTCGAAGGTCCAGCAGGGATTCCCCGCTCAGGCGGCCGGGAGGCTGGATGTCGGGCTGCCGGTTCGACGGCCCCGGAGGGTGCCCATTCGTCTGCACTCGCTGCTGATTGTCTGCGTCCGGCCCCACGTCTTCAATCCTATGCCCGGGGACTGACTAAACTGGAGGCTGATTCCGCTTCAACACCAGGAGGAAAGTCTCTGTGAAGGTATTTGGACAGCGCAAACGTGCCGCAATGGCCATCGCCGCGGCGGGCGCGCTACTGGCCTTGGCCGCATGCACGCCTGCCAGCTCCGGGAGCCCGGCGACGTCGTCGGCGGCAAATCCGGCAGCATCCGCGCAGTCCTCCACCACGGCTCCCCCCAGCCCTTCAGCGGAGCCCGGCACGTCGGCGACGGTCGGCGCCCTGGTTCCAGGCTTCCCGCAGAAGCTCCTGCCGCTCATGCCAGGAGCCAAGGTGGTGTCCAGCAGCTTGGATAAAACCACCGTGCCGGCAACCGTGGCACTGGTCGGCAGTATCACTGCCCCTGCTGCCGATGCAATGGCCTTTTACACCAAGGCCCTGCAGGCACAGGGCTTCAAGCCCGTACCGGGTGAAACCGTGGGCGCCCTGCCCTCCAAGGACTTCCTGCGCGGCGACAACGAAACCGTGAACATCTCCGTCATGCAGACAACAGGTGTATCCACGTTCACGATCGGTGCGAACGTCGCTGCCGAGTCCGTCAAGTGAGCCTCGCGGAACAGCTGAGGCTCGAGCAGACGGATTACGTGGCCGCCGTCGCCGGCAAGCTCACGGAGTTCCTGACCAGCCGTCAGGCCGTCATGTCCTCGATCTCGCAGGACATCGATCCACTCATGGGCTCGATCTCAAACCTGGTCACGGGCGGAAAGCGCCTGCGGGCGCTCATGTGCTACTGGGGGTGGCGTGGCGCCGGCGGGGAGGCCGGCGCGGCCGAGGTGGTCACGGCCGGCTCGGCTTTGGAGCTGTTCCAGGCCGCGGCCCTGATCCACGATGACATCATTGACCGCTCGGATACCCGCCGGGGCGGTCCCAGCGTCCACCGCAGGTTCATTGAACTGCACGAGGCCCAGGGCTGGGCGCTGGACAGCGAGCGGTTCGGCCACGCGGCAGCAATCCTGACCGGGGATCTATGCCTGTCCTTCAGTGAGGAATCGTTCACGGAAATCGGGCACCGCGCCGCCTCCGGCAGCCCGGCGCGGCTGATCTTCAACCTTATGCGCGCCGAAGTGATGGCAGGGCAGTACCTGGACATCCTCGAAGAAGTTGCCGGGCCGAGGCGGGACCGCGCCGGGGCAGTCAGCCGGGCCCAGTCCATCATCCGGTTCAAGTCGGCCAAATACTCCACCGAACACCCGCTCGCTCTGGGCGGCGCCTTGGCCGGCGCCGGTGACGAGCTGCTGCGCGGCTATTCCGCCTTCGCCCTGCCCCTCGGTGAGGCGTTCCAGCTGCGGGACGATGTCCTTGGCGTTTTCGGCGACCCCGTCACCACGGGCAAACCTGCCGGGGACGATCTCCGTGAGGGCAAGCGCACAGTCTTGGTGGCATTCGCCCTGGACCAGGCTTCAGCGGCCGAATCAGAGTTTATCGACGCCAAACTGGGCAGCCCCGATCTCGGCGACGCGGACATCGAAGAGATCAGGCGGATCATCGTGGACTGCGGCGCACTCCAGGCCACCGAAGTACTCATCGAGGAATTCGGCAAGGCGGCCTTCGCGGCCCTGGACCTCCTGCCGCTTCAGGAGCTGCCCAAGACCGCACTCCGCAGGCTGGCAGAGGCCACGGTCAGCCGCGCCGCCTAGCCCGGCTCCGCCAGGCCAGGCTGCCTGGAAAAAGCGATCGGGCCGTGCACAGCGGCTTGCGCTGTACACGGCCCGTGATGGCACGTCGTAAATGTTGTTGCCGGCTCATGACGCTGCCAGCGTGCTCCTACCAGGCCAGTGACTGCGCCCTGCGGCGGATCTCGGTCTTGCGACCTTCCCGCAGGGCGTCGATCGGCCGGCCGCGGAGGGACTCGTCCGGGGTAAAGAGCCAGTTGATCAGTTCCTCGTCGGAGTATCCGGCGTCCGAGAGGACAACAATGGTGCCCTTCAGGCTCTCGACTGCATGCCCGTCCTGGATGAAAGCTGCAGGCACGGACCGGATGCGCCGGTCGCCGATTCTCACGGCCGCCAGTGCGCGTTCGTCCAGGAGCGCATGGACCTTGGTAATAGATACGTTCAGAAGCTGTGCGACATCGGGCAGGGGCAGCCATTCGCCCACGAGGCTTTCTACATTACTCACGGATAAAGATTGCCACGGCGGGTGCCCCGCCGCCTAGTCGGCAGCCGCAGAAATGACGGGCGCGGCCATGGCCCAGCCCGCCCGCCGGAACGCCGCCCGGGTTCACGCGGCACCCTACAGGGACGCCGTTTGGCCGACACTCCGCCGGAGAATGGTTTGCGGAATATCAAGCGGTTCTTGTGCTAATTGCCAATTCATGAGAGATTCACATAGATCACATTTGTAACAGAAATAACATTTGTCACACTGGTAACACCAGTTCTACCGGCCTGACCGCAGCGTTGCCGCTGAGAAGAGGATCTTTCCAATGACAACCTCACGTTCGCCACAGCTCCGTCCGGGGCGCAGCCTGCCGCTGATAGCGGCCACAACGGCGGCGCTTCCTGCCGTCATGCTTTCCTCCTTGGCGATTGCCCAGCCTGCCGCTGCCGAATCGCGTGCGCGGTCGGTACCGGCAACCCTCGCGGCCGCCATGCGTGCCCAGGCAAAAGCGGACACGGCGACTTCCCTCAAGGCGGCACTGATCCCCGCCGCCGCTGTCCCGGCGTCGCTGCCGAGCGCCATGCGGCCCGCGCAGTCCGCGGCTCCCGCCGTCTACACGATCGCCCGCGGCGACACCATCAGTGCCGTAGCCGGCCGCTACGGCCTGGACACTTTCGCTGTGCTAAAGCTCAACAACCTGCAGGCGAACACCGTCATCTACCCGGGGCAGAAGATCAGGCTCACGGGCTCGACGCCGGCCCCGGCAGCCAAACCGGCCGCCCCGGCCAAGTCAACGTCAGCCTCTGTTGCTTCCGCCTCTGGCGCTGGCCGCGTCTACGTCGTGAAAGCAGGCGACACGCTGGGCGCCATCGCCGCCCGCCACGGCGTCGGGCTTTCCGAGGTCTTCAAGTGGAACGGGCTCGGCATGAGCTCCGTGATCTACCCCGGGCAGAAGGTTAAGGTCGGCGCCGGTTCCGCCACCCAGGCTCCCGCCGCGACAAAGCCGGCGACAAAGCCCGCCGCGGCGGCGCCCGCGCCGGCCAGCTCGGGCTCCTACACCATCAAGGCCGGCGATACTCTCTCCGGCATCGCGGCCCGCAACAGCGTCAGGCTCTCGGACGTCCTGTCGGCCAACCGGCTGACGATGTCGAGCATCATCTACCCGGGGCAGAAGCTCGTCATCCCCGGCGCATCGACGATCGCTCCGGCCTCGACCAAGCCTGCTGCAACCACGCCCCTCGTGCCCAGCACGTTCCTCGGCTTCAGCTACCCGGCCGCCGTGGTCAGCTCGGCCAACCAGAACAAGGCGCTCCTCAACGCCTCTCCGGTGCCCAGCCGTGCGCAGATGAAGTCGATCGTGGCGGACACGGCACGGCGCATGGGCGTGGACGCCAGCCTCGCCCTGGCCTTCGCCTACCAGGAATCGGGCTTCGACCAGCGTGCCGTGTCACCGGCCAATGCGATCGGCACCATGCAGGTCATCCCGTCCTCCGGCCAGTGGGCCTCCGATCTCGTGGGCCGGAAGCTGAACCTGCTGGATCCGTATGACAACGCCACGGCAGGCGTCGCGATCATCCGCCAGCTGGTCCGCACAAGCCCTGATCTGGACAATGCGATTGCCGGCTACTACCAGGGTCAGTACTCGGTAAGCCAGAATGGCATGTTCGAGGACACCAAGGGGTACGTCGCCGCCATCAAGGCCAACCGGCGCCTGTTCGGCTAAATACAGACTCCAGCACAGGCTCCTGCAACGGAGCTTGACGCTACGGGCCCGGATCGCATGTTGATTCGGGCCCGTTTCTGTCCAGCGACTACGATTGTAAGGTGCAAGATTACGTGCAGGACGCTCTCGTAGGGAGCCTGGTGGACAACCGCTACCAGGTTCAATCCAGGCTTGCCCGCGGCGGGATGTCCACGGTGTACCTCGCCACTGACCAGCGGCTCGAGCGCGATGTCGCGCTGAAAGTGCTGCATCCACATCTGGCCGATGACCCGCAGTTCCTTGACCGGCTGGGGCGCGAAGCCAAGGCTGCAGCCCGGCTTTCCCATCCCCACGTCGTGGGCGTCCTGGATCAAGGCGAAGACGGCCGGATCGCTTATCTGGTCATGGAGTTCATCAAGGGCCACACGCTGCGCGACGTCCTCAATGACAAGGGCGCCCTGTCACCGCGGCTGGCCCTGGCGCTGATCGATCCGGTCGTCGAAGGGCTCGGCGCCGCGCACGCCGCCGGAATGATCCACCGGGACATCAAGCCGGAAAACGTCCTGATCGCCGACGACGGGCGGATCAAGCTCGGCGACTTCGGCCTGGCCCGCGCCATTTCCTCGTCCACGAGCACCGGCGCCCTGATCGGGACTGTCGCCTACATCTCCCCCGAACTTGTCCTGGGCAAACAGGCTGACGCCCGCAGCGACATTTATTCCGTGGGGATCATGCTCTACGAAATGATCACCGGCCGGCAGCCCTTCGACGGCGACGTGCCCATCCAGGTGGCCTACCAGCACGTCAATTCCACCGTGGAGGCTCCCTCCCTGGAGGTGCCCGGGCTGGCCACGGAGGTCGACGAACTTGTCCAGTGGTGCACGGACCGGGACCCGGACAAACGCCCCGTCGACGGCGGCGCACTGTTGTCCGAACTCCGGCACATCAGGACCAACCTCAGCGACGCCGAACTCGACCTCCAGCCGCCTGCAGCCGTCCGCAACCCGCTGCCGGCCGTGGCCGCCCCGCCAAGCCGGCCCCGCGGCGGTACGGGGCAGGCGTCGGACGCGCAAAACGTGCGGGACGCACAGCAAACCGCCTATGTGCCGGCGCCCACCGAAATGCCCACGGAGATGTACGGCAGCCTCGCCCAGCCCACCGAGACGATTTCCCGCACCAGCGGCAACCCGACCACGGTGATGTCCGGCGCCCCACGGCGTCCGGCCTACGGACCGTTGTCCACTCCGGACGAGGCAGCCTATGACGCGGCGGCCGGCTATGACGATCCGGCGCAAGTTGCGGTTGCCCCCAGCAAGCGCGTCCAGCGCAAGCTGGACCGGGACGAGGAGAAGGCGCGCCAGCGCGCCGCGGCCACGCCCACCAAGACCCTGCACGAGGGGAACCCGCGACGCCGCGGCTTGCTCTGGATTGTCCTGCTCGTGGTCGCGGCACTGCTCGCCGCGGTGGCCGGCTGGTTCTTCGGCATGGGCCCGGGCTCGCCGGGAACCATCCCCCCGGTGGCGAACAAGACCGTGGCCCAGGCGCAGGATCTGCTCCGCACCGCCGGGTTCCAGTCGATCGTCAAGGATGTCTTCGATGACAACGTCTCACCTGGCCTGGTGGTCGGCTCGGAGCCGAAGGCCGGCGAGGTCATCCGCAAGTTCCAGCCCGTGTCCCTGGCTGTTTCCAAGGGCCCGCAGCTGTTCCCGTTGCCGGATCTGACCGGCAAGACCCTGGACGAGGCCAAGGCCGCCCTCAACGGCGCCCAGATGGCCTTGGGACCGATTACCGAGACGTTCGATGAGAAGGCGCCTGCCGGGACTGTCCTGGCGATGGCGCCGCGCAGCGGTAACCCGGTGCGGCACGGGACGCCCGTGGGCCTCACCGTCTCCAAGGGCCCGCAGCCGATCCCGGTCCCGGATGTCCGCGGCCAGGAGCAGCGCGCCGCCGTGGACGCGCTCGAAGGCGCCGGGCTGAAGGCCGTGGTCGCCCCGGAGCAGGTCAATGACAGGAATGTACCCAAGGGTGCCGTGGTGGCGCAGGAACCGGCCTCCGGCAATCTGACCAGGGGCGGTACCGTCACCCTGACCATCTCGAAGGGCCCGAAGCTCGTCGAGGTGCCCAGTTTCATTGGGAAACAGGCCAAGGAAGCCAAGGAAGCCCTCGAAGAGCTCGGCTTCAAAGTCCAGGTCGATGAGATTCTGGGCGGATTCTTCGGAACCGTCCGCGACCAGTTTCCGGTGGACACGAGCGTCCCCGAAGGCTCTCTTATCACCCTGACGGTGGTCTGACCGTACCCCCTGACCCGTCCCCGGCTCGCGGCCGACCCACTCCACAGAAAAGCTCCGCCCGGCTGCATCAGCCGGCGGAGCTTTTCTGTCAGAGCTTATTTATTAAGGGAGCTAGCGCCGCGGGTCAGCGCTTGGCGAGGGCGCCGGCCACCAGGAACGCCATTTCGAGCGACTGCATGTGGTTCAGGCGCGGATCGCAGACGGACTCGTAGCGGTCGAGGAACGCTTCCTGGTCGATCGGGTCGGCTCCGCCGAGGCACTCGGCGACGTCGTCACCCGTCATTTCCACGTGCAGTCCGCCGGGAACGGTGCCGAGCGCGTGGTGGACTTCGAAGAATCCGCGCACTTCGTCGATGACGTCGTCGAAATTGCGGGTCTTGTAGCCGTTGGGCGAGGTGACCGTGTTGCCGTGCATGGGGTCGGTGACCCACAGGACCTGGGCCCCGGAGGCGGTGACTCGCTCGACGATCGCCGGCAGCTTCTCGCGGATGTTGCTGGCGCCCATCCGGGTGATGAAGGTGAGCCGGCCGGGCTCCCGGTCCGGATCCAGCTTGTCGATCAGGCGCAGGGCGTCGTCGCCGCTCGTCGACGGGCCGAGCTTCACGCCGATCGGGTTGCGGACGCGGGAGAGGAAGTCCACGTGGGCGTGGTCCAGCTCGCGGGTGCGCTCCCCGATCCACAGGAAGTGCGCCGAGGTGTCGTACGGCAGCCCGGTGCGCGAATCGATGCGGGTCAGGGCGCGCTCGTAGTCCAGCAGCAGGGCCTCGTGGCTGGCGTAGAACTCCACGCGCTTGAGTGCCTCGAAGTCGGCGCCGCAGGAGGACATGAACTTGATGGCGCGGTCGATGTCACGTGCCAGGGACTCGTAGCGGGCGTGGGCCGGGTTTTCGGTGAACCCCTTGTTCCACTGGTGCACCAGGCGCAGGTCCGCGAAGCCGCCCTGGGTGAAGGCACGGATCAGGTTCAGGGTTGAGGCGGAGGTGTGGTAGGCCTTCAGCATCCGGCCGGCGTCATGGGCACGGGATTCGGGGGTGAAGTCGTAGCCGTTGACGATGTCGCCGCGGTAGGCCGGCAAGGTGACGCCCTCGCGCGTTTCATCGTTGGAGGAGCGGGGCTTGGCGAACTGGCCAGCCATGCGGCCCATCTTGATCACGGGCATGGCCGCGCCGTAGGTGAGGACGACGGCCATCTGCAGGATGGTCCGGACACGGGCGCTGATCTTGTCCGCCGTCGCGGCTTCGAAGGTCTCGGCGCAGTCGCCGCCCTGGAGCAGGAACGCCTTGCCCTGCGCGGCGGCGGCGAGCCGTTCGCGAAGGATGTCCACTTCGCCGGCGAACACCAGGGGCGGGAGGACGGAAAGTTCCTTGACGGACGCCTCGAACACAGCCGGGTCCGACCATGTGGGCTGCTGCGAGGCCGGGATCTCCCGCCAGTTGTCCAGCCCGGGATAGTTGGCGGCTCCGCTCTGGGCGGTGCTGGTCAGCGGGGAAACTGGTTTCTCAGATAGCTCGGTCACCCTCTAAGGATAGTTGCCCCATCGAGGTTCGGCGGCCCTGCCTGTCATTGACAGCTCCGTTGCCGTCACATGGCGCCCGTGACGCCAGTCAGGCGGTCCCGGGAAGCTCGGGGCCGTCTTCCGCCGCCGCCGTCGGCGCGCCGGGGTTGGCAGCGTTTTCGTCGGTTGTGTCGGGTGCTTTGTCCGGTGTCGTGCCGGGTGTCTTCTCGTGTGTTTTTTCGGCGGCCGAGTCCTGCACGGCGGCCGGGTCCTGCACCGCGGCCGGGTCCGCGGAGACTTTGTCCGGCGCCGAATCCTGCGCTTTGCCCGCCAGGCGGAGCTTCACGACGGCGGCGTACTCGTCGACGTATTCCTGACCGGACAGCCGCATGAGTTCATACATGATCTCGTCCGTCACCGAACGCTGGACCATTCGGTCATCCTCCATCCCGTAGTAGCGGCTGAAGTCGAGCGGTTCGCCAAAGATCATGCCGATGCGGCGGATGTTGGGCACGCGCTTGCCGATCGGCTGGACTTTGTCCGTTCCGATCATCGCCACCGGAATGACCGGAACACGGGCCTGCAGGGCCAGGCGGGCGACGCCCACCTTGCCGCGGTACAGGCGGCCGTCGGGGCTGCGTGTCCCCTCGGGATAGATGCCCATGAGCGAGCCGTTCCGGAGCACCTCCATGCCGGCGTTCAGGGACTGCGCGGACGCGGCTCCCCCGGACCTGTCCATGGGGAGCTGGTTGGTGAGCCGGAAGAAAGCCGCGGTCAGCCTGCCCTTGATTCCGGTTCCGGTGAAGTATTCGGATTTGGCCAGGAAGACAACCGGCCGCGGCACCATGAGCGGCATGAAGATCGAATCCGAGAAGGAGAGGTGGTTCGAGGCCAGGATCGCGGCACCCTCGGCCGGGACGTTGTCGAGGCCCTTGACCCAGGGCCGGAACAGCAGCTTCACCACCGGTCCCAGGACAAACGTCTTCATGAACCAATAAAACACTCGGTGACCTCTCCGGAAGGCGTCTGGCCGGCCGCCCAAAACGGGTCCGGCCAGGACTTCAATGGACACCTTACTCTAGTGAGTTTTGCCGCCAAGGGTGACACGATGGGCTCATGACTGAAAGCAGCACTCCCCCGGCGCCCGCCGCTTTCAGCTACCCCGGCCACGGTCCCAATGCCCGGACCGGCGTGGCCATCTGCCACGGCTTCACGGGCAGCCCGCACAGCGTCATGCCGTGGGCCCGCCACCTCGCCGACCAGGGCTTCGCGGTATCGGTGCCACTCCTGCCTGGGCACGGCACCCACTGGCGGGACCTCGCCCGGCAGCGCTGGCAGGACTGGTACGCGGGCTTTGAAACCGCCTACCTGGAGCTTGCCGCCCGGACCAGTGACTGCTACGTCGCGGGGCTGTCCATGGGCGGCACCATCGCGCTGCGCACCGCGGCCCGCCACAGCGTGGCCGGCGTGGCTGCAGTCAACCCCGGCCTGAGCTTCTATGACCGCAGGGTCAGGATCGTGGGACTGCTCAAATACTTCCAGC
>JBKPBZ010000220.1:0-8205 GCA_046727115.1 Actinomycetota bacterium | reverse complement strand
GGCGCGGGCACGTCGTGGCGATGACCGGTGATGGGGTCAACGATGCCCTGGCGCTGAAGGAAGCCGACATCGGCATCGCCATGGATTCAGCCGCCGCCGCGACCAAGGCCGTGTCCCGGCTGGTGTTACTGGACGGCCGGTTCGACAGGCTTCCGGCGGTTGTCGCGGAAGGCCGGCGCGTGATCGCCAACGTTGAGCGCGTCTCCATGCTGTTCCTAGCCAAAACGGCCTACGCGGTCATCCTGTCGGTCACGTTCGGCGCCCTGCTCTGGGGGTTCCCGTTCCTGCCCCGGCAGTTATCGGCTACGGACGGCATCACCATCGGAATTCCTGCGTTCTTTCTGGCATTGATGCCGAACACCCGCCGCTACCGGCCCGGCTTCCTGAAACGCTCACTGTCCTTCGCCGTCCCCGCCGGGCTCATCATCGCTCTCGCAGTCCTTGCCATTAACGCCTATTCCCTGCTGGCGGGTTCCGGCGCCGGGGCGCGGACCGGTTCCGCTCTTGTCCTGACGCTGATCGCCTTGTGGGTGTTGGTTGTTCTCTCGCGGCCGCTGAACCGCTGGCGGGCAATGGTCATTGGTGTCATGTCTGTGGCCCTGGCGCTCGTGCTGAGCGTGCCTGCACTCCGGGATTTCTTTGATTTCACCGTGCTGGGGCAAGAACACCTGGCGGTATCTGGGCTGGTCGCCCTCGCCGGCGTCCTCGCCGTCGAACTGCTGTTCCGGTCCCACCGCAGGCGCCTCAACGCCGGCCCGGCCTCCACCATTCAGGGAGCCGCGGATACATCCACAAAGCAGAATTCTTGAAGGAAAAGACCACGGCCGGAAAGCCGGCTTCTGACATGGTGTCACGCCACGGTTCCCGGGCCGAGGCATCCCGGGAACCGTGCGGGTGGGCAGCAGCCCACGAGGTGATATCCGGGGCGTGCACCCGGGTCCGGCCCGGGGTTTAGTCTGAGACATGACCCATCAGCAGAAGACCTGGCACGACAGGCACAAAGCCTCCCTGACCACAGGCCAGCGCGCCGCCGACATCATGCGCAACGGGATGGGAAGCTGGCCCTTCGTGGGCGGGTTCATCGGCTTCATGCTCATCTGGGCCGCTATCAACACCTGGGCGCTGGCGGCGAAGGCCTGGGACCCCTACCCGTACATCCTCCTGAACCTCCTGCTCTCCATGTTGGCAGGACTGCAGGGCGCCATTCTCCTCATCGCCGCCAAACGACAGGACGCCATCGCTGCGGCCATGGCCCAGCACGACTACGACACAAATCTGAAGGCCAAGGAAGAAATCGAGCTTCTGATATCCATAAACCGTGAACAGCTTGCAATCCTGCAGGAACTGAAGACAGTAACGGCTTTTGAAGGCCTTGACATCGGGGGCCGGGCGAGAACCTGAGAGCCAGTCGACAACCGGGCAGTTCCATTCCGTCGCGGCGCCACGCCTCTAATCCTTCAAGGTCCGCCCCGAAAGGGTCCCGGGCCTGATGGAACAAAACCGAGGTCCCAACGGCCTAGGGACGGGAGATAGCGGATTGCCGCGTCCGGACCTGCAATCGCAGCGCAGCAACGTCGGTGGAAGCTGCCGGCAGGAGCGGTCCCGGACGGCTGTTTCACTTTTTACACGCCACGTTTCCGGGCAGGGATTCGGGCAGCCCGGCGGCAGGTACAGGCTCCAAGGACGATAAACCTTTGGGAGGTGCCCCTTCCCTGAAGCGGCTAAACCGATGCAGCGGGGGTTGCCCCGTTACCGGTCCCGCCGTTACCGGGTCTTCTTTCTGTGTCCGGAAGGAGCAGGAAAAGCAAGGGTGCTTACTAATTTAGATGCGATAGATGGCTGTCAACAGCAGTCCTGAGGTACCTGTTCCACGGCGGGCCGCCGTGGCACGATAAGCGTGTGGGTGCCCGCTGCAGCTGCACGGGTAGGCCGGCGCAAAGGAACGAATCATTAAGCGGGAACTGAAAAAGGCGGCCGACAAAGCCGCCGATAAAGCCGCCGGCAAGACGGCGGAAGTCATGAACTCCAAGCCCCTCAGAATTCTGGCGCGCTGCGGATTTGCCGTCAGCGGCGCGCTCCACCTCCTAATAGGCCTTATTGCCTTCGGAGTCGCCGCAGGCAACAGCGGCCACGCGGACGTCACCGGGGCGGTTGCCGCACTGGCCAACCAGCCAGCCGGTCCGCTGCTCCTGTGGGTCAGCTTCGCGGCATGCGTATCCCTGGCACTCTGGCAAGCCGGCGACGCCCTTTTCGACTTCGAACGCCTGCCCACCAAGCACAAGACCGGCAAGAAACTCAAAGCGGACGCGCAGGCGGTGGTTTATACCGCCATGGCCGTCATGCTGGCCGCTTTCGCCCGGGGCACGGACCAAGACGACGGGGAATCCACCAGTGACCTGACGGTCAACCTCATGAACGCGCCAGGCGGCGTCCTGCTCCTGGTACTGATCGGAGCGGGAGTAGCCATCCTCGGCATCATCTACACAATCCGCGGAATCCGGAAATCCTTCCAAAAACACATCAACCTGCCGCCCTCACCCGCCGGGTACAAAGCCATCACCGCCCTGGGCATAACCGGATACGTATCCAAAGGCGTTGCCCTGTTCGCAACAGGACTGTCGGCGCTCATCGCCACGGTCACCGTCCATCCTGAGCAGGCAGGGCTCGACGCCGCGCTCCACGCCCTGCGCGAACAGCCTTACGGGACGTATGTGGTGGCCGGCGTGGGTGCAGGCCTGGCCTGCTACGGGCTCTTCACGATCGTACGGGCGCATCTCGCCAAGATGTAATCCTCTCCGGACAGGATGCTTTCACCTCGAGGCAGCGGCCGCCTACCATTGGCCGGACGGCCCCAGCCATCTTCCAGAAGCCGCCACCGTCACCCGGAGCGGCATGCAAACGTGCGGGTCCGCCGGGCCCAGATCGATGTGGAGGCCGGCCGCCGGGTTGAAGTGTTCGTCCCGCAGGAACATGCGCCTGGCGCTGAGGCGGAGGTGGATTTCGGTGAAGTCTGGGCGGTCCTGAAGGGGGTGAAGACGAAGTGCCACATGTTCGTCTTCCGACTCTCCCACTCGGGCAAGGCCATCCACAGGATTTACCCGACGCAGGCCCAGGAAGCATTCTTGGAAGGCCACTTTCAGATCCTGGGCGGCATCCCAACCAAACACATCCGCTATGACAACCTCACCACCGCAGTCACTGCCGTGGTCTTCGGGCAGGGCCGGCAGCGCCAGGAAAACGACGGCTGGGTGCTGTTCCGCTCCCACTACGGTTTCGACCTCTTCTACTGCCAGCCAGGCATCGCCGGAGCGCACGAAAAAGGCGGGGTCGAAGGCGAAGTCGGCTGGTTCCGCCGCAACAGACTCTCCCCAATGCCTGCTGCTGAGTCCCTGGATGAACTCAATGACCGGAGGCGCGGGCCACCCGTCCTTTTTCATTGACCACAAGCTCGTGGAGGATCATCACCTCGCCCAGCTGCTGCCGAAGATGCGTCCCGAATCAGCCGAGGCTGGTACCGAGGTCTGCTACAACACAGAGGGTGGTGATTCCCAGACGCCCGGAATCACCGCCCTCTGCTCACTGCAGAAGGGTGAATCCTGATTCATTGCGGGTCTTACCGAGTGCCACTGACACGATCTGGAGAAAACCCATCGCCTCGAGTTCCCTCGCACGCGAAAGGGGGCCGACGTCCACCGCACGCATCCCTGCCGCCTCGATGAGGTCCGCAACTGCGATCTTCGCGTCTGCGTAGTCTCCGGCGAACAGGACGGTCGTTGTGGTTGTGCCATTTGTGCCGGTGGTGAGCGTGTCGCCGAGGTTGACGTTGAACGCTTTCACTACGGCGGCGCCTTCGGGAAGCTGCCTGGCCAGCTCGGCGGCTGTGGAGGAGTCAGCCGGTACCCTCAGCTCATCGTAGGTGGTGAAGTCGATGGGATTGCTGATATCGATGAGGACCTTATCGCGGAGCCGCTCCAGGTAGTGCTCGAGGATGCTCGGATAGGCCGCATACGGAACTGCGAGCACCACGAGGTCGCCGGTGAGCTCGTCGCCAATACTCCCGTACGTGACATCCGAACGCTCCCCGGACGAACTTGACGTACTGCGCCTGATGATCTGAATACTCGCTCCGGCCCGTGCTGCAACTTCAGCAATTGCCGCACTCATCTTGCCGCTACCGATGATACTGATGGATGTCATGCGAACTGGACCCTCCTGAACTGGTTGAGTGCCTTCTCGGCTACTTTCTGCGCGTCGTAGTCGAACACCGCGCTTCGGCGGAAATCCCGCCCGACGCGCAGGTCGGCGTCGCGCTTTTCCAGGTCCGCGAATTCATATTGAGCATCGAACATGGCCCCGGCTCGCCGGGAACCGTGTTGGAGGATCGCCGTACGCTGCATACGAACCGAGGTGTAGCGCCTGAACGCTTCGGGGATATCAGCGGGACTGTCGGCCGCTTTCAGGAAGGTGGCAAGGGCCATGCTGTCCTCGATCGCCTGGTTCACCCCCTGTCCCTGGTGCGGAAGCATCGTGTGCGCTGCGTCACCGAGGAGCGTGATCGGACCGCGCGACCAATTGGTGAGGGGTTCGTGGTCGAACAGGCCCCACCAGAAGGTCTTCTCGATAGCCGCGATGAAGCGATGCAGCTTCGGGTCCCAGGTCTCACCCGCGAACTCGGCGGCGAGTTCACTCACCGTTGCCGGTCCGGACCAGGGACCGCTCAGCGGCCGGTCGCTGGGGACGCCGGCGACGAAGTTGATGAGCTTGTGCTGCTGCAGCGGGTAGCACATGAAGTGCCTCTGGTTACCCATCCAAACCTGGCTGATCATGGGCCAGTCGTCGGGGAGGAGGGCCGCGTCAACAACTCCGCGGTAGGCGATGTATCCGGAGTAGACGGGCTCCGGGAACTGCATTACGGACTTCCGCACCACCGAGTGGATACCGTCCGCTCCGACCACGGCATCGAAGTCCTCGTGTGCTCCGTCCTCAAATTCGACGCGGACGCCGGAGTCCAGCGCTTGAACCGACGCGATGGGATGGCTAAGGCGAATGGTTTCGGGGTCGACTTCCCGAGCCAGAACGTTGATGAGGTCCGGCCTGTACATTCCGATGTTCTGATATTGCCGCCTCGAATCTTCCCAGGCCGCGTCGGTGACAAGATTGCCCATGGCATCCTGATAGACGCCGTGTCCGTCGGGGATCGCTCCGGCACGTTTGACCCGTTCAAGCACACCGAGCTTGTCGAGCACCCGCTGGGCATTCGGGGCAACTGTGACGCCTGCGCCCACCTCGCCCAGCTTGCTGGCCTGCTCGAACACCGTGACCTGGACGCCTGCGATCCGCGTCAGGGCGATCGCGGCGGTGAGCCCGCCCATCCCTCCGCCGATGACCGCGATTCTGGTGGTGTGACTAACCATTATTTCTCCCTTTCTGTACTGCGAAACACATGTGATTCCCTATCGTTTTCCGGAGAGGTCACGGGGGTGCCAGCTCGCGGCGTGAACACGGTAGCTCCGCTCGCCTGCTCGGCTTCGTGGTCGGATCCCAGCGGGATGCCGGAGCGATCCCGAAGGCAAAGAGTCGCAATGCCCCCGAGGAGGGAAGCGGTGAGAAGGTACCCGGAGACTGCAGCGGTCGTGCCCGTGGCCTCGAGCAGCATCTGCGCGATCAGGGGGGCGAATGCCCCACCGAGGATCGCTCCGAGCGCATAGGTGATCGAGACGCCCGAGAAGCGGATCGACGCCGGGAAGATCTCGGAGTACCACGCGGCCAGCGGGCCATAGGTGAGGCCAAGGCCGGTGGAGATGAGGAAGAGCGCGGCGTAGAGACCGGGCAGTCCGCCGTGGTCCACGAGCCAGAAGATTGGGAAGACGACGGCGGCCTGCAGAGCGAAGCCGATGAGGAAGGTATTTCGGCGGCCGATCACATCGGCCAGGTAGCCGGCGATGAGGGTCGAGAAGAACCACACCACCGCTCCGACTGATGCCGCAACGAGCACCGCCGTGGTGTCGAGGCTCTGCGCTTTGATCGCGTATCTGTTGAGAAACCCGCCCGTGGTCATGTATCCGAGTGTGCCGTTGCCCGCGAACACCAGCGCGGCGAGGATCACGAGGTACCGGTGGCGCTTGAACAGCGCAACGATCGGAACATGCTTCTGCTTGCCTCGCTTGGCGAGCTCGGCGAACACCGGGCTCTCCTCGACCGAACGGCGGATCACGAAGCCCACAACGATGAGCACGATGCTCACAAGGAACGGCACCCGCCAACCCCACTCGAGGTAGGCATCGCCCGGCGAGATGACGCCGGTCATGAGGGCCGTCATTCCCGACGCGAGGAGGAAGCCGAGGGGGACTCCGAGCTGCGGCCAGGAACCAGCGCGGCCGCGGCGATTCGCGGGGGCGTGCTCGACGGCCATGAGCACCGCTCCGCCCCACTCACCGCCGGCGGAGAGACCCTGGAGAATGCGGAGGAGGAGCAGGAGGACCGGCGCGGCGATGCCGATCTGGGCGAAGGTGGGCAGCAAGCCGATGAGCGTCGTCGCAACGCCCATGAGCACGAGAGTGATGACGAGCATCGCGCGCCGCCCGAGGACATCACCGAAGTGCCCGGCAAGGAATGCACCGAGCGGGCGGAAGAGAAAGGAGATGCCGACCGTGGCGAAGGAGAGCAGCACGCCGACCTCCTCGCCGGCGGGCTGGAAGAAGAGCTGTGCGAACACGAGCCCTGCGGTCGTCGCATAGATGAAGAAGTCGTACCACTCGATGGTGGTACCGATGATCGTGGCGAACGCGATTCGCCGCTGGGAGGTGCGGTTTCCGGTGGCAATAGTAGAGGTCATTCTCGTCCCTAACGTCTTTGTCGCCCCTCCCAACGGGAGGGGCTCGGGAAGCAATTCCTCCAATGTTGTGGTGCTTATCTCTGTATGTAAATCACAGTAATGTGGGAATATAATTCGATTGAACCGAAGAAGGTGGTGGGCCATGGCGGAAGTAAGCCTGAGGCAGCTTGAACTGTTCGCGGCCTTGCCGAACTTCAGCACCCTGAGCGCAGCTGCAGCCCATCTGCACATCTCTGAGTCCGCACTGTCGCAGGCAGTCACCTGTCTCGAGAATGCGGTGGGGGAGCAATTGTGCGTGCGCCGCAAGGCACGGGGCCTCACTCTGACTCCGGCCGGCCAGCAGTTCGCGAAGCAGGCACGCAGGATCGTCTCCGACACGCAGGAGCTCGTCCTGGGTCCCCGCCAGGCACAGGAGCTCCGGGGTCCCGTGAAGCTCGGCTGTTATTCGAGTTTTGCCACCAATGTGGTCCCCGAGCTTCTCGAAGGCTTCCCGAAGAGGCATCCCGGAGTGCACATGGAGATCATGGTGGGCACCAACGAAGAGCTGCTCTCCGCGCTGCAGGCGGGGCGTCTCGACGTGGCCCTCGTGTACGACGTGTCGCTGCCGCTTGGGTACCGTCGCCGCAAGATCTACGCGACTGAACTCGAGGTCCACTTGCATCCAAGCCACCCGCTCGCGGCGGCCAGCACCGTCGACCTCGCGGATCTCGCCAGTGAGCCCTACATCCAATATGCCGCGGCCCCTGGAACCGTAAACGTCACCGATGCCTTCACCGCGCGCGGTCTTGAACCCAGGATCGAGGCGCGTGTCAGCCAGACCGACCTCGTCGAGGCGCTCGTGGGCCGCGGCGTGGGGTATGGCCTTCTCATGTCACGCCCCAACACTATCCCGATGAGCACCGAGGGGCAGCGAGTTGTTGTCCGGCCCCTCGACCCACCGATCACGGTCTCGCACGTGGTCGGGATCTGGCCTGAGGACATGAGCCTCACGCCGCGCGCCTCGGCTCTTCTTGACTTCGCGGTGGAAAAACTCGGCGGCTACGGCCGCACCGATCCCGTCGCGAATGCAGCCGGAGCCGACGGCACGTCGGCATCCGCAGCGACCCCCTAATCCTAACCCCGACCGATTCAGGCACCGGGAAGGCCATTCAAATCCTATGATTCAGGACTCCGTCCACCGCTTACCTGGACCGCCTACTGTCTCAATCGGACATTTGGACGTCAAAACGAGAATGTTCCCCGAGTCGTGAGCACGGTGGGAAGGGAACCATGGTCTCCGACGGCCCTGCGCCCTGATCCACACCTTTCGGTTGACCCTTGCAGGGAGGACCCTGGCGTGGCTACGGTCGAGTGAAAGGGATTCCGTGCCG
>JBKPBZ010000219.1:0-4810 GCA_046727115.1 Actinomycetota bacterium | reverse complement strand
CGCCGGTGTGGCGGCGGCGTTGAGGCCGAGTACGTCCACCATGGCGCCGACGCTCGCGAGCGCCTGGCCCGCGGCGTCGAGGTCCCCGTCCGTGAGGGCCGTGTTGCCGGCGCGGACGGTTTCGTGGAGCGCTGCCAGGGCTTGGGGGACGTTCAGGTCATCGTCCATGGCCGAGGCGAAAGCCTCCGGGACGGACGCGGCGGACGCATCCGATCCCGCGTCGGGGAGGACCCGGGCGGCGCGGGTGAGGAAGCCGTCGATCCGTTCGACGGCGGCGGCGGCCTCCTGCAGGGATGTCGGCTGGTAGTCCAGGACCGAGCGGTACTGCGCCTGCCCGAGGTAGTACCGGACAACCCGCGGCGGGGCGAGTTCGAGCATCTCCGCCGGGCTGACGGTATTGCCGATGGACTTGGACATCTTCTCGCCGGCGTAGGTGACCATGCCGTTGTGCATCCAGAAGTTGGCGAAGCCGTGGCCAGCCGCCTGGGACTGCGCCATTTCGTTCTCGTGGTGCGGGAAGCGCAGGTCCAGTCCGCCGCCGTGGATGTCGAACTCTGTGCCGAGGTATTTAGTGACCATCGCGGAGCATTCGAGGTGCCAGCCCGGGCGGCCGGGGCCCCATGGGGAGGCCCAGCTCGCCGTCGTCGGCTCCCCGTCCTTGTAGCCCTTCCACAGCGCGAAGTCGCGGGGGTCCTTCTTGCCGCGTGGGTCCGCGTCCGGGGCACCCTGCATGTCGTCGAGTTTTTGGCGCGTCAGCGTGCCGTACTTGGACCAGGAACGCACGTCGAAGTACACGTCGCCGGAGTCGTCCAGGGCCGGGTAGGCGTGGCCGCGGTCGATCAGCTGCTGGATGAGGGCGTGCATCTCCGGGATGTGGCCGGTGGCGCGGGGCTCATAGGTGGGGCGGGAGACGCCCAGGGTGTCATAGGCCTTGAGGAATTCCTGCTCGTAGCGGTAGGCCAGGGCCCACCATTCCTCGTTGCGCAGTGCCCCGGGCTCGTCTTCAAAGTCGGGGCCGAAGGACGCCGCGGACTTCGCGAGGATCTTGTCGTCGATGTCGGTGACGTTGCGGACCGCCGTCACGCGGAAGCCGCGGTACTGCAGCCAGCGGGTCAGCTGGTCGAACGCGATGGCCGAGCGGATGTGGCCGACATGTGGCATGCCCTGCACGGTGGCTCCGCAGTAGTACAGGCTCACGTTGCCAGGTACCAGAGGGACGAAGTCGCGGACTTCGGCGGATGCAGTGTCGTAAAAGCGCAGGGTCACCGCTCCAGATTAGCCGATGGCACTGCGCGGCTTTACCGGCGGCTCACCCGCGGCTTTACCGGCGCGAGGGAGTCCGGGGCCTCCGATCGGGCAACCTACTTGCAGTATTGCCCGATCTTGTTGATCTGCTCCGTGAGCTGGGCTGTCTGTTCGGCGGTCTTGGTTCCCGTGGGGCTCGCCGCAACCTGCTTCATGATGTCGGCCATCTGCTGAATGGGGGCGCCTACTTCGGGCGCAACCTTGTCCGCAACTTCCTGGTAGTGCTGGCCAATCTGGCCGGCCTGCTCCTTCGCGCTCCCGGAGGGCACGAAGGTGTCCGTGTTGAGGAATTTGCAGCTTTCCTCGACACTCAACTTTGGTGTGGCGCTGGGTGCCGTCGTCGAGCCGGCACAGCCGCTCAGCATGGTCCCTGCCACGAGTACGACGGCGGTCAGCAGCTTTTTCACGGCGGGTCTCCTGGCGATTCGGAACGGGAGGTCACGGTCGGGTCTTCCCCCTCCAGCGTAGGGGACCGGGGCCGGGAGTGTTTAACGTGATTTCCCTTCAGCGCATGAGCCTTGGTGGTTAGCCGGCGGGGTAGACGAGCGCTGTTGCCACGGCCGAGATCCCCTCGCCCCGGCCGGTGAATCCGAGTCCGTCGCTCGTGGTGGCTGTGACGCTGACCGGCGCGGCGGCAGCGTCGCTGAGCACCCGCTGGGATTCCTCCCGCCGCGGGCCGAATTTGGGCCGGTTCGCCACGAACTGAACGGCGATATTGCCGATTTCGAAGCCGTGGGCGCGCACAATCCGGGCGGCCTCGGCCAGCAGGGTCACGCCGGACGCCCCGGCATACTCGGGCCGGTCCGTGCCGAAATGCGTGCCCAGGTCCCCGATCCCGCAGGCCGAGAAAAGCGCGTCGGCCGCGGCGTGCGCCACGGGGTCGCCGTCGGAGTGGCCGGAGAGCCCCCGCTCCCCCTCCCAGAAGAGGCCACCGAGCCACAACGGCTGCGGCTTGTCTTCGGCGGCGTAGGCATGGACATCGATCCCGATCCCGGTCCTGGGGATCAGCGGCGCGTTGGTGGACATGCTCATCCCTCCACCCAGCGCACACCCAGTGGCCCCTCGAGGAGGCCTTCGGCCAGGATCAGGTCAAGGGGCGTGGTGATCTTCAGGGACTGGCTGGCGCCGCGCACGGCGTGGACGGGGACACCGATCAGCTCCACGAGCATCGCATCGTCAGTGACGAGGGCTGCCTGGCCGGCGTCGAACCCGGCGGCAGCCTCGTGGGCGCGTTTGAGGGTGGTGAAGGCGAACCCCTGCGGCGTCTGCACGGCGCGGAGGGACTCCCGCGGCGCCGTCCCGGTGACCAGCTCGGGGGCCACCGCTGCGCCGTCGCCGGTGGTCGGTTCGACGGTCTTGACAGTGTCGACCACCGGAATCACCGGAATGACGGCCGAGGCACCCGCGCCAAGCGCCGCTGCCACCCGGTGAAAGACGGCCTCTGGCACCAATGCCCGGGCGGCATCGTGGACCAGAACTGATTCGGTGTCAGGCAGGAGGGCAGCCATCGCGGCGCGGACGGAATCGGCGCGGTTCGCACCGCCGTCGACCACCGTGACGACCGGGATCTGGGCCCCCTGGCCCGGGCCCGTGAGGCCGTGCCCGGCCGCAAGCTCTTGCGCGAAGGCCTCGCACAGCGCCCGCAGCTCGGTGTCCCCCGGGGGGATCGCAACGCAGATCTGCTGCGCGATGCCGGCGGCTGCCACGCCGCGCAGGGCGTGGGTGAGGATACTGTCCCCGCCGAGAGGCGCTCTTGCCTTCGGCATGCCGTAGCCGAGGCGCTGGCCGGAGCCGGCGGCCACAACAATGACCGCGGTGGCGGGACCGGCCGGTGACGTATTCGTCGGTGCAGTATCCATGCGCACAAGACTACGTCCCCCGCGCCCTCGACTACCCGTTGCGCTATCAGTTGTGGCCGCTCTGCCGCGCTCAGAGGGACCTGAAGTGACAGCGCAACCGAGGTGCGGGGCTGAAAAAGGGCAAAAAGAAGCCCCGGCGGCCTGAAGCCACCGGGGTTCGATTCTTATCTGCGCCGGCCCTGCTGGGGCCGGCCCTGTATTAGGAAGCCAGGACCTCGTCGAGAACGCTTGCAGCCTTCTCTTCATCAGTCTTTTCAGCCAGTGCCAGTTCCGAAATCAGGATCTGGCGGGCCTTGGCCAGCATGCGCTTCTCTCCAGCGGAGAGACCCCGGTCGTGATCACGGCGCCAGAGGTCGCGGACGACCTCGGCTACCTTGATGACGTCACCGGAAGCAAGCTTTTCCAGGTTTGCCTTGTAACGACGCGACCAGTTGGTGGGTTCCTCAGTGAACTCGGCCCGCAGCACATCGAACACGTGCTCCAAGCCTTCTTTGCCCACTACGTCCCGAACCCCAACCAGGTCAACGTTTTCTGCTGGAACTTCAATGGTCAGATCACCCTGAGCCACCTTGAGCTTGAGATACATCTTCTCTTCGCCCTTGACAGTGCGCATCTTGATTTCTTCAATTTTCGCTGCACCGTGGTGAGGGTAAACTACTGTCTCGCCGACCTCAAAAACCATGTGGACATTCCCCTTTCCCGCAGACCAGTTTATCACGATTAAGGCATACAACTGGCATCCAAAGGTGCCGGGAACCGCATGAATCCGGGGAAAATGGCCTCAATCCACCCCCTGAAACCCCTTGACGAATGCGGATAATAGTGCCTCAGGCCTTAACTGCCAAGAGGTTTCCGGTTCCCGCGAAGCGGCTCCGGCCGCCGGAGGGGCACGCGTCGGTGTGCTTATGTGTACGCCCCGAGTCCTTGTTTGCGGCTGATTGCGGATAGGCTATGGCTGAATAATGTTCCAAGACTCTCAAGGAGTGCGTGACGTGCGTTTCACTGCGATGAACCGGGGCCAGCGCGGCAAGCTGGCAATGGCTACGGCTGCACTTGGCATTGGCCTGCTGTCCGTGACCGGCTGTGGCTACATCAACCCCCAGCAGACCTCGGAGCAGTACTCGGCATCCGACGGAACCCGCACTGATCTCGGAGCGCTGGAGCTGCGCAACTTCATCATCATCGCCGACGGCGAGGACAAGCCGGGCCGCGTGACCGGTGCGGTGTACAACACCTCCTCCAAGGACGTTGTGCTGACCATCAAGGGCGCGTCGGGGTCGCAGGCCGAGGTTCCGGTCAAGCAGAAGTCCTACACCTTGCTCAACGACTCCACCGCCCCGGCAATCCTGAGCACCGTTGGCGCCAAGCCGGGATCCGTGGCCGAGGTGACCATCTCCGAGGACGGCACCAGCCAGAACGCCATGTTCAAGGTTCCGGTCCTGGACGGCACGATCACCGACTACAAGACGTACCTGCCGACGCCGGAGCCCACCGCCACGGATGCGGCGACGTCGCCCGAGACGGCTCCTGCGACCGAGACGCCCACGCCGAGCAGCACGGCCGGCCACTAGCAACAGCTAACGCAAAAGGAGGGGCACCTGCAGGTGCCCCTCCTTTTTGTATGTCCTTTGGACCTGCAGCAGTCC
>JBKPBZ010000218.1:0-12250 GCA_046727115.1 Actinomycetota bacterium | reverse complement strand
CGGTGGACATGCGCCTGGAGGCCGCGGCGAGGCTGGGCATTTAACAGCAACGCGGGGTCACTTACGGCCCATCCCGTGGCCCCGGATGGGCCGTATGTGACCCCGCGTTGCAGCGATTCGGGAGGGCCTGTGGATAACCTCAGCGCTAAGGCGGATCCGCGGCCACAATGATTCGCATGGTCCGCATCGTGCCGCTTCCCGAAGGCCTCGCCCAGACACCGTTCACCGTCTATGAGTCGCGCGCGCTGGGTATCCCGCCCAAACGCCTGCGGGCGCGGGATTTGACCGACGGCGGCCGCCTCATCTATCTGCCCGCCAGCCGGCGTCTCGAGATCGTGGAAAGGGCCCGGGTCCTCGCCGCTGCTACCCCGGGTGCCTGGGCGTCCCACGAGACCGCGGCCGTGCTGACCAGGCTCGGGCTGCCGCCGTGGCTCGGCGAGTGCCCCACCATCCACCTCAGCAAGCCGCACGAACTGCCCAGAGTCCGCCGTTCCGGGGTTACCGGACACCGCGTGCGGCTCATTCCCGGCGAGCTGACCGACGTCGACGGCATCCCTGTCACGGCGCCGCCGCGGACCTGGCTGGATCTGGCCTCGGAGCTGCCGCTGAACTATCTCATTGCCCTGGGGGACCAGATCATCCGCGTACCGCGGCCCAGCCTCGAACCGAGGTCGGAACCGTACGCCCACAAGGATGGCTTGCGGTTGCTCATCCGCCAGCATCCCAACATGAAGGGTGTCGAGAAGGCGCGGCTTGCGCTGGACGAGATGCGGGTGGGAGCCGACTCTTTCCCGGAGACATTCCTGCGGCTGGCGCTGATGGACGCGCGTCTGCCGGAGCCGGAGCTACAGTTGAGGCTCTATCCGGAAGACCCGCGCTCGCCGGCCGCGGACATGGGTTACCGGCGGTACCGGATCGCCGTGCAGTACGACGGCGCCCACCACCTCACGCGGGAACAGCAGTCCCGGGACAACCGGCGGGACGAAGCCTTCCGCAGCGCCGGATGGGCGTATTTCAAAGTCAACGCCGATGACCTTGCCGAGGGATTCGACAGCGTCATTGCCAGGATCAGGCGGGTCCGGCTCCGCTCTTAGGCGGGCGCCGCCGCCCCCTCCTGGCCCGCCGAATCCAACGCGGGGTCAGATCGCGCCCATAAAGTGGCTTCGGATGGGCCGTAAGTGACCCCGCGTTGGCTTCAGTGGCCGCGGTGGTCCTGGATGGTCATGCGCGGGCCGAAGGTCGGTTTCCGGAAGCCGCTCAGCCCGAGCATCCGGACCACCCGCTGCCTGTGCCCTGCCCAGGGGGCCAGCAGCCTGAGCATGCCGGCGTCGTCCGTGCGGCGGCCGGTCAGGGCGGCCCCCACGTAGGCCGCCAGGTGGTAATCGCCCACCGCGATCGAGTCCGGGCAGCCGTGCGTGCGCTGCACCACCTCCGCCGCCGTCCACACCCCGATTCCGGGGAGGGTCTGCAGCTTGGTGCCTGCCTCGGCGGCGGGAAGCGTGGCGAGCCGTTCAAGCGCGACGGCGGAACGCAGTGCCCGCATGATGGTGGCCGAACGCTGCGGCCCCACGCCGGCCTTGTGCCATTCCCAGGACGGAATGCGGAGCCACTGCGCGGCCGTCGGCTGGACCAGCAGGTTGGCGGGAGCCACGGTGCCGGCACCCGGCGCCGCCGTCCCGAAGCGGTACATCAGGTAGCGGTACCCGCGGCGGGCCTCGATGACGGTGACCTTCTGCTCCAGGATGGTCGGCACCAGTGAGTCGATCATCCGGCCGGTTGCCGGCAGCCGGATCGCGAGGTTCCGGCGTCGGGCTTCAACCACCATGCGCGGGAGCGTGGCGTGGAACGCGGGCTCGTCGAAGCCGGACCAGTCGTCCTCGCTCCCGAGCATGCGGGGCACGGAATCGACGGCGTCCACCGCCCCGGGGCCCCAGGCCTGCGCGTCCACGGCCGGGTCCGCCCGCGGCCCGGCGGTTGCCAGGCGCAGTGTGGCCGGACCGTGCGGGGTGGTGAACGCGAGCCAGACCGCGTCCGGGGCGGTGCGGATGGACGGGTCGCCGTGGCCGCGCAGGAGCGTGCCGATGGTTTGCATCAGGTCGAACGGGCCGCCCGGGCGCCACCGCAAGGAGGCGTCCGCCGCGGCGGCGAGGCCTGCGGGGACGTCTGCAACGGTCATTCGAACATGTTCCCATGTCCTCCTGACAGCGGCCGCATCCGCAGCAACGCGGCAGGGGCCGTAGGGCCCTAAACCTCCGGCGCTCCCGGGACTAAAATCCGGCTGGGGCGTGGAGCGTCCATGCCCGCCTCTGGGCCCGAATCCTGTTCTTAGGAGAGTGTGATGGCTGGTGGAGTGGTGCATTTCGAAATCCCCGCAGACGACGAGGGCCGCGCACGGGAGTTCTACAGCTCCGCGTTCGGCTGGGAAGTAAGCGCCGTGCCGGAGATGAGCTACGCCATGATCAAGACGACGCCGACGGATGCCACGGGCATGCCCTCCGTTCCGGGCGCGATCAATGGCGGCATGTTCCGCCGCGAAGGGGACCTCACGTCCCCGGTTGTCACGGTGGACGTCGATGACATTGACGCGGCGCTGGAGAAGATCAGTTCCCTGGGCGGCAGCACCGTCTTGCCACGGCAGGAAATTGGGACCATGGGCTGGGCCGCGTACTTCCGGGACACCGAAGGCAACGTGGTCGGTCTCTGGCAAAGCGCCCCGCGTGAGGGCGGCACCGGCGCGGCGGCGGATGACATCGGCGCCTGACATCCCTGACGGGCGGGCCGCACATCCCACTCAGTACGTCCGCCTCAGTGCATCCCCGTGGTGAGCCACAGTGCCATGACCGCCAGCGGGACCGTGAGGACGACGGCGGCCACGCCGGCCACGGCGAAGCCTCCCCAGCGGATCTCCACGTTGAGGGAACGGAGCCGCTCGTGCCACAACAGTGTGGCCAGGGAAGCCCACGGGGTCACCAGCGGGCCCAGATTCACGCCGATCAATAGGGCCGCCAGCCGGGCCGGGGAGCCGCCCACCGGTTCCAGGGCCAAATAGGCGGGCAGGTTGTTGACAGCGTTGGCTGCCCCCGTGCCCAGGCCGGCGAGCTGCAGGAGCGCCGGCAGGCTCTCGCCCGTGCCGGCGATCCCGGACAGGAACCGGGTGAGCCCGTTGGCGTGCAGGGCCTCCACCACCATGAACAGTCCGGACGTGAGCATGAGCGGGCGCCACGGAATCATGGACCAGCGCACGGCGGAGCGACGCCGCCAGAGGAACAGCAGGAGCAGGGCCGCCGCCGCCGCGAGCGCCGGGATCTGCACCGGAACCCCGGAGACCAGCGCCGGAAGCAGAACCACCATGACCCCGGATGCCGCGTACAGCAGCACCCGGTCCCGCACGCTATGGACCGGCTGCGGCCCGTACGTGCCGCGCAGATCCTTCCGGAACGCCAGCCACAGCAGCACCAGCGGTACGAGGATCCCTACCAGCGCCGGGGCCCACACCAGCGAAGCGAAGCCGGCGGGGCTGAGCTTGAGCCGGTCCTGGGCCAGCAGGTTGGTCAGGTTGGAGACCGGCAGCAGCAGTGATGCCGTGTTCGCCAGCCACACTGTGGTCAACGCGAACGGCAACGGCGGAATGCGGGCGTGAATGGCCAGCAGCACGACGACGGGAGTCACCAGCACCGCCGTCGTATCCAGCGAAAGGAACACCGTGGACACGGTGGCGAGGGCGATCACCAGGAACCACAGCAGCAGGACCCGGCCGCGGCCCAGGCCGGCCAGCCGCTCGGTGACCACCCGGAACAGCCCGGCCTCATCCACCAGCTCGGTGACCAGTGACATCGCCACCACGAACGCCAGCACCGGCACGGTCCGGGCTGCCAGCTCCTGAAAAGCGGGGACCGGCAGCAGCCCCGTGGCCAGCGCCGCGCACCCGGCCAGCAGCATGCCGGCGGGCAGCGCGTAGCTTTTGAGCTTCTTCAGCCGCGCGATCCTCGTCACCGCCATATCCTCGCACCTGCCGGAGCCGTGGCCGCGCCGACGTGCCTGCCCGTTCGGAGACGGTAACTTTGTACCTATGAAGTACGCCCAGTCCATCCTGGACCTCATTGGCCATACGCCGCTCGTCAAACTCAACCACGTGACCGATGGCATCGCAGCCACCATCCTGGTGAAGCTCGAATACCTGAACCCCGGCGGTTCGATCAAGGACCGCATTGCGGCGAAGATGATCGAGGAGGCCGAACGAACGGGCAAGCTCCTGCCCGGCGGCACGATCGTGGAGCCCACCTCGGGCAACACCGGCGTTGGCCTGGCGCTCGTGGCCCAGCAGAAGGGCTACCGCTGCATCTTCGTCGTGCCGGACAAGGTCGGCGAAGACAAGCGGGCCGTGCTCCAGGCCTACGGCGCCGAAGTGGTGGTCACCCCCACCGCCGTCCCGCCGGACAGCCCGCAAAGCTACTACGGCGTCTCGGACCGGCTCGTCACCGAAATCCCGGGAGCCTACAAGCCGGACCAGTTCTCCAACCCGGCCGCCCCGGCGAGCCACTATGAAACCACCGGCCCCGAGATCTGGAACGACACCGACGGCCGCATTACGCACTGCGTGATCGGTGCCGGCACCGGCGGCACGATCACCGGCACCGGCCGGTACCTCAAGGAAGTTTCCGCCCAGCGGGCCGCGGCAGAGGGCGGGGTCGTGAAGATTATCGGCGCGGATCCCGCAGGCTCGGTGTACTCCGGCGGCACGGGCCGCCCGTACTTTGTCGAGGGCGTCGGGGAGGACATGTGGCCGGCCAACTATGACAAGTCCGTCCCGGACGACGTCATTGCCGTCAGCGACGCCGATTCCTTCGCGATGACGCGCCGGCTGGCACGCGAGGAAGGCCTGCTGGTGGGCGGGTCCTCGGGCATGGCCGTCGTGGCCGCCATGGAGGTCGCCAAGGACCTCCCGGCGGAAGCCGTCGTCGTGGTCATCCTGCCGGACTCCGGCCGCGGCTACCTGGCGAAGATCTTCAACGACCAGTGGATGCGCTCCTACGGCTTCCTGGCCAGCGGGGACGAGGCCTCGGTGGGCGAGATCCTCAAGGCCAAGACCGGTGAACTGCCGGACCTGGTCCACATCCACCCGAACGAGTCCGTCCGCGATGTCATCAACATCATGAACGAGTACGGCGTCTCGCACATCCCCGTCCTGTCCCAGGAACCGCCCGTGGTCATGGGCGAGGTGCTTGGTGCCGTGGACGAACGCACGCTCACCGCCAAGCTCTTCCGCGGCGAGGCCAAACTCTCGGACAAAATCTCCGAACACATGGAGGCCCGCCTCCCGGTGATCGGCTCGCTCGAATCGATCTCGACCGCCCGCGAACTCCTCTCCGACGCCGACACCCTCATGGTGACGTTTGTCGGCGCACCGGTGGGGATCCTGACCCGCCACGACCTCCTCGCGTACCTCAGCAACTGACCAGTTCAAGGAGTCCCATGTCTTTGCCTGAAACCTCTTCCTCGAAAAACCCGGGCTTCAACACCCGCGCCATCCACGCCGGACAAGCGTTTGAGCCCCGCACCGGGGCGGTGGTGCCCCCCGTGCACTTCTCGTCGACCTATGCCCAGGACGGCATCGGCGGGCTGCGGGACGGCTACGAATACGGCCGGGGAACCAACCCCACCCGTGATTCGCTGCAGGAGCAGCTGGCCGCGCTGGAAGGCGGGAGCGCCGCGTTCTCCTTCAGCTCGGGCCTGGCCGCCGAGGACTCGATGATCCGTGCCCTCACCCGCCCCGGTGACCACATTGTGCTCGGCAATGACGCCTACGGCGGAACCTACCGGCTCATCAGCCGGGTCCTGGGGGAGTGGGGCATCGGCAACACTCCGGTGGACATGGCCGACCTCGACGCCGTCGCCGCCGCCGTCGCGGCCGGCGGCACAGCCGACAGCACCGTCGACGGCGGCGGCAAGACCCGCCTGGTGTGGGTGGAGACTCCGTCGAACCCGATGATGAAGATCACCGACATCGAGGCGCTCGCCAAGGTGGCGCACGACGCCGGCGCGCTCCTCGTGGTGGACAACACCTTCGCCTCGCCGTACCTGCAGACACCGCTCGCCCTCGGCGCCGACATCGTGGTGCACTCCACCACGAAGTACATCGGCGGCCACTCGGACGTCGTCGGCGGCGCGATCGTGGTCAACGACGCCGAGCTGGCGGAGAAGATCGGCTTCGTCCAGTTCGCCGTCGGCGCCGTGTCCGGGCCGATGGACGCCTTCCTCACCACCCGCGGCCTGAAAACCCTCGGCGTGCGCATGGACCGGCACAGCGACAACGCCCAGGCCGTGGCCGAATGGCTGCTGGAACGCCCCGAAGTGGAGGCCGTGCTGTACCCGGGCCTGCCCTCCCACCCGGGCCACGAGCTGGCGCGGAAGCAGATGAAGAAGTTCGGCGGCATGATCTCCGTGCAGTTCAAGGGCGGCGAGGCCGCGGCACGCAAGGTGGCCGAATCGACCTCCGTGTTCACCCTGGCCGAGTCCCTGGGCGGGATCGAATCGCTCATGAACTACCCCTCGGAAATGACGCACGCCTCGGTCAAGGGCACCGAACTGGCGGTCCCGGTCAACCTGATCCGGCTCTCCTGCGGCATCGAGGACGTCGAGGACCTGATCGCGGACCTCGACGCCGCGATCTCCTCCCTCGAGGGCACCGACTAAACGGCAACCAAGCGGCGCCGCGGCCACCCTAGCTTTCTCTAAGAGAGTCAGCTAGGGTGGCCGCATGGCACTTCGATCCGACTGGTCCCAGCGGACCTGCAGCATGGCCCGCGGCCTCGACATCCTCGGCGATCCCTGGAGCATGCTGGTCCTGCGCGAAGTGTTCTTCGGCAACGGCCGCTTCGAGGCCATCAAGCAGCGGCTGGGGGCGGCCGATTCCGTCCTCACCAAGCGGCTCGCCGGGCTCGTGGAGGCCGGCCTCCTCACCCGGCGGCCCTACGGCGACGGCGGCCGCACCCGCCAGGAGTACGTCCTTACCGCCAAGGGCGAAGACGCCCTCCCGGTGCTCAACGCCGTCGTGATCTGGGCCGAAAAGCACCTCCCGGCGCCTTCCGGGCAGGCGCACATGTTCGTCATCCACAGCGGCTGCGGGGAGCGGACCTCCTCGGCCGACACGTGTACGGCCTGCGGGGAACCGCTAACCGCCGCCAACACGAGCTGGCACAGCCTCTCCCGCACCGCGGACCCCGTGCCCCTGGCATCGGCCGGCACCGGGACCCCTGCCCAGAACGGAACCGCCGCATGAGCGCCCCCGAAACCCTGACCCCCGTCCGCCGCCGCATCCACCCGGCGTGGACGGTCGCCGCCGTGGCCTTCCTCGCGCTGGTCGGCGCCGCCGGCTTCCGGGCCGCGCCGGGCGTGCTGATGGTGCCGCTGCAGAACGAGTTCGGCTGGTCCACCACCGTGCTCTCCGCCGCGGTCAGCATCAACCTGGTGCTCTTCGGGCTCACGGCGCCGTTCGCGGCAGCCCTCATGGAACGCTTCGGGATCCGTGCCGTCACGGCCGTGGCCCTGGTGCTGATCGGCGCCGGCAGCGCCCTGACGGTCCTCGTGACCCAGTCCTGGCAGATCCTGCTGACATGGGGACTGCTGATCGGGCTCGGCACCGGGTCCATGGCCCTGGTCTTCGCCGCCACCATCGCCAACACCTGGTTCGCCAAGAGCCGCGGCCTGGTGATCGGCATCCTCACTGCCGGGAGCGCCGCCGGGCAGCTCGTGTTCCTGCCCTTCATCGCACTCCTGGCCCAGGACCCGGGCTGGCGGCAGGCCTCCCTGCTCATCGGTGCCGGCGCGCTGGCCGTGGTGCCGCTGGTGCTGAAGTTCCTGAAGAACTCACCGGCCGACGTCGGCGTGCTGCCCTACGGGGCGACGCCGCCGGCCTCGGAAGGGACCACCGGCGCGGCCGCCGGTGCTGCAACTTCCGCGCCGGCATCCACGGAGCCCCGCCGAAACGCCGCGGTCCGTGCCCTGCAGGTCCTCAAACGGGCCAGCAAGGTGCGCACCTTCTGGGCCCTCGTGGCCGGTTTCGCGATCTGCGGCGCCACCACCAACGGTCTGATCGGCACCCACTTCATCCCCTCCGCCCATGACCACGGCATGCCCGAAACCACCGCGGCGGGCCTGCTCGCCGTCGTCGGCCTCTTCGACATCATCGGCACCATCGCCTCCGGCTGGCTCACGGACCGCTTCAACCCCCGGATCCTGCTCGCCGTGTACTACCAGTTCCGCGGGATCGGGCTGCTGGTCCTGCCGCTGCTGCTCAGCGCCACCGTCCAGCCCAGCATGATCGTGTTCGTGGTCATCTACGGCCTGGACTGGGTCGCCACCGTGCCTCCCACCGCCGCGATCTGCCGCCAGGTGTTCGGTGCCGACGGGAGCGTCGTATTCGGCTGGGTGTTCGCGGCCCACCAGCTCGGCGCCGCCGCCGCCGCCCTCGCAGCCGGAGCCGTCCGTGACGCCACCGGCCAGTACACCTACGCCTGGTTTGCCGCCGCCGCCATGTGCACCATCGCCGCCGTCATCAGCGCCACCATCCGCAAGGACGCCCGGAAGCCGGAGTCGGTCCCGGTCCCGGCGTAGCTGTTCTGTAGACTGACCCGACAGCGAGGGCGCGATTGCGCCGCCCTGGACGGAACCGACCAAACGGCCAGCGTCTACACCAGCAGCCCGATGGGGGAATTCATGTCAGTGCCCGAGTCCGACCACAACCCGGCCCGGCACCCACCCGTCCCGCCGCTGCACCAGCTCTCCGTCATCCTGGCCATCGCCGCGGTGGGCTACTTCATCTGGATCTCGCTCGGCGTCTGGGCCAAGCACGGCCTGGACTTCAGCGTCTACTGGTACGGCGGCAAGATCCTCAACGACGCCGGCGCGGCGCCGTCGGAGCTCTATGCCGGAAATGTGGACTGGGCCGGCGGGCCGAAGCTGATGTTTACCTATCCGCCGTTCGCCGCCCTCGTCTTCGGCCTTTTGGCCCGGCTGCCCCAGGCGGCGGCGCTGGCCCTGTTCAACGCGGCCGGCGCCGTCGTGGCGATCCTGACCGCGGCCCGTGCGGTCCGGTACTGGAACGCGAAATCCTCCTGGCGGGCCACCTTCCGGGCTCCGGGCAACGTCTGGGCTGCCGCCGTCCTGGTCCTGGCGGTGCTTAATCTCGGTCCGTGGCGCGAGACCCTGGCGTTCGGCCAAATCAACGCCCTGCTGATGGGCCTGATCGCCGTGGACCTGCTGGCCCGCCACCCGCGGTGGACCCGCGGCCTGCCCGGCAGCGGCTTCCTGGTCGGCATCGCTGCCGGCATCAAGCTGACGCCCCTGGTGTTCGGGCTGTACTACCTGGTCCGCAAGGACTGGCGCGGACTGGGCAACATGGCTGCCGGCTTCACCGCCACCGTGGTGCTCGGCTGGCTGCTGCGCCCCGCCGAATCCCTGCAGTTCTGGCTCCAGATGCTGCCGGACACCTCCCGGATGGGGGGAGCGGGCTACGTGGACAACCTGTCCCTCAAAGGCGCCCTGCTGCACTTCGGTGTCCCGGAGGCGCACGTCACCGTGCCGTGGCTGGTGCTGAGCCTGATGGTTGTCGCCGTGGGCGCCGGGGTGATCAAGGCCGCCAGCGATCAGGGCGCCCGCGTTGTGGCCGTGTCGGCGACGGCGCTCACCATGCTGCTGATCAGCCCGGTCTCGTGGTCCCACCACTGGGTCTGGGTCGCGGCAATATTTCCGGCTTTCGCCTGGACCCTGCGGGAAACCCCGCGCCGCTACGCCGGAACGCGCTGGACCATGGGCGGCGTGCTGGGTATTTCGATCCTCGTGTTCCTGTTCTCGCCCAAGACCATTGGCACAGCCCTGGGCGCGGAAAACCTCGATGTCCAGACCCCCGGCCTGTGGATCATGGCCTCCAGCGCCGGCGTCTTCTGCGCCGTGGCCCTGCTGGTGTGCTGGCTCCTGGCCCTGCGGCTTGATTCGCTGGCACCGGGGCTCGACCTGCCACCCGAGCTCGACCTCGCGTCCGGGCCGGTTGCCGAACGGGACGCCCGGGCCGCCGCCTCTTCCCCCGCTTCGTAGGCGCCGCGCCGGCCGCCGCCGCCGGCCGCCGCCGCTAGGCTGTCCGGCATGAGCAAACTTGTCCCGCGGAGGACTGCCCTTGTCACCGGGGTCGGCCGGCTCGCCGGAATCGGCGCCGGCATCGCGCGCCGCCTCGCCGCGGACGGCTGGGACCTCGTACTGACGTACTGGCAGGACTACGACGCCCGGATGCCGTGGGGCGTCCAGCCGGACGACGTCGAACGCCTGACCGCAGAGCTGGAGGCGATCGGCGCCGCGGTGGTGGCGCTGCCGGCGGATTTCCAGGACCCGGAGGCCGTGGACCGGCTGATGGCCACCGCTGCGGCCGAGGCCGGTACCCTGCAGGGCCTGGTGCTCAGCCACGCCGAATCCGTCGACTCCGGCATCCTTAACACGTCCCTGGCGAGCTTCGACCGGCACTTCGCGGTCAACACCCGGGCCAGCTGGCAGCTGATTGCCGCGTTCGCCCGGCAGGCCGGTCCTGACGGCGGGGCCATCGTGGCGCTGACCAGTGACCACACCGCGTTCAACCTGCCCTACGGGGCGTCAAAGGGCGCCCTGGACCGGATCGTGATCGCGGCGGCCCGGGAATTGGGCCCCCTCGGGATCAGCGCCAACGTCCTCAACCCGGGACCGGTGGACACCGGCTGGATGGATGAACCGCTCCGGAACGAGCTGGCCCGCCGGCACCCCGGCGGGCGGCTGGGCACTCCGGCGGACGTGGCCGGCACTGTCGCGTTCCTGCTCTCGCCCGAGGGCCGCTGGATGTCCGGGCAGCTGGTCAAGGCCGACGGCGGGTTCTCCGCCTGAACCCGCCCGGAACCACGATCCGGAACTTCTGTCGTCTCGCGGCTACCGGAAGGCGGGCAGACCCGTGATGTGCTGGCCCAGGATCAGGGTGTGGACTTCGTCGGTGCCCTCGTACGTGCGGACGGATTCCAGGTTGGCGGCGTGCCGCAGCGGGGAGTAGTCCAGCGTGATGCCGTTGCCGCCCAGGATGGTGCGCGCCTCCCGGGCAATGGCGATCGCCTCCCGGACGTTGTTCAGCTTGCCGAGCGAGATTTGCTCCGGACGCAGCGTGCCGGCGTCCTTGAGCCGGCCCAGGTGCAGGGCCAGCAGGGTGCCCTTTTGGATTTCCAGGAGCATATTCACGAGCTTCTCCTGCGTCAGCTGGTAGCCGGCCAGCGGCTTGCCGAACTGCAGCCGCTCCTGGGCGTAGGCCAGCGCGGCCTCGTAGGAATCCCGGGCGGCGCCCATCGCACCCCAGGCGATCCCGTACCGGGCCTCGTTGAGGCAGGAGAAGGGGCCCCGCAGCCCCCGCGCCGCCGGCAGCAGCGCCTCGGGGCCCAGCCGGACGGCGTCGAAGGAGATGTCGCACTGGATGGAGGCGCGCATCGAGAGCTTCTGCCCGATCGGGGTCGCGGTGACGCCTGGGGTTCCGGCGGGGACGAGGAAGCCGCGCACGCCGTCGTCGGTCATGGCCCACACCACCAGCACATCCGCAACGGAGGCGAGCCCGATCCAGCGTTTGGCGCCGTCCAGGATCCAGCCGGCGTTGCCGCCGGTCCCGTCGGGGCGGGCAAAGGTGGTCATGGACGCCGGATCGGATCCGGCCGTGGGCTCGGTCAGGGCAAACGCGCCGATCAGCTCGCCGGCGGCCATCCGGGGGAGCCACTCCTGCTTTTGGTCCTCGGAGCCCCACTTGTGGATGGCTGTCATGGCGAGGGAACCCTGCACGGAGACGAACGTACGGACGCCGGAATCGCCCGCCTCGAGTTCCATGGCCGCGAGGCCGTATTCGACGGCGGAGCGGCCGGGGCAGCCGTAGCCTTCCAGGTGCATGCCGAGCACGCCGAGCTCGCCAAGTTCCGGGGCGAGGTCGAGGGGAAACACGGCGTTCTCGTACCAACCGGCGATGTCCGGGCGGATCCGCTGGTTCGTGAAATCGCGGACCCGCTCGCGCACGGCACGCTCCTCAGCGCTCAGCAGGGAATCGATCGCCAGGACATCGGAAACGTCGGAATCGTCGGGAATGCCAGCGTCGTTGCTCATGCCAGCATCCTAATCGTCCACGGCAGGCCGGCCGCGGCTGTCCCTCCCAGTTGCTTCCGGTGGGCCTGCCAGATCCGGCAGGAATCGCCGGCGTCGCAAGGTTTTT
>JBKPBZ010000217.1:0-12307 GCA_046727115.1 Actinomycetota bacterium | reverse complement strand
CCGCGAAATTAGTCCGCCGAATTAAGCCGTGGGGTTCAGGCTTCCGGGATCTGGGTCCCGTCCTGGTTGGCCGCCGCGGCGGCGGCCTCGGCCTGCGAGCGGGCCACGTGGGCGTGGACTTCTTCCATGTCCAGGGCCTTGACGGCGTCGACCACCTGCTCCAGCTGCTGCGCATTCAGGGCGCCGGGCTGCGAGAACACCAGGACCTTTTCGCGGAAGGCCATCAGCGTGGGGATCGACGTGATGCCGGCCTCGGCAGCGAGCTGCTGCTCGGCTTCGGTGTCGACCTTGGAGAAGACGACGTCCGGGTGCTTCTCGGAGATCGCTGAGTACGTGGGGCCAAACTGCTTGCACGGGCCGCACCATTCGGCCCAGAAATCGACGAGGACGATGTCGTTATCCTCGACTGTCGATGCGAACTGTTCACCTGTGATGTCTACGGTAGCCATGAGTCAACGGTACGGGAGCAGCCGTGAATTGTCCCCGGCATTTCGCTGTTGGCACATCCGGGCAGGCCGGCGCGGAGGTCACGCCCAGGCGTGCGGGGCCGGACGCCTGGCGCCGGGCAGGGCATTGGTTTCGCGCCATTCGTGGATCCACTCGGGCAGCTCCAAATCCGACGGCGGGGCGCCGAATTCGCGGATGATTTCCTCCTGGCTGACGGGCTTGCCCTTGCTGACGAGCCGGGTGGCGATGTAGGCGCGCGCGTAAACCTCGCCGTCCACCACCATCCGCTGCTCGAAGTAGATGGCCTTCGAGTCGAGGCCGATGATCTTGGTTTCGATGGTGTACTGCTGCCAGAGCTGCAGCGAACGGCGGAAGGCGATGGTCTCCCCCGCCGCCACCGGGCTCCAGCCCCGCCGGCGCATCTTTTTCCACGTTCCGCTGCGGGCCATGAGATCGAAGCGCCCGAGGTCCATGAGCGAGAAGTACATGCCGTTGTTGACGTGCATTGCGATGTCGATATCGGTGGGCAGGACCCGCAGAGGCAGCGAGGAATCCTCCCAAATGCTCAGGGGTGAGCGGCGCGAGGACGTGAACAGCAGAAGGAGGGTCCGGAACAGGAGGTGCATGCGTCCATGTTACCCGCGGGTAACAAGAGTGCCAAGGGGCAATGCTGCGAACGGCTAGCTGTGGGCGGACAGAACCGAGACGGTTGCTTTGGCGCCGGCGCCGCGAATCGTCCAGCAGTTCCCGGCGCCGATCACTTCCAACTCTTCCAGATCCGCCTGATGCAGGACCAGGGCCGTGTTCTCATCTACGGCTGCCGCGCGGTCCGCGAGGCCTCTCGCCACCGCCCCAACGGCCCGGCCGAGGGTTCCGGCCTGCGCGGCGTGCACGTCGACGGCGAAGGGCACCAGGCCCAGGCCGTCGCGGATCTCCACTTCCTCGAGACCTTCCGACCAATCCACCGGACAGACCTCGGTGCCGTGGATCCGGTAGCCGCCCACGATCGCCCGTGCGGGCGCCACCATAGCGCCGGCGGAGAATCCCATATACGGCACACCGTCCGAGACCATCCCGCGGATGGCCTCCGCGGACGGCAGTAAGCCTTCCAGATAGCTCGGCGTCGGCCCTCCCCCGACGACGATCCCGTCGACGTCGTCGAACGCGGCAGGGCCCGCGCTACGGTTGAAGCCGAGAAGGACCGGGACCACTTCGCAGGCCATCCGGGACTCCAGCTGCTCCAGATAGGCAGGCAGGAAATATTCCGAGCTGCCCTCGTGGTCAAAGAGAACCACGGCGACACGGGGAATCCTGCCGGGGGCCCGGTGCCGGAGCTCCTTGGCGAACCGGTCGAAGACGGCAGGTGTGGTCACGGTGTCCGGGCCGCCGCCGACAAGGATGATGGTCATGGCTTCAAAGTACCCGGATCCGGGGCTCGCCATGGGTTCGGCGCGGCTGCACCAGCAGCGGCCGACGCCGGACTTGCTGGCGGCCCACGCGTTGGAGCCGGGCGAGGCGGGCGGCACCGCCGGAGTCCGTGGGTGCGCGGACAGGACCGGGTGGACGGCGGCCGCTCCAAAGTTCCGGCAAGCGATTGACCGGCCCGGACTGCCAGGAACATAATCGGAATCGGTACTAGCTTCACCACACGACTGCGCCGACCATGAGGCCGACGGCAGAGCATTCAACGGAAAGCGGTCGTCACTATGAGTACTGCCCATCACCCTGTCGCTACGACTGGCTGGACCGGTTGGGTCCGTTTTGCCGGAGTCATTCTGATCATCAACGGCGTTTTCAGCGGCCTTCAAGGTCTCGTCGCGCTCACCGGGCCCGACACCTACTATTTGTCGACCCCGGGCGCGCTGTTCCTCTTCGATGCAAAGGGGTGGGGGTGGTGGAATGTGGCTCTCGGCGCGCTCCTGATCCTCACCGCCATCGCGCTCTTCTCCGGTGCAACGTGGGCCCGAGTCGTTGCTGTCGTCGTTGCGGGCGTCAGCGCGGTCGTTCAACTGATGCTCATTCCGGTGCAGCCGTGGTGGTCCTTCATCGTCATCGCCATCGACGTGCTGATCATCTACGCGATCATTGCCCACGGCGAGGAACTTAAGGCCGAACAGGCGCCTCCGCCAACCAACCCGTAGGGCACCGACGCGGTCAGTCCGAGGCAATCAGCTCCACTTCGTAGCCGTCCGAATTTACGAGGTAGGCGGCGAAGTGGCTGGGGCCTCCGGCGTACGGATATTTCTCCGGGAATAGCTCGGCCCAGCCGTGGCTAGGGCTCTCGCCCGCCATGGCGTCCACATGCTCCCGCGTCCCCGCGCTGAAGGCGAGATGGTTCAGGCCCGGCGCGGTGCGCTGGTGCGCGGTTCCGCTCAGGGCCGGGGACTGCTCGACGACGATATACGTGGGCCCGCGGCGCCAGCTGCAGCCGTGGGCCCAGTCCTGGTAGGCCTCGTAGCCCAGCCGGCCCAGCAGCCAACCCCACTGGTCCTTGGCCCGTTGCAGGTCGGGCACCCAGAGTTCAACATGGTGCAGGGCACCAAAGTCGGCAGGCGGAATCGGAGCGGGTCCACCCGGGACGGCCGCCATCAGTACAGGATCCGCTGGAACAGGATGTGGTCCTGCCAGGAACCGGCAATCCGAAGGTACCGGGGCGCCAATCCGATCTCCTCAAAGCCGGCCCGCTTCAGGATGCGCTGCGACGCGGAGTTGTGCGGGAGGGTGGCTGCCTGCAGCCGGTGCAGGCCCAGCTCGTTCCGGGCTGTTTGGACGGCGAACTCCAGCGCTGCCGAGCCGATCCCCCGCCCGGTCAGCTCCTTGTCCACCCAGTAGCCGAGGTGGGCACTGAGGAACGGCCCCCGGACAATTCCACTGAGATTAATCACCCCGATGATCCGGGAACCTTCCACGAGAACCCAGGGCACGTCCGATCCCGCGACGAACAACCCGAGCTTGGCTTCAATGCCGGCGGCCTGTCCCGCGACGGTGAAGAATTCCTCGGCCCGCACCGGTTCCCAGGGCGCCAGGTGCTGCCGGTTCCGCAGGTAGGCATCGGCCAGGGCGCCGGCGTCGGCCCTGCGCAGCACGCGCACACGCACAGTCTCCGTCAGGGCGATGCTGTTCTCGGTCATCCGGAGACTCTAACGGTCATCCCGAACGGCTTCAATCAGCGTGCACGGCAGTTCGGGAAAGGTCATCGCGCTTCATCGGCCAGGCTTGGGCGCAGATTTCCTGCTGCCGGTCCGGCAGTGCCGCGATGAACGCGTCAACCCGGGATCCCGTCGCGAGGTTCTCAGGCGCTGTCGTCATCGTCGTCCTCGTTCGGGTCGGAGCCGAGCACGGTGACGGTCTTCACCCCGGGTACTTCCAGGAGCGACGGGACGAGCTCCCGCAGCGGAAGATGGCCGTGGAAACGGATGTTCATGAGAACGATCGGTTTTTGTACGTTGCCCGATTTCTTGGTGCTCAGGATTGATGAGCTGAACCCCATGTTGGTGGCCAGCTCCAGCACTTGCCTCAGCACGCCTTGATTGTCCGCGTAGCCCACATGCAGGACCCGGTTGGTGTCGGGGGTAGGTATTTTCCTTACCGCGGGCGAAACAACATACAAGGTGATGAGATGGAAGGCGGTCAGCGAAATCGCCAGGGAGAGCATCCCGGCCCCGCAGGCCATGCCGACGGCGGCCGACACCCAAATACTCGCGGCCGTGGTGAGGCCCCGGACAACGTTCCGCCCCTTGAAAATCACCCCTGCCCCGAGGAAGCCGATGCCGCTGACGATTTGGGCTGCAATGCGGGACGGGTCCAGGGTGCCCCCGGGTCCCTGGACGGCGGCGAAGCCGTAGGCGGAGATAAGGGTGAAGGTGCACGATCCGAGGCCAACCAGAACGTGGGTGCGGTAGCCCGCGCTCTTCTGGCGGACCTGCCGTTCGACGCCGATCAGGGAGCACAGGACAAATGTCGCCAGCAGGAGCCCGATTTCCACCAGTGTGGACCCGGTGAACAGCCCAAATGCGTCGTACATCCGCCCTCCGACTCGGCCGAGCGTCGCGCCGTATCAAGTCTGCCGGGCGCCACGGCTCTCGAAGTTGATACTACCGCCGCCCCTCCTTGGGGAGTAGGGCGTTAGCCTGTTCCTCTGCTCTGTCGCTTCGCCACCTGGCGACGTAGCCTAGCGGGCATGGAAGAAGACCCCTACGATCTTGAACGGTTCGTGATCGCCCAGAACGCCGGCGGAACCTACGGGCACGCCCTGGCGGAGCTGAGGTCGGGCATGAAGCGGAGCCACTGGATGTGGTTCGTTTTCCCGCAGCTCGCGGGCCTGGGCCACAGCGAAACCGCCCGCAAGTATGCGATCTCCTCCCTGGACGAGGCCCGGGCCTACCTCCGGCACGATGTCCTTGGCCCGCGTCTGCGGGAGGTGGCCGCGGCAGTTACATCCCTGGAGGGGCGGTCCGCGGTGCAGATTTTCGGCGGCATCGACGCGCGGAAGCTGCATTCGTCCATGACGCTGTTCCTGCTGGCGGCCCCCGGCGAATCCGTGTTCGGCGATGTCCTGGACCGCTATTTCGACGGTCTGGAGGACCCCGGCACGGTGCAGCTGCTGGGCGAACGGCCAGGCGATCCGGACCCGGCCGACGGTTAGCTGTCCGGCGTGGCCAGGGCCGTGATCATCCGTTCCATGCGGGCGACGCCGGCAAAGCGGCCGGCGTTGTCCGTCACCAGCAGGGGGTCAAACCGGCTGGCCTGAGTCCGCGTCATGGACCGCGCCAGGGCTTCGCTGATCGGCGTGTCCAGGTTGACGCGCATTCCCGGGCTGACCACGCCCAGGGCCGCCGCGGCGGGGTCGAGCACCGCAACGGGCCGCAAGTGCTCGCCCATCAGCACCACCGACTGCAGGTCGGGGCTGTCATCAAACGCGGCGGCCGCCGTCGCCGTCGTGGTGGCCGTCGTCGCCGGTTCCACGATGTCCCGGATAACGCCGCGGTGGGCCACCGGTGGCTTGGACGCGAGCCGGTGGGCAACATCGACGTCGATCGGTTCCCACGCCGGCCCGGGCCGGGCCAGGCAATACCCCTGCACCAGCGGTACGCCGAGGGCGACGAGGGCGTCCAGTTCCTCCACCCGTTCCACTCCTTCGGCCAGGATCCAGGCATCCACCCGGCTGGCAAAGGTTCCAAGCATGGAGATCAACGCGCGCTTGGCTTCGTCGCGGTCGACATCCTGGATGAGTTCGCGATCGATCTTGATCAGCGAGGGCCGCAGCGCCAGGAGGTGACGGAGTCCCGCATAGCCGGCCCCGGCGTCGTCGATCGCGATCAGCGCGCCGGCAGCGCGCAGCTGGTTGAGGTCAGGCTCAAGCTCAAGATAGGAGTCGATCGGGGTTTGTTCGGTGAGTTCAACCACCAGTCCGCCAAGGTTTCCCTGACTGCGCCAGATCTCACGGATCCCCTCCGTCAGCAGCAGCTCCGGTGAGACGTTGAGGGTCAGGAAGCAGTTCGCGGGCAGGGTGGGGCGGGCTGCGAGCGCCGCCCGCAAGGCCGCTGCCTCGAGCTCGGCCGCCAGGCCATGCGTGCGCGCGGCGGCGAACCACACTTCAGGATTTTTTTCGGCGAATCCCGGAAACCGGGCCAGGGCCTCATAGCCCACCACTGTGCCGCGGGCCGTATCAACAATGGGCTGGTAGGCCGCGGACAGGCCTACACCTCGGCAGGCGGCCGCCAGATGCTCGTTCCAATCCGGTTCCGCAGCGGCCCCGGCGTCGGGCGGGAGGCCGCCTGCCTCGTGACTCAACTAACCGAAATGATGGCTTTGTGGACCGACTGCACGACGTCGGCCGGCAGCTCCTCCAGCCCATGTGCGGACGCGGCGTGGGCCGCCACATTCACCAGAATTTCATCTTCGGTACTGCACACCCAGCGGGCCTCGCAACCGGGAACCACATCACCACAGGCAAACGACTTCACGAATGCTCCTTCTTCTTCAACAGCGGACCGGACCACCCTACGTTGGCGCTGCCTGGAAAACTGAGATTTTGCTTTCAGAACATGAGGTGTTGCCGCCAGCCGGTCGGCGCCAAGGTTCGCCGGCCTGACGGCCCGGTGCCCGCCTGTGCTACCGGCCTGGCGCGCCTGCTGCGGCGGCGACGGCTGCCGCCTCGATGCGGGCCCGGTGAACGGCCCACCCCTCGGGGGTGCGTACGGAGAGGTTGGGATCCCCCGGGCGCTGGCCCGCCGTGCCGTCGATGAGCTCGCGCAGGATGTCTGCGTGGCCGAGGTGATGGGCCGTTTCCACGCACATGTGCACGAGAATCTGGTGCAGGGTCACGTGCTTGCGCTCCTCCGGCCACCAGGGCACCACGCCGGGTGCGTCCAGGGCGAGTTCATCGATGGTGGCGTCGCTGTGCACGGCAGAGAGCCGGTGCAGCTCAGCGATCTGCTCGCGCGTCTCGCCGGGGGCAGCCCACATGTCGGCGTCCGGCTCCGCATCGTCGGCAAACCATGGCAGTTCCAGGTCGCTGGGCCGGCCAAAAACCTCGCCAAAGTAGCCGAGTTCAACGCTGGCCACATGCTTGATTAGGCCCAGCAGGTTGGTGCCCGTGGCGGTGAGGGGCCGGCGCGCGTCGTACTCGCTGAGCCCGTCGAGCTTGGCCAGCAGGCTGGCCCGCCGGGTGCGCAGGTAACTGTGCAAGATCGCCTTCTCGTCCATGACCGGCACTATACCGAACCCGCGGGGGCCCGCCCTAGGGAAAAAGAAGCTTCATCAAACGTATGGAATAATCGGCGGCAACGGGCCTCGGGGGGAGGCCCCGAATGACAGGACACCCAGCGTGAGTCATGGTTCCGGTGTAAAACACGTCCGGCCGGCCGCCGCAGTTGTTCTGGCTGCGCTTCTCGCCGGCCCGCTGACCGCCTGCGAATCCGGCGCTGACGGCCCGGGCGCAACCCCGGCGGCAGCGGCTCATCGAACTCTCCCGGCGGCCGCGGCAACGTCCCCGGCGCCCCCGGGCCTGCTGGGGACGACCGAAATGAACGGGTTCTACCAGCCGATGCGCTACACGGCCGTCGACGGCGACACCTGGGAGGGCATCGCCGCCCATTTCCGAATGACTCCCGAGATCCTCAGGAGTTTCAACGAAGCGGTGTCGGTTGCCGCGGGAGAGGTCATCGACCTCAGAGGCGTGAATGTGCCGCAGCTCGGGGCGGGCGGAAGCGTGACCGGCCAGGACGGGCGGGGGCAGCTCCTGTACAAGACGAGCGCCGGAGATACTCCCGCCGGCATCGCGAGCCGCTACGGCGTACCGCTTCATGCACTGCGGATAGCCAATTTGGATTATCTGACCGGCGACGAATGGATTCCGCCTGCCGGCACAACAGTCGCCATCCCCAATCCGCCCCTGGACTGAGCCGCGGATTATCTTTCCGTGGTCCTTCGTGGGCGTGCCGGAGGAACTCTGGGGGTACGAGGAACTGCGGGCAAAGAAAAAGCCTCCGGAACCGATTGGTTCCGGAGGCTTTTCCAAGGGTGGCAGATGAGGGATTCGAACCCCCGTAGGCGTTGCCAGCTGATTTACAGTCAGCCCCCTTTGGCCGCTCGGGTAATCTGCCGAACTTCAAAAGAAGATCACTCGCGGTTTCCAGTCCCGGAACGCCTGTTTCCAGTCCGTTCCGCTTCCAGCACCCGCGGGCAAGACAACTTTACAGAACTTCCGCCGAAGAATCGAATCGGCGCTTCAGGGGCGCAAAAAAGGGCCAAAATGTCCGGAAATTCAGGCCTGTCCGAGAATGCGTCCGGCCAGCCGAGCCTCGAATCGTGCCGCCTGCTCCGGCGTGACCTGGTTCAGCTCGACGGCGCGGGACAGGTCGGCGTGGACACCGTCCATGCGGGCCGACGCTTCAGGGGCCGGACTCAGGATGATGGAGGCCGCCAGGGCGGCGGCGGCAACGGAGGTCGCCGTCGCGGCCAGCGTGCTGGCAGCGACGGCGGTGGTGCGGGTGACATAGCGGACGGCCTTTTGGTGCATGTTCTTGCCTTTCAGCAGCGGTTCCAACTCTTGCAACTCTTCCGAGCCTGGCTTCGTTCCCGCCGTGATTGAGCTATGAGCGGACTGTGAAAGGCAGCCCGGCCCGGCCGCCCTCCAGAACGGGGGCATCCGTACTAGGCTGGAATGCAGACAACCGGCCTCACATCAGGCACCCGGCTAACCATCAGGAGGACAGTCATGGCAGGCGAATCCACGTTCGACGTCGTCAGCAAGGTAGACAAGCAGGAGGTCGCCAACGCGCTGAACCAGGCCCAAAAGGAAATTGCCCAGCGCTACGACTTCAAGGGCGTCGGCGCCGAGGTTGATTTCAGCGGCGAGAAGATTCTGATGAAGGCCAACTCGGAAGAGCGGGTGCTGGCTGTGCTCGACGTACTGCAGTCCAAGCTGATCCGCCGCGGCATCTCGCTGAAGTCCCTCGACACCGGGGAGCCCTACGCGTCCGGCAAGGAATTCCGGCTCGAGGCCTCCATCAAAGAGGGCATCGCCCAGGACCTCGCCAAGAAGATCAACAAGCTGATCCGGGACGAGGCCCCCAAGTCCGTCAAGTCGCAGATCCAGGGCGACGAGCTCCGGGTGACGTCGAAGTCCCGCGATGACCTCCAGGAGACCATGAACCTCCTCAAGGGCTTCGACGAGGCCGACCTGCAGTTCGTCAACTTCCGCAGCTAGCTTCCCTTCCGCGGCGCAGGTTTCCCCGCGTCGCCAGAGCCGCAGCTGGATTCAGGTGAGCTGCCGGCCGGCCATCCGCTCCAGCCGGCCGATCCGCTCGGCCATCGGCGGGTGGGTGGAGAACATCTTGGCCACGCCTCCGCCGCGGAACGGGTTGGCGATCATCATGTGGGAGGCGTTGACCAGCCGCTGGTCCTGCGGCAGTGGCGCCAACTGCACACCGTGCTCGATCTTGCGCAGGGCGGAGGCGAGCGCCAGCGGATCTCCGGTGAGCGCGGACCCGTCCTCGTCGGCGTCGTACTCCCGCGTCCGCGAGATGGCCATCTGGATCAGGGACGCGGCAAACGGGGCCAGCAACGCCATGGCGATCGCGGCAAGCGGGTTTCCGTTGCGGCGGTCACCGCCGCCGAACAGCAGCATCATCTGCGCCACCGAGGTGATGACGCCGGCGACGGCGGCCGCCACCGACGCCGTCAGGATGTCCCGGTTGTAGACGTGCATCAGTTCATGGCCCAGGACGCCGCGGAGTTCGCGGGCGTCCAGCAGCCTCAGGATGCCCTCGGTGCAGCACACCGCCGCGGTCTGCGGATTCCGGCCGGTGGCGAACGCGTTCGGCGCCATGGTGGGCGAGATGTAGATCCGCGGCATCGGCTGGTTGGCCCGGCCGGACAGTTCCCGGACGATCTGGTACAGCTGGGGCGCCTCGGCCTCCGTGACGGGATAGGCCTGCATGGACCGGATGGCGAGCTTGTCGCTGTTCCAGTACCCGTAGGCGGTAGTGGCGACGCCGATCAGGGCCATGATCCAGATCGGCGCGGCGCTGCGGGTCCCGGCGGCGATGAATGCCCCCAGGCCAAGCAGGACCGCCCACAGGACTCCGAACAGGGCCGCGGTCTTCAGTCCGTTGTGATGCCGGTGCACTGGTCCTCCTGATGCCCTTGACCTCGATAGGTACCAATAAAAACGAACCGCTAGGGTACCGGGTTCCGCGCGTCGTACCGCAGGAATCCGCACTGCAGGTGGGCCAGCGTCCAGGCCACGGCAATGCACATTGCGCCGCCGATCAGCAGCACCCACCCCTCGTTCAAAAGTTTAGTCGCGCCGCCTGCCAGCATGTCCCCGATCCGGGGCCCGCCGGCCACCACCACCACAAACACGCCCTGCAGCCGCCCGCGCAGGTGGTCCGGGGTGGAGGCCTGCAGGATGGTGGTCCGGAAGACTGCGCTCACGGAATCCGCGATGCCGGCCAGCGCGCAGCACACGGCGGCGGGCAGCAGCCACACCGTCACGCCGTCGTCTCCGGCATGACCGGAGAGCACCACCACCAGGCCGAAGGCCGCCACCGAGGCGCCCCAGCCCATCACGGACCACACCACCGCGGCACCCTGCCTGCGGACGCCGCCCAGCGGGCCGGAGAACAGCCCGGCCAGGAACGCCCCCACTGCCATCGAGGCCAACAGGATCCCCACGGTGGTCTCGCCACCGCCGATCATCACCGCGCCGATGGCGGGCAGCAGCGCCCGGGGCTGGGCAAAGATCATGGCCACGAGGTCGATCACGAATGTCATGCGCAGGTTGGGCCGGGTGCCAAGGAAACGGAATCCCTCCACCACGGAACGCAGCCCGGCCGGTCTGGCATGCTCCCCGGGCGGCATGGGCGGCAGCTTCAGAAGCGCCCAGAACGCAAACGCAAAGCTGACGACGTCGATCGTGTAGGTCCAGCCGAACCCGATCCACGCCACCAGCACCCCGGCCAGCAGCGGCCCGGCGGTCATGGTCAGGCCGAAAATCATCATGCTGAGGGCGTTTGCGGCCGGCAGCAGTTCCTTGCGCACCAGGACGGGGATGATCGCGCTGCGGGCCGGCTGGTTGATGGCCTGCGCGCCGCTCTGCACCGCCACGAGCGCGTAGAGCAGCCACACGTTACCCAGTTGCATCCACGCCTGCAGGGCCAGCGCGGCCGTGGTCACCCAGAGGACGGACGAGGCGAGGAGGGCCACCGTGCGGCGGTCGTGGGCGTCGGCGATCGAGCCGCCCAGGAGGCCGCCGAACACCAGCGGCACGAGGGCGAAGAGGCTCAGCAGGCCCACATAGAGGCTGTCCTGGGTGAGCCGGTAGATCTCGAGGCTGACCGCCACGAGGGTCAACTGGCTGCCCAGTGCGGAAACGGCGGACCCCAGCCACAGGCGGCGGAAGGCCGGACTCTCACGCAACGGCGTGATATCCGCCAGAAATTTCCCCACCGGGCAACTCTAGTGGCGAACTGCGGGCGCCTTGGGCGCGGCAAAAGTGTTAGCCGAGCCTTATTGTGAGGCAGTCATAATAAGTGATTGAATGAGGGTATGACGAGTTCCGGGGGCACCCACGATGCATGGGCAGCCGCCCTGCGTGCCCACGGCCGCAGGGTGACCAAGCAGCGCCTGGCCGTGCTTGCCGCCGTCGAACATCACCCGCATTCCCCGGCGGAGGCGATCCTTGCCGCCGCCCGGCAGGAATTGCCGGACCTGACCGCGCAGTCCGTCTACGTGGTCCTCGGGGATCTCACCGATCTGCACATGCTGCGCCGTTTCGAACCCCCGCACTCCCCCGCGCTGTACGAGACGCGCGTTGGAGACAACCACCACCATGCCGTGTGCATCAGCTGCGGCCGCGTGGAGGACGTCGAATGCGCCGTGGGCCACGCGCCGTGCCTGACCCCGCACTGGGACGCGAACGCCAAGCCGATGACCATCCAGATCGCGGACGTGCTGTACCAGGGCATCTGCCAGGACTGCCAGCGCACCCAACAACTTCCCTCCGAACGAAACTAAGAAACCCAAACAAAGGAGAACGATGACTGAGATCATCTCTGCGCCCGCCGTGTCCACGACACAGTCCGGTGCCCCCGTCACTTCCGACGCGCACTCGAAGTCCGTCGGCGCCGACGGCGCGATCATCCTGACCGATCACTACCTGATCGAGAAGCTCGCCCAGTTCAACCGCGAGCGCGTCCCGGAGCGCGTCGTGCACGCCAAGGGCGGCGGCGCCTTCGGCAGCTTCAAGACCACCGAGGACGTCTCGAAGTACACCAAGGCCGCACTGTTCCAGCCCGGCACGGAGACGGATATGCTCATCCGCTTCTCCTCCGTCGCCGGCGAGGCAGGCTCC
>JBKPBZ010000216.1:0-4962 GCA_046727115.1 Actinomycetota bacterium | reverse complement strand
CTTGGCGGCCTCACGAACGCGCTCGGCGCGCTCTTCCTTGCTGACGCCGGCGATCTTCAGCGCGAAGCCCATGTTGTCCGCCACGGTCATGTGCGGGTACAGGGCGTAGTTCTGGAACACCATGGCGATGTCGCGATCCTTCGGCGGAACGTCCGTGACGTCACGGTCGCCAATAAGGATGCGGCCGGAGTTGACGTCCTCAAGACCTGCGAGCATGCGCAGGGAGGTCGACTTTCCGCAGCCGGAGGGTCCAACGAGGACCAGGAATTCGCCATCGGCGATATCAATGTTGAGCTTGTCAACGGCGGGCTTCTCGGTGCCCGGGTATAGGCGTGTTGCGTTGTCAAAAGTAACTGTAGCCACAGTTATCAATCCCTTCACCGGCAGGTACGTGCCGGACGATCCGTAGTGAATGGTCATTTTATTCAGTTGTTAATTCAGTTTTGGGTCCTCATGCGCATACTCCTCGGCCGAAGCCGAGGAGTATCCAATGACGCCGCACGGTATTTGTGCGCCACATCACATACAGAGTATGTCAGATTTATGGCATTTGGGCCAAAATGTTACAGATGTCACAGGTGAGGTCCGTCACGTGGCCCCAGAAGTGCGTAGATATGCTGTGCGCATGACGGCACCGCAGATCTATGTCAGTTTCCCCGGCACGGCGCGCGAAGCACTTGGCTTCTACGCCGACGTTTTCGGCGGAGAGCTTGCCTTGTTCACTTACGAGGAGTTCAACCGCAGCGACGGCCCGCCGGATGCCATTGCCCACGGACAGCTGACCGGCGCAGTCGCCTTGGCGGGGTCGGATGCTGCAGCGGGCGAGAAAAGCGTCCGGTTCGAAGGCCTCATGCTCTCGCTGCTGGGGACCGCCGAACCGGCAGTTCTTCACGAGTGGTTCGACAAGCTCGCCGTTGACGGCCGGGTGATCGACCCCCTTGCCCCGAAGCCCTGGGGCGCAACAGATGGCCAGGTCGTCGACCGTCACGGACTGCACTGGTTGATCGGCTACGAACCGTCGGCCCCACCGAGCTAGTTGGGGGCGCGGGCGGTTAGCTGTTGACAGCCTTCTTCCGCTCGCGCAGCAGTGCCTCCAGCAGTTCGCAGATGTGGACCGGCGCCTCCACCCGGAACTCCGCCTGGGTGAAATCGAGCCCCACTTTTACGCCGAGATCGCCCGGGACGAGGCTGCCCAGGGCGTCCTCGTCGGTGGTGTCGTCGCCGGCGAAGACCACGGCGGTGGCTCCGGCGGCCTGCCGCAGGAAGGAAATGCCCTCTCCCTTGGAGGCGTTGACCACGGAGGTCTCCAGGACCCGGTGTCCTGTTTTCAAGAACACGCCGCTGCGGTCCTGCAGGACCGCCCGGGCCGCGGCCACAGCGTCCTCGGCGACGTCGGCGGACGCCAGCCGCGTGTGTAGGACAACGCCGGCCGGCTTATCCTCCAGAAGGGTCCCGGGTGCCTGCGCCGCGATCTCCTCAAGCTCCTTGCGGACATCGGCCAACAGTTCCCGCTGGGCGTCGTCGAGCATCAGCTGCGAGGAGCCCGGCCCCATCCAGACCTCGGCGCCGTGGCTGCCGATCAGCAAAGTGTTCTCCGGCGGGAAGGCGACCGCCCGCAGGCTGTCCAGGGCGCGGCCGGAGATGAGCGCCGTCGTCGTCCGGGGAAGTTCCGCCAGCCCCGCGAAGGCGGCCGCCGAGCGAGGGAGCGCGCGGGAGTCATCCGCGTGATCAACGAGAGGCGCCATGGTGCCGTCGAAATCCATCGCCACGAGCAGGTGCTCGGTGCCGGCGACGCGGCGCACCGCCGCCAGCAGTTCAGGGGAGAGCGAGAGCGGGGCCGTGCCCGAGTTGTTAGTGCCGGTGGCGTCAGGACTCATCGCGTACAACCTTTTCGGCCAGGGCGTTCAGGAAGTCGGAGGACCAGAGGTCGACGTCGTGGTCCAGGATCTGCTTGCGCATGGCCCGCATGCGGCGGGCAGCCTCGGCCGGCGGCATTTTAACCGCCCGCATGATGGTGTCTTTGAGGCCGTCAATGTCGTGCGGGTTCATCAGCAGGGCCTGCTTGAGCTGGTCGGCGGCGCCGGCAAACTCACTCAGTACCAGCGCGCCGTCGTTATTCGTCCGGGCAGTGACGTATTCCTTGGCTACAAGGTTCATGCCGTCGCGCAAGGCGGTGACCAGCATGACGTCCGCGGCCAGGTACAGCGACACCATCTCCTCGATGGGGTAACTGTGGTGCAGGTAGCGGACGGCGGTGTTCTGCATGGTGTCGAAGGTGCCGTTGATGTGGCCCACCGTGCCCTCGACCTCCTCGCGGAGCAGGCGGTACTGTTCCACCCGTTCCCGGCTGGGGCTGGCCACCTGGATCAGGGTCGCGTCCTCCACGGTGACCTTGCCGTCCTGCAGCAGTTCTTCGTAGGCCTTGAGCCGGTGCCGGATGCCCTTGGTGTAGTCGAGCCGGTCGACGCCGAGCAGGATGGTCTTGGGGTTGCCGAGGTCCCGGCGGATCTGCTGCGAGCGCTCAATGACTTCCGGGCTTTTCGCCAGCTCGCTGATCTGCTTGACGTCAATGGAGATGGGGAATGCCTGGGCCCTGGCGATGTGGGTGGTCTCGCCGTCGGCGCCCCTGACGTGCACCTGCTGCTGCTTGACGCTGGCGCCCAGGAAGCGCCGGGCGGAGCGCATGAAGTTTCCGGCGTCGCTGCTGCGCTGGAAGCCCACCAAGTCCGCGCCCAGGAGGCCGTCGATGATCGCGCGGCGCCACGGGAGCTGGGCGAAGATCTCCGGCGGAGGGAACGGGATGTGGTTGAAGAATCCGATCTTCAGGTCCGGACGGGCCTCCCGGAGCAGCTTCGGCACCAGCTGGAGCTGGTAGTCCTGCACCCAGACCGTGGCGCCCTCGGCCGCATGGCGGATGACGGCGTCGGCGAACCTCCGGTTGACCTTCCGGTAGGAGTCCCACCAGGTGCGGTGGAACTCCGGCGGGGCGATGACGTCGTGGTAGAGCGGCCAGAGGGTGGCGTTGGAAAATCCCTCGTAGAAAAGCTCGATGTCGTCCGTGCTCAGCTGGACCGGGATCAGGTCGATGCCGCCGTGGCTGAACGGCTTGACGGTCTCATCGGGGGCGCCGTGCCAGCCCACCCAGGCGCCGTCGGTCTTGGTCATCATCGGGGCCAGCGCTGTCACGAGTCCGCCGGGGGAGCGGCGCCAGCCGTCCTCGCAGCCGGTTTCGTCGGCTGAACAGCGGTCGACGGGCAGCCGGTTGGACACCACCATGAAGTCGAACTGATCCCCCGCCTCAGCGCTTGTGGCCGCGCCGTCGGTGGCCGTCCTGGCCGCTTCAGTGGTGTCTTGCCCGCCGTGTCTGGCGCTGTCCGTTGCTTCCATTGGTGCCCCCTGGGGTCCGCTCGTGGCTCTCCGTCAACCCTAGCCGCACGGAATCTTCCGGGCTATTCGTCCGTTGGGCAGGCAAAGGGAAACTTGAAAGCGCAAGTTCTCGGGTTTCTCCCCTAAAATGATGAAGTTGCCACTGAGTGGACCGTCCCTGGCCGAACGACCCGAGGAACCAATGAGCCCCGCAAACGAACCCCGACAGTCCAAGGCAGAGCGCACTGCCGCGGCGCGCGAGAAAGCCCGCGAGATTCGCGAGGCGCAGCTGAAGAAGGAGAAGCGCAACAAGCTGCTGATCGGCTGGGGCATTGTTGCCGCCGTCGTCGCCATCATCGTGATCGTTGCGCTCGTTGTTACGTCCAACATCAAGAACAACGCCCCGGTGGCCGACGAGGGCCCCACCCCGGCCAACGGCAACATCCACGGCGGCGTCACCTTGCTGGCGGACACTGCGGTTGCCAAGACCGATCCCGCGACCGTGAAGCTGTCCGACCTCCCGGCCGCGCCGGCCACGCCGCCGGCTACGGTCACGGCCCCGGGCGCAGAGGCTGAGGCCGGCAAGCCGGTCAAGGTGGTCCTCTATATCGACTTCATCTGCCCCGTCTGCAAAGACTTCGAGGCGAAGTACAACGAGACCCTCACCAAGCTGCGCAATGACGGCAAGATCACGGTGGAGTACCGCCCGCTCGGCTTCCTGGACAGCCGGTCCACCACCAACTACTCCTCGCGCGCGGCCAACGCCGCAGCCTGCGTGGTGAATGAATCCCCGGAGAAGTACTCGGACTTCGTCGACCTGCTGTTCGCGAAGCAGCCGGCCGAAGGCGGTGCGGGCCTGTCCGACAGCGAGCTGAAGAAGCTGGCCGGCGACGTCGGGGCCAAGAGCATCGACCAGTGCGTGGATTCCAAGACGTACCGCCCGTGGGTTAAGCACACCACCCAGGAGGCCTCGGTGATCGGCGTGACCGGCACGCCCACCGTGTTTGTCGACGGCAAGCAGTGGGGCACGGGCGACAGCGCCCAGACTCCGTTCGACCAGTACCTGCAGGCCGCAGTAGACGCCAAGAAGTAACCGTCCACGGCACTGCCGTTGAAGGCCCGCAGTTGATGGCCCGGCCCCGGACCGCTCCGGGGCCGGGCTCTTCTTTGCCCTCGCTTCGCGGTAGGGGCGTTGCGCGTTTTTCTCAGCGGGCGTGGGTGGGCTAACCTTGTCTAGCGTCCTGATATCTGCCCCATTTGGGTCTGGTGCCAGCAGGCGCGCAGGAATGCCTCCTTAGCTCAGTTGGCCAGAGCACCGCTCTTGTAAAGCGGGGGTCGTCGGTTCGAATCCGACAGGGGGCCCCACGAACCCCTCCTTTCCGGTGATTTTGCCGGGAGGAGGGGTTTTTCATGCCCGGAAATGGGGCGCGGCTGGCCGGAGCCTGGAACTTAGATGCAGGACTTGTTGTAGTCGAAGCCGCCCGAGATGTACTGGGCCATGGTGACTTTGCCGCCGCCTGTCAGCGGCGCCGCCGAACACATGCTGCTGGCGTTTTGGAGGGAGCTCCCGCCGGCGAGCCAGCTTCGCTGGGCGTA
>JBKPBZ010000215.1:0-4075 GCA_046727115.1 Actinomycetota bacterium | reverse complement strand
GAAACGTCGGAGCTCATGCCGAGGGCGCTGAGGTTCTCCTGCCACCACTGCGGGTTCTCGGCAGTGAGCATGCTCGTGAGTATTCCAGTGACCAGGAACCCGGCGAGAAGCGCGGAGAGACGGTAGGCGGTCATGCTGAGCGCGGAGAGGTACGCGGTGTAGGCGCTGATGGCGCCCGCGGTCCCGACGAGGATGGCAGCCGCCACCGGATACAGGACTGCCCCGATGAACGCCCGCTGGAAGATCGCGAACAGCGCCAGCCAGCCGAGCAGGAAGATACATGCGTGGGCCAGTGCGAGGCCGGCGATGTCGAGGGAATTGCGAAGGCGGCTGGGCCGTGCTGATGAAGACAGGGCCGATGAAGACAGGGCCGAAGATGACAGTACCGATGATGACGGGGCCGGCAGTGACCCGGGCTGCCGGCGTTGCACGCAGCCGGTCACCACTGCCGCGGCCCCCAGAACTGCCGTGCCGAGAGCCGCTATGTCACCGGCCGATCCCCGTCCGGACAAGGGGACAGGCTCCCGCCCCACCAGCAGGAACGCGACGACGCCTAGGGCCAGGAAGCCCACGCTGCCGACGACAAGCGCCCGGGACTCGGCCGTGACGGCTGCGCGGTGGGTTGGGTCCGACATCACTGACTCCGATTCGCTGGCGTGGCAGCCGGTGCAGTTCCGCCGTCCGGGCCAGCCCCGGGCGGCCTCCACCGGCGATAGCCCAACGTTAGGACCGCCTGGGCTTGGTGCCGTCACCCAGAGCGGATGAATCCTACGGTGCCGGGCCGGACGTCGTGAGCGCCACACCTATGTTTGCGGGCCGCATGGCTGGCCGCGCGTTACGGCCCCAGGTGCGGAATGACCAGTACAGGCCTGGCCTGCAGACGTGTGAGGGAGACACTGACCGAGCCCTCCAGCAGCCGGCTCATCCGGGCAATCCGCCCTGGCCGCTGCCCGCCGACTATCAGAGCTGCCGCATCCGTGCTTTCCGCCAGACGGCCCAGGGCCTGGGCGACTTCCCCGTTCAGCACCCTGAAGGACCACGCCCCGCCCGGCGGCCCGAGAATGCCCTCGAGGCCGCTGAGCAGCTGCGAGGCGGGAAATTCGGCTTCCATATTTCGGGCAGGATCCAAGGAAGTGCTGTCCAGGAAACCGGCCGGCTCCCACTCCGTGAGATAGCTGGCCGGGTCCACGAATGCGCAGATCAAGTGCGCTCCCATGATCGCTGCCAGCCCTGCGGCGGCCCGCACCAGCCGCTCTTCGAATTCCCACGGCACGCCGAGAACCAGCGGGCCGCCCGTCCACGTCCCGTCACCGGCCTGCCCGAAGTCAGCTGGCGGTTCCACGGAACCCATCAGTTGAGGCTCGCACCCGCTGGCCGCCTATGCCCGGGACGTGCAGAGAATCCACGCCTTCATTATGCCCATTGCCGGCCCGTCGGCGAAGGGCATTAGCTTGCGGTGGCGGCCTCCAGAGCCTGCAGCAGCGGCGTAGTCGGCCGTCCAATCAGCCCGGACAGCTCGCCCGTAACCGTCGCCAGCAGCCCGGCTTTGGTGTCCGAGTCCAGGGCCGCGAGGAATCCTGCAGTACCTTCGTCGAGCCCGGCAGTGGTCAAGGCCTCAACAAGCTCGGGTGCCGAGACGGGCCGGTAGACCACTTCTCTGCCTGCGATCTTGGTGATTGCCGTCGCCAGTTCCTTGTAGTCCCAGGCGTAGTCGCCGGAGAGCTCGTACGTGCGGCCCTCGTGCCCGGCGGAGCTGAGCACCGCCGCTGCGGCGGCCGCGTAGTCTGCCCGGGTGGCGCTGGCCACCCGCCCGTCACCGGCAGCGGCCACGACGGCGCCCGTCTGCCTGGCCGTGACCGCGGTCTGGGCATAGTTTTCGGTGTACCAGCCGTTGCGCAGCAGCGTGAAGTCCAGTCCCGACGCGCGGATGAGCTCCTCTGTCGCCTTGTGCTCGGGTGCCAGGATCAACTCGGTGGTCTCCGCGGCCAGGACGGACGTGTACGCGATGTACCCGACGCCTGCGGCCTTGGCCGCGTTGACCACATTGGCGTGCTGGGCCACGCGGGCGCCAACTTCGCTGCCGGAGACCAGCAGGAGTCTGTCGACGCCCGCGAGGGCTTCCGTCAGCGCCACCGGATCGGAGTAGTCCGCAACGCGCACCTGGACGCCACGGGCAACGAGCTCCCCGGCCTTCGCGGCGTCGCGCACCACGGCCACCAGCGAACCCGGTTCCTGGCTGCTGAGCAGTTCCTCGAGGACCAACCGGCCCAGCTGTCCTGTAGCACCCGTTACTGCAATCGTCATGTTGCGCTCCTAGAATTCGTGTGGGTTGTTCATGTCGTGATCCTGGCGTGCGGGCGAACCGGCGCCGGGGTTCACAACCGGCCCCCGGTGCGGGTCATTCCCGGTGTTACGTTATGCGACAGTTACGTCGTGCGACCGCCTCTACGGTCAGGTCAGGGTCCACGAGCGTTTGGACAGCCCGAACCAGAACCCGTCGATCGCCGTCTTGGCCTGGATGTCTCCCGAAGCGTAGGCGGCCCCGAGGGCAACATAGAGCGGAGCCCAGTGCTCACTGCGGGGGTGCGCTTCGCGGGCGGCCGGCGCCTTGTTGAGGAAGTCCAGGATGGAGTCGACATCGCCGCGGGCCATGGCTTCCTCGGCCCAGTGGTCGAATTCGCTCGAGACAGCGGGCGGGGCGCTGTCCGGTCCGCCGGCGGGATTGAACCAGCGCAGGTTGTGCGTGGTAAACCCTGATCCGACGATCAGTGTGCCCCGCTCCCGCAGGGGCCCAAGCGAGACCCCGAGGTCGAACAATCCCTGCGGATCGAGCGTCGGCATGGACATCTGCACCACCGGCACGTCCGCTGCCGGGTACATCTCTTTCAGCGGAACGTAGGCTCCGTGGTCCAGGCCTCGGCTTTCGTCGCGCTCCACGTGGTGGCCGTGGGCGGCCACGAGCTTCTCCACCTCGGCAGCGAGCTCAGGCGCCTGCGGGGCGTCATAGGCCACCTCGTAGTACTTCCGGGCGAAGCCGCCGAAGTCGTACACCAGCCCCGGATCACGCCCGGTGGCGCTGAGCGTCACGGGGGCATTCTCCCAGTGGGCGGAGACCATGAGGATGTCCTTGGGCTTGCCGAAGGTGCCGGACCATGCATTGAGTTCGCGGGTCCACGTGGTGTCGTCGGCCAACGGCGGCGCCCCATGGCTGAGGAAGAGGACCGGGGGCAGGTCGGCAGTCTGAGTCATGGAAATATCCTACCCCGATTTGATTGAAGCTTCAAGCTTCATGGGCCGGGACCGGGCGGCGGGGGCTGCGCGGGCCCAGCCCAAACGAGGAGACTGTGCCAGCATGGCGACGCTGCCGTCGGCAAGGCGGTGCCATCATGAACACGTGACTATCGCGAAAACGATCATGCTCTTCGTCCTGGCCGCGGCAGCTGAGATTGGCGGGGCCTGGCTGGTCTGGCAGTCAGTCCGCGAGGGACGGGACTGGTGGTGGGCCGGGCTGGGGGTCGCGGCGCTGGGTGCCTACGGCTTTGCCGCGACGCTTCAACCGGACGCCCACTTCGGACGCATCCTCGCCGCGTACGGTGGCGTGTTCGTCGCCGGCTCCCTGGCCTGGGGCATGGTCTTCGACGGCTTCCGGCCCGACCGGTGGGACGTCCTGGGTACAGTGCTCTGCCTGTTCGGCGTCGCCGTCATCATGTTCGTTCCCCGCGACGCCGGCTGAAGGTGACAATGACCCGCTTTGTGATTGCCCCGGATGTGGCCCTCTACCTCGCCCGCAGCGGGGCGGCAATCGCCGACGAACACCTCCTGGTGGCGCCGACGCTCCTTCGCTCACAGGTACTCTCACTCCTGTACCAGTCGGTCCGGCGCGGCGAGCTGACGCAGGCCGACGCCGACCGTCAGCTCGACTACCTGCGGGGCTTTCGCATCCGGCTTCTCGGCGACCGTGTTCTGCAGCGCGCCGCGTGGCGGCTCGCCGAGCAGCTCGGATGGGAAGACACCCTCGACGCCGAATACGTGGCCCTGGCCCAGCTTCAGGCAGACGCATTTGTGACGCTCGATG
>JBKPBZ010000214.1:0-14229 GCA_046727115.1 Actinomycetota bacterium | reverse complement strand
CGCCGAAGAACCGCACACCGACGATCGCGGTAAGCAAGTACAGGATGGGCGGCTGCTCGCTGGCGCGGATGATCAGCCAGCCGGACAGCCCGGCAAGGGCGACGGCGAAGAGCGCCGCCAAAGTGCCCACGGCTCCGGCGGTGGCAAACCGACCCCTTACCGGGGCCAACAGGCGACGCACCTGGGAGGGTACTGAGCCGGCAGGGCCCGCCGACTCCACTGAGCCCACTGAGCCGACTGAGCCGGCAGTCACGGCAGGCGCGGCGCCAGCCTCCTGGCGGCCCGGCGCCGGGATCGGCGTCACGCTCGGGCTCGGCGTCGCGGCACCCGCCACGGAAGGCGGCCGGATTGCCGCGCCCTGGACATCCGCATCAACGCGAGCCGATGCCGGCCAGGGCGTGGCGGCGTCCGGATGTTCGATGATCCCGTGGTGCCCGCCGCCGTGCGCGGTCACCGGGACGAGTGTGTCGGCAAGCTCACGGGTCTGCCGGTCGTGCGCGACGAGGAGCACGGTGACCTGTCCGCGGAGCCCTGCGAGGGCCCGATTGACCAGTGTGGCCGATGCCCGGTCCAGATGGGCGGTGGGTTCATCCAGGAGCAGGACGCTGGCGCCGGCCTCGATCCGCGCCAGCCCGCGGGCCAGCGCCACCCGCCTCAGCTCCCCCGGGCTCAGCTCGGCCGGGTGCTTGGCGGCCAGGTGCTCCGCGCCCACGGCCGCCAGGCACCGTTGCGCTGCGGCATCGCTATTCGCGCTGGCCGACGTGCTGGCCGAAGCTGCCGCGCCGGCGGCAGTGCCGGCCACGGCACCGTCGGGTCCATGGGCGGGAACCCCAAGATACAGCCGGATCTCGTCCAGCACCGTGGAGGCCACCATGACGGGGTGCTGCGGCACCCAGGCGACCTCCGCCGTCGTGAATCCCCCGAGGCGTCCGGACACGACGGTTCCCGTGCCCGTCCCGATAGTCCCCGCGAGGACTCCGAGCACGGTGCTCTTGCCGGCACCGCTGGCGCCGTCGAGTGCCGTGATCCGGCCGGCAGCAGCGGTGAAGCTCAGTGGCCCGACGGCGGCGTCCGTGCGGCCGCCGAACCGAACGGTCAGCCCGTCCACAGAGACGGAGGGCGGGCCTGCACCGGGCCGGGCGGCCGGCGTCGGGATCAGCGGCGTGGCGCCCGGGTCCGCGAGGACCGCAGTGGTTTCGGCGAGCGCTGCCCGGCCGTCGTCGCTGGCGTGGTGTGCGGTGCCAAGCTCCCGGAGCGGCAGGTAGCAGTCGGGAGCCAGGATGAGCGCAAGCAGCCCTGCCTCAAGCGCCATGTCGCCGTGAACCAGGCGGACGCCGATGAACACGGCAACCACCGCCACAGAAATGGTTGAGATGAGCTCAAGGGCCAGGGCGGAGAGGAAGGCCGTGCGCAAAGTCCCCATGGTCCGGGAACGGTATTCCTCGGACATGTCCTCCAGTGCCCGTCGCTGGGCGGAGGCCCGGCCCAGACCGACGAGGACGGGCAGGCCCTTGGCGAGCTCGAGCATGTGGCCGGAGAGCCGTGCCAGTGCGGACTGGGCTTCCCGGACGCGTTCCTCTGTGTACCGCCCGATCAGGACCATGAACAGCGGCACCAGCGGCACCGTCAGCACGATCACCACCGCGCTGATCCAGTCGGCGAAAAGGATGCGGGCCCCCAGCAGCAGCGGGATGGCCGCGCAGTTCACCAGCGCCGGCAGGAATTGGGTGTAGTAGTTGTCCAGGGCATCCAGCCCCCGGGTGGCCAGGACGGCGAGGCCGCCATCGGCGGGCCCGGACGCGCGCGTTCCGTTCCTCAGCGCCTGCTCCAGCAGCTGAGTACGCAGCTCCTCCTTCACCCCGAGCGCCGCCCGGCGCGAAGCCACCGACTGGCCCCACACAGTGAGTGACCGCAGCACGGCCCCGGCGACGCCCAGGACCAGCTGGTCTGCCCACGCGGGGTCATGCGCCGCGAGCCCGGCGAGCATCGAGGCCACAGCCTGAGCCATCAGCACCAGGGACAGCGCCTTCAGGGCGGCCAGCAGTCCCAGGAGGTAGAGCGCCGAACGGGTCGCGGGGCCGGAGGGGAACGGTCGCATCAGGGCAGCTAGTCCTTCGGTGCCAGGGCTTTGGCGGCGATCGCGGGAAGGAAGCTGTGCGCCTCGGGGATGTGCGCCGCGCTCACCCGGCGCCGGAACACCCAGTACGTCCAGGCCTGGTACGCCAGGACCAGCGGCAGCCCGATGCAGGCCACAATGCTCATCAGGCCCAGGGTGTAGTCAGAGGACGAGGCGTTGGAGATTGTCAGGTTGAACGCGGGATCCAGGGTGGACGGCAGCACCACGGGGAAGGCGGCACCAAAGATGGATGCGCTGCCGAGCAGGAGGAACGCCCCCAGCGACATGAACGCACGGCCCTCGGCACCCGTGCGGGCGAAATTCCACGCCAGGACTGCCGCAACCACGGCGGCCACGACGGCGGCAATGGTCCAGGCCTCGCCGCTGAGAAGCTGGAGGCTCACCGCCCAGCCGGCCATAGGCAGCAGCAGCACAGGCAGCAACCGGACGAACCACGCCCGTGCCCGGTGGCGGACTTCGCCGTCGGTCTTCAATGCTAGGAACCCCAGCCCGTGCAGGAGGGAGAATCCGACGACGGCGAACCCGCCGAGTAGGGCGTAGCCGCTGAACCAGGCGAATGGGCCGCCCTCGCGGTCACCGTTGGCATCCAGCGGCAGCCCCGTGGTGGTCAGTGCCAGTGCAGCGCCGACGCCGAAGGCCGCGACGAACGACCCTGCCGAGATGGCCCAGTCCCAGCGGGCACGCCAGCGGGGGTTGTCCACCTTGCCGCGGTATTCGAAGGCGACGGCACGGAAGATGAGCGCCACAAGGACCAGCAGCAGCGGCAGGTACAGTGCGGAGAACAGCGAGGCGTACCACAGCGGGAAGGCCGCGAAGGTGGCGCCGCCGGCGGTCAGGAGCCAGACCTCGTTGCCGTCCCAGACCGGGCCGATCGTGTTGATCAGGACGCGGCGCTCCGTGTTGTCCCGGGCGAATACCTTAAACAGCATCCCGACGCCAAGGTCGAAGCCCTCGAGAAAGAGATAGCCCGTCCACAGCACCGCGATGGCGACGAACCAGATGGTGGGTAGCAGTTCCATGCTGAGAATCCTCTGCGCTTTTCCGTGTGGGTTGCTGGTAGTGGGTTGCGGTGCCGGCGCCTAGTAGGCGAAGGCCAGGACGTCGTCGTCGGGTTTGCCCGGACCGCCCCGCGGGGTTTTGTCTTCGTTCTCGTCGACGGGGGCGTGCACAAGTTCCGGCATGGCCGAGGCCACGCCGCCGCGGATGTACTTGACCAGGAGCTTGACCTCCACCACCAGCAGCACCGCATAGATGCTGGTCAGGACCACGAGGGAGGTCAGGATCTCGCCGGCGGAGACCCCCGGCGAGACGGCCGCGGCGGTGAACATGAAGACCTGGTCGACTCCGCTGGGGTCCGGGTTTGGGGCGACGACGAACGGCTGGCGGCCCATCTCGGTGAAGATCCAGCCCGCGGCGTTGGCACCGAACGGTGCGAGAATGCCGAACACCGCCAGGCGCATGAGTCCGCGGGAGGCCGGCACGGTTCCCTTGCGCGTGGCCCACAGTGCCACAAGGGCGGCGAGGGCGGCCACTCCGCCGAAGCCGATCATCATCCGGAAGCCCCAGTAGGTGACTTCCATGACGGGCACGTACTGGATTTGCTGGCCGGCGCGGTCCCCGTAGATGGGGTTGTCCGGCAAGGTGGTGCCGTACTTGGACTGGTACTCATCCAGCAGGCTGTTGACGCCCTTGACCTCCGTGGTGAAGTCGCCCTTGGCCAGGAAGGACAGGATGCCGGGGACTTCGATCACGGCGACGATGTCGTCGCAGTTCTTGGAGCCGACGTTGCCGACGCTGAGGACCGAGAACCCGGTGCCGTCGTGGCAGGCGGCCTCGGCGGCGGCCATCTTCATAGGCTGCTGCTCGAACATGAGCTTGCCCTGCAGGTCCCCGGTGACGGCGGTGCCCGCGAAGGAAATCATGGCGACGACGGCGCCGATCCGCAGGGAACGGATCCAGACGGTGTGGTCGCTGCGGTCCCGGCCGAGGATGCCGGCGGCTTCGCCGGGAATCACCTTGCCGTCCGCCCCGATCGTGTCGATGCCGTCGTGGCGGCGGCGCCACAGGTGGTACCAGGCGATGCCGAGGAGGAATCCCCCGGCGACGGCGAGGGCGCCGAAGAGGGTGTGCGGGACGGCGACAAGGGCGGTGTTGTTGGTGAAGACGGCCCAAGCATCGGTCATGACGGGCCGGCCGTTGACCATTTCGATGCCGACAGGGTGCTGCATCCAGCTATTGGCCACGATGATGAAGTAGGCCGAGAACACGGAGCCGATCACGGCGACCCAGAGGCAGGCCAGGTGGACGCCCGGTTTGAGTTGTTTCCAGCCGAAGATCCACAGGCCCAGGAAGGTGGACTCGACGAAGAAGGCCAGGAGCGCTTCCATGGCCAGCGGGGCGCCGAACACGTCGCCGACAAAGCGGCTGTACTCGCTCCAGGCCATGCCGAACTGGAATTCCTGCACGATTCCGGTGGCGACGCCCATGATGAAGTTGATCAGGAAGAGCTTGCCCCAGAACTTGGTCATGCGCAGATATTCCGGCTTGCCAGTGCGGTACCAGAACGTCTGCATCACAGCCACCACGAGCCCGAGGCCGATGGTGAGGGGCACCATCATGAAGTGGTAGACCGTTGTGATTCCGAATTGCCAGCGTGCGATTTCCAAGGCGTCCAAGGCAGTCCCTACTTTTGGCTAGGTCCGAGCAACTTCTACGCGGCGTAGAAGTATGTCTTCTACAGAGTGTAGAACACATCGGCGCTTCCCTGTAACTCAGGCTCCCACGGCGCGTCACGGCCTGCAATGGCCGAAGGGCCCCGCCGCGGGCCCAGCCAACGGCCCCCGAGGCGGGGGTGCGACACGCCGGAGGGCCGTGTTCTACTTCATGTAGAAAGAATGCGCAAAACACGCTAAATTTGTAACTGAAGTGTTCACATACACCGCACCGGCAGGAACCAGCAATTTCCCAGCACCACGCCGGCGCGGCAGTCATAGAAGGAAGTACGCAATGGCAAGTCTCGGTGAACTGGAACGGGCAGTGATGGATCTGCTCTGGGCAGGCCAAGAAGCTGCGACGGCCAACACGTTGCGGGACCTCCTCGCACAGAGCACCAACCCCCAGGACGGCACCGCCGGGCACGTGGGCAAGGACCTCGCCGTCACCACAGTGCTGACCGTACTCTCGCGCCTGGAGCGCAAGGGCCTTGTGGAACGCGAACGCGGCACCCGCCCGCACCGCTACCAGGCCGTCTCGAGCCGCGCGGATCATACTGCGGAGCTCATGCACGAGGTCCTCGGCTCCGCTCCGGACCGCGAGGCCGTGCTGGCCCGGTTCATTGGTTCCGTCACGGACAACGAAGCAGAAACCCTGCGCAAGCTTTTGGGCCGCAACTAGCGCCCGATGTTCTGGACCTCATATTTTCTGGCGGTCCTGGCGATAGCATTGGCGTGGCCGGTGCCTATCCTGCTTTCCCGTGCCCAATGGCCGGCCCGCTCCCCCTTCACGGCCATGCTGCTGTGGCAGGCGATCGCCCTGGCCGGCGGCCTGTCCATGATCGGCGCCATGCTGGTCTATGGGCTCGAGCCGGTCGGGGATAATCTGGTCTCCGGCCTGCGCGCCCTGGCGGGGATGGTCTTCAACAATGCCCCCACCACTGAGCTGGGCTTTTGGCATATCTTTGCGCTCTCGACCGCCGCCCTGCTGACGGCGCACCTCGTTTTCACCTTGCTGCTGACGTACTACAAGATCCAGCGCCAGCGCCGGCGCCACCGCGAACTGCTGGACCTTTTGGCTTCCCCGTCCTCCGACGGCCCGCGGACCATGGTCCTGAACGTGGAATCGCCCGTGGCGTACTGCCTGCCCGGCGGCGCACGGTCCGTGACAGTTCTCTCCGACGGGCTCATGGCCGCCCTGGAGCCCGACGAGCTGCGTGCCGTGCTGATTCACGAGAACGCGCACCTGAGCCAGCGCCACCACCTCCTGCTGTGGGCCTTCGCCGCGTGGCGCCAGGCCCTGCCGTGGCTCCCCACCACCCGGCTGGCGCAGGAGGCGGTCAACTCCCTGATCGAAATGCTGGCCGACGACGTCGCGCTCAAAACAGAGAGCAAGGCGACCCTGATCAAGGCGATTGCCATAGTGGCCAGCGGCTCCCCGGCCACCCCGGCCGCACGCCTGGCGTTCGGCGCGCCCGGACTATCCGACGTCGACCCCGGCCAACCCGGCGCCACCGGCGGCACGGGTTCGGCCGGCACGACGGCGTCCCGCGTCAGCCGCCTGCTCTCGCCCCGGCCGCCGCTGCCCGAACCGCTGCGCGCTGCGGTTCTGGCCTGCTGCGCGCTGCTGCTGGCCGTACCGACGGCCCTGTTGCTGGTCCCCGGACTGCTCGGCTAGGGCCTGCCCCCCCCTGCCAACCGGCCCCCCGCGCCTCAGCGCCAGACCGCCCCGCCAAAAAGAGCGGCGAGGCGGTCGGTGTAGCGGCCAGCTTTGCCGCCGGGCGCTGTTGCTTCAGCCTGCTACTTCAGCAGCTTGCTGGCCTTGAACTGGAGGTCAGCGGTGCCGGAGCCGTTGCCCTTGGACGTGCCGTTGATCGCCGAGGTAGTCATGGCGAAGGTCAGTGTGGAGTGGGCGATCGCATCGGCCATTTCCTCCAGCACAGTGGTGTTGACGTTGGCGATGGTGTCGCAGGCCTGGTGGTAGCAGGAGTCATGCGCCACACCCGCTGTCCCGCCGAACACCGCCGCCTCCGCCGCGGTCTTGATGCCTTCCGCGCCGGTGAACAGGCCGCCCGCCGGGATCCCGTTGGTGATGAACCCGGAGTAGTCCGAGCGCCCGTCGAACTCCGTCGGGGCAGTCGGCAGGTTCTGGGACTTGAAGTAGTCCACAAAGACCTTCTCGACCAGCCCTGAGCCATTGGGTCCCTTGGTGCCCAAGGCGGAACCGTCGCCATCGTAGACGTACCGGACAAAGTTCGGCGAGCCGACCATGTCGAAGTTGAGGTTGACCGCGTGAGACTTGATCTGGCTCGCCGTCAGTTGGGCTGCGTAGTAGTCGGAGCCGATGAGCCCGGGCTCCTCCCCTCCCCAGAAGGCGAAGCGGACCCGGTTAACGGGGGTCTGGCCGGACGCCTTCAGCTGGATTGCCGTCTCGAGGATGGATGCTGTCCCGGTACCGTTGTCGTTGATGCCCGGCCCCTCAGGCACGGAATCCAGATGCGCCCCCACCACGACGGTGCGGTCCGCCCGTCCACCGGTGTCGGCCAGGATGTTGAAGGACGTCAGCGCGGTGACGGTGGCGTCCACGGCGAGGTGCATCCTGACCTCGGTCAGCCCGGCGAGTTCAGCGCCGGTGGCGAAGCTGGTGCTGACCACAGGGATGGTGGCCTGGGGCGCGTCCAGCGTGCCGCCGAACAGGGCAAAGCGCTCGTCCGCCGGGTCGACATTGCCCTGGTTGAAGATGATGACGCCGGCAGCCCCGGCCGCGGCGGCGTTGTCCGCCTTGATACGGAAGGTGCAGGTGCCGCGCTGGATCAGCGCGATGTTGCCCGCCGTGAACCCGGCGAAGTCGGCTGCCTCGCAGCCGCTGGTGGAGGCCCGGTCGCCGGCCAGGTTGATGTCGACGGCGGTCAGCGGGGCCGTGACGTTGCCGGACCCGGAGTAGGTCATATCGAGGAAGCCGTCCGGGGCCTCATAGGCGTAGCTCTTTGGGGATGGTGAGAGCCGCTCCATGGCGGCCGAGACGGTCTCGTAGCGGTCGTAGGGGAAGCTCTGGCGGACCGGGGTGTAGCCGGCGGCCCGCAACTTGCCCTCGATGTACTGGGCGGAGGCCTCATAGCCGGGGGTGCTGGCAGCGCGGGTGCCACCGTTGGCATCCGCGACCGCCTGCAGCGCTGCGAGATGCTTCATGATGTTCGTTGCCGACACGGCGGCACGCAGGGGTGCCGTATTTGTTCCGTTGTCAGCGAGTGCGGGCGGGGCAAGGCTGACCGCCAATCCGATCGAGGCGGCGATGGCCGCGCGGCGGATATTCCGGCGTTGCTTCATAGGGTTCTCCTGGATTCGGCTGCGGAAACCGAATCCGGGCGTCCTTGCCCGCATCGGTGAGACGAAGCTATCGGAAGCACCTTGGGCAAAGGTTGGGAGAGCCAGGCGCAGGCGGGGCAGCCGCGACGGCAACGAACCCCGCCACACGGCCCGGCCACGGCGCCGGTACGTCAGGCGTCGATGCGCTCCCGGTCCAGGTTTGCGGCCCCTGCAATGATGAAGTCCTTGCGCGGCGCCACGTCCGAGCCCATGAGGAGGTCGAACGTCTCTTCGGCCTGCTTGGCGTTCTCGATCCCGACTTTGCGCAGCGTCCGGTGCCGCGGGTCCATAGTGGTTTCGGCCAGCTGCTCGGCGTCCATCTCGCCGAGGCCCTTGTAGCGCTGGATCGGTTCCTTGTAGCGCTTGCCCTCCTTGGCGAGCCGCGCCAGCAGGACATGGAGCTCGGCCTCGGAGTAGGTGTAGATCATCTCGTTGGCCTTCTGCCCGGCGTTGACCACCTCGACCCGGTGCAGCGGCGGGACGGCGGCGAAGACGCGGCCCTCGTCGATCATTGGGCGCATGTAGCGGAAGAAGAGCGTCAGGAGCAGGGTCCGGATGTGGGCGCCGTCGACGTCGGCGTCGGTCATCAGGATCACTTTGCCGTACCGGGCGGCGCTGATGTCGAACGTCCGGCCCGAGCCGGCTCCCACCACCTGGATCAGGGCCGCGCACTCGGCATTGGAGAGCATGTCCCCCACAGAGGCCTTCTGGACGTTGAGGATTTTGCCGCGGATCGGCAGGAGCGCCTGGAAGTCGGAGGACCTCGCCAGCTTGGCGGTGCCGAGCGCCGAGTCACCTTCGACGATGAACAGTTCGGAGCGCCCGACGTCGTCGGTGCGGCAGTCGGCGAGCTTGGTGGGCATGGACGAGGTTTCCAGCGCGTTCTTCCGGCGCTGCGTTTCCTTGTGGACCCGCGCCGAGATGCGGGACTTCATCTCGCTGACAATCTTTTCCAGCAGCAGCGCGGACTGCGCCTTGTCGTTGCGGTTTGCGGACGTCAGCTTGGCGCTGATCTCCTGTTCCACCACTTTGGCCACGATGGCCCGCACCGCCGACGTGCCCAGGATTTCCTTGGTCTGGCCCTCGAACTGCGGTTCGGCCAGCCGGACCGTCAGGACTGCGGTCAGTCCGGCGAAGATGTCGTCTTTTTCGATCTTGTCGTTGCCGGCCTTGAGCTTGCGGGCATTGGTCTCCACGGCCTTGCGGAACGTCTTGAGCAGGGCCTGCTCGAAGCCGGACTGGTGGGTGCCGCCCTTGGGCGTCGAAATGATGTTGACGAAGGTGCGGACCGTGCTGTCGTAGCCGATCCCCCAGCGCAGCGCGACGTCGACCTCGCAGTCGCGCTCGACTTCCGCGAGCTGGCTGTGGCCCTTTTCGTCGAGGACGGGGACGGTTTCCTTGAATTTCCCGGCACCGTGGAGGCGCCAGATGTCCGTGACGGCCGGGTCGGCGGCGAGGAAGTCGACAAACTCGGAGATGCCGCCGTCGTGGTGGAAGATCTCCTCATGCGGGCCAGATTCCCCAGGCGTGCCGGCAACCCTGCGTTCATCCCGGACCGTGAGCTTCAGGCCGGGGACCAGGAATGAGGTCTGGCGGGCCCGGGCGGCGAGGTCATCGTAGGAGAATTTGGCATCGGGCGTGAAGATCTGCCGGTCCGCCCAGTAGCGGATCCGGGTTCCGGTCACGCCGCGCTTGGCCTTCCCCACGACGTCCAGAACGGAGCCGTCGATGAAGGGTTCGAAGAGCGTCGCGGGGTCCGGCTTGGTGCCCGGATCCTTGAACCGGCCAGGCTCCCCCCGGCGGAAGGACATCTTGTAGGTCTTGCCGCCGCGGTCGACTTCGACGTCGAGGCGGGCAGAGAGCGCATTGACCACGGAGGCGCCCACGCCGTGCAGGCCGCCGGAAGCGGTGTAGGAGCCGCCGCCAAATTTTCCGCCGGCGTGCAGCTTGGTGAAGACCACCTCGACGCCGGTCAGCCCGGTTTTCGGTTCGACGTCCACCGGGACGCCACGGCCGTCGTCGTGGATCTCCACCGAATTGTCCGCATGCAGGATGATCTTGATGTCGTGGCCGAAGCCGGCGAGGGCCTCGTCGACGGAGTTGTCGATGATTTCCCAGAGGCAGTGCATGAGTCCGCGGGAGTCCGTGGAGCCGATGTACATGCCCGGTCGCTTACGGACGGCCTCGAGGCCCTCCAGCACGGAGAGGTGCCGGGCGGTGTAATCAGAACTGGGTGCCACGGGTCGTGAACTCCTTACAAGATCGGGACCGCCCCTGCAGCGGTGCGCAGGCGGGCAGTCACAGAATTTGACGCTCTTCCTAGGTTAGTCGGACTCCGGGTCATCGACGGTTCGCCACTCCCCCCAGCCGCTCTCCGGCCCCCCGCCGTTATTGAGACGTGATACGCGCACAGCGAAAGTAGGCCATCCGTTCCATGGTTTGGCGACGAATGCTGGTTATATAGGTATACCGATCTACTAAGGAGGCCGAACATGACAACAGCAGTTGCGGACCGCACACTGACCGCCGCAGACCGGTGCGATCGTTGCGGAGCACAGGCATATGTCCGAGTTGTTCTCGGTGCCTCCGGCGGTGAGCTTCTTTTCTGCGGCCACCACGCACGCGCCGTAGAGCCGACACTCAAGCCGCTCAGCTCAGACTGGCACGACGAGACTGACCGCCTTCACCAGAAGGCCCCGGTTCCGGTCGACTAGACCGCAACCCGGTTTCGTCCCGGCGCCCTACAGGGTTCCGGGCGACTTGAGACCACTGCATCAGGGCCCCTCCGAACCGGAGGGGCCCTGATTCGTTAAGGGATGCGTGTCCGGCCCAGCCGCGCGGAACAAATGTTGGGGGCACCTGCCGCAACTTGGCGGCAGTAACAGCAACGCGGGGCCACGTCCGGCCCGTTCCTGCGATGAGGACGGGCGGGAGGTGACCCCGCGTTGCTGCGAACTTCGCCTGGCCTGTGGCCGGTGGGCGCTTAGTCCAGGTAGTCGCGCAGGACCTGTGAGCGCGACGGGTGCCGCAGCTTGGACATGGTCTTGGATTCGATCTGCCGGATGCGCTCGCGCGTCACGCCGTAGACCTTGCCGATTTCGTCTAAAGTCTTCGGCTGACCGTCGGTGAGGCCGAAGCGCATCGCGACCACACCGGCTTCGCGCTCGGACAGCGTGTCCAGCACCGAGTGCAGCTGTTCCTGCAGCAGGGTGAAGCTCACGGCATCCGCGGGAACCACGGCTTCGGAGTCCTCGATGAGGTCGCCGAACTCGGAGTCGCCGTCCTCGCCAAGGGGGGTGTGCAGCGAGATGGGCTCGCGGCCGTACTTCTGGACCTCCACGACCTTTTCCGGGGTCATGTCGAGTTCGAGGGCCAGCTCCTCCGGCGTGGGTTCGCGGCCGAGGTCCTGCAGCATCTGGCGCTGGACGCGGGCCAGCTTGTTGATGACTTCCACCATGTGCACCGGGATGCGGATGGTGCGGGCCTGGTCGGCCATGGCCCGGGTGATCGCCTGGCGGATCCACCAGGTGGCGTAGGTGGAGAACTTGAAGCCCTTGGTGTAGTCGAACTTCTCGACCGCACGGATCAGGCCCAGGTTGCCTTCCTGGATCAGGTCCAGGAACAGCATGCCGCGGCCGGTGTACCGCTTGGCCAGCGAGACGACGAGGCGGAGGTTGGCCTCCAGCAGGTGGTTCTTGGCACGCTTGCCGTCGTGGATGACGAACTCGAGCTCACGCTTGAGCTTCGGATCCATGCTGCCGTCGTCGGCGGCGATCTTCTCCTCGGCGAAGAGCCCGGCCTCAATCCGGAGGGCGAGGTCCACTTCCTGCTCGGCGTTCAGCAGGGCGACCTTGCCGATCTGCTTCAGGTAGTCCTTGACGGGGTCGGCGGTGGCGCCGGCGGACATGACCTGCTGCACGGGGGCGTCGTCGTCGTCGGCGTCGGAGTACACGAAGCCGGAGCCGGTGGTGGCCGCGGCCTTGCCGGCGACTTCTTCGCCTTCTACTTCGTCGCCGAGTTCGGCGGCGTCGGGCGTGATGTCGTCGAGATCCTCTTCGGCGTCGACGTCATCGTCAGACGTACTGGCTGAGTTGCCGGCGGCTTCTGCCGCGGCTTTGGCGCCGGGCTTGGGCCCGCGCTTCTTGGGCTCAGGCTTGGCGACTCCGGTAGCGGTGTCGCCACCCTCTGCGGAAGCGGCGTCCTTGACAGCCTTGTTGGCTGCGCGCGTGGCGGCGCGCTTGGCGTTGGTCGCCGCCTTCTTGTCCTCAGGGGACATTTCGGCCTGGTCGGCGGGTTCCTTCTTCGCGGAAGACGGGGTCACTGAAAACCTTTCTAGCTGCGGTCTGCGGAATCACCATACGGGCAACACCACTATGACCCTGTCAAGTCCGTGTTCAACATCAGGTGCAACCACGACCAGCAGAGCCACTTAGTAGAACTGCTGGGATGGCCTGAATGTTCCCTGTTTCCAAGGAACATTTAGGGCACTTGATACACGGACCCAACCGGGTCTCGGCAACCATTGTCTCACGGTTTTCACCCCGAGTGCCTTTCGGGACGCCGGGCCCACCATATTGCGGCGGCTTCCGCGCCGCGTCAGTAACTCATGCCGCGTCAGGCGCAAATTTCTGCCAGGCGGCCTCGCGCCTGGCAGCCCAGCCGCAAAGGGTGCCGCGCCGGCCAAGCTCTGCCAGCAGTTCCGCGAGCCTGTAGCCCGGGTGCTCCTGTAAGGCCTGCCGGTACAGGGCGTCGGCGTAGGAGCCGCGGCCACGGCACCATTCGATCCAGCCCCGTGCCGTCGCGGCGGCTGCAGTTGACTCCCCGTCGCCCAGAGCACCAAGCCGCTCCAGAACCCGCTCGAGCCCGACCATCATGGCCCAATCCGGGACCGATGGAGCCAGTCCGAGGAGGACTTCCCCGTAACCAGGGACCGCTTCGACAACCGGGAAAGCCCCGGAGGCGGGTCCGCCACCGGCTGGCGTCTCCGGCAGCGGCCGCCCGGGAACGGGCGTGGAGCGGGAAGCGGGATCGGGCATGCGATCGGACCTTGGCCCCGGCAGAGGACTGGGCAGAGGAGTGGGCGTCGGGCCGAGACCTGAGCCGGGCCTGGAGCCGGTCACCGCGGCGGACCCGGCTTCCGTGTCGAACATGCCGAAGTCCTCGGCACCGCGTTGGGCCGCGGTTCGTCCGGCTGCCGCCATGACCAGCACGGCGTCCCGCCATGAGGGAATGCACAGACTGGCGCGCAGGTAGCCCGCCAGTTCGGGTGAGAGCTGAAGCGGCTGGGCCACGGTCCTGGGATCGATTTGACCGGCATCGATGTGACTGGGACCCAGGTTCCCGGCGTCGGGCATCCCGGCCGGGTGGTTCCCGGCGTCGGGGGCGGTGCCCCGCGGGGCCGGACGGCTCGGGCAGCTCGGGGCGGGGTCAGCCAGATGCTCCACGCCAGTGGCCGCCTGCATGGCCATCGTCCAGACATCGAGGACCTGGTCAAATTGGGCCCGGTCCCGCCGTCGCGGGGAGAATTGCTCCGCCCAGCCACACTCGGCCGCGCCCACCGCGGGATCCACAGGCAGCGGCACCGGTTTGGCACCTTGCGTGCCGGGGACGGCGCCAACGCTGCTGCCGCGGAACACCATCTCGGCGTTGAGCCTGCTGTTCCTGATCTGCTCGATCGGCCGGCCGGGCGTCCCGCAGCACTCCGGATCATCGCAGTAGGCGTTGCGCCAGAACTTGGCACCGATCATCCAGGCATCCCTCACGGGCAATCCGGCTGCCTCGAGGGCAAGCTCGAGTTCCTTGAGCAGGGCCGCCCACGCTTGGCCGCCGCCGCGGCTGTCCGTATCGGTCTCGGTGAAAAAGGCCAGCAGTGAACCGTCGGCCGCGTCGTCCGCCTGCAGGTAGGCCACTACGTTGCGTGCGAAGTCGGCCAGGTCCTTCCGGCCGGAGCCGGCGCCGCGCCTGGGGAGGGCGCTTCCGCCCCCGCCGCCACCGCCACGCCCGCCGGCCCCGGAG
>JBKPBZ010000213.1:0-7854 GCA_046727115.1 Actinomycetota bacterium | reverse complement strand
GGCGTGGCGGGGCGGAGTGGAGTGGGCGGGTCGGGCTGTGCGGGTCGATTGCACCGGAGTGCCACGAAGCTGCCAGGTGGCCCGCGCTAGACTCACGCGCATGACAGTTGTTGACGATCAGGGCCGCCCCGAGCCTCCCCTTGCAGCCGACGAAACCGCGACCCTCCTGGGCTTTCTGGACTTTCAACGGGCCACGCTGGCGTGGAAGTGCGCCGGACTGGACGCCGTCGGGTTCGGGGCCACCACAGCTGCCTCGTCGATGACTCTGGGCGGGCTGCTGAAGCACATGGCCTACGTGGAGAGCGCATGGTTTTCCCATTCCCTGCACGCGAGGGACCGGGAAGCCCCGTTCGACACCGTGGATTGGAAGGCCAACCCGGACTGGGAATGGCATTCGGCCGCCGGAGACACCCCGGACCAGCTGCGCGCCCTGTGGCAGGACGCCGTGGACCGGTCCCGGATCCGCGTCGAAGAAGCCCTGGCCGGCGGCGGCCTGGACCAGCTGGCCAAGCGCCCGTGGCAAGACGGTTCGGCACCGAGCCTGCGCTGGATCCTGTGCCACATGATCGAGGAGTATGCCCGGCACAACGGCCACGCTGACCTTCTCCGCGAGGCCCTGGACGGCGAGACCGGGGAGTAGACGCGGCGGGATTGCCCGGTGGACGACGACGGCGGGAGGCCCCCGTCGCCGTCCTCCCCGGGGTAATTCAGTAGGCCTTGACCCGCTGTTCGACGACGAGGTGGACAACGGCGAACACTCCGTCCCGGTCGATGGCGGCTATCGCAGCTTCCAGGGCGGCCGGCACCTCCTGGTCCTCGGTGACAGTGATGCCGAAACCGCCGAACGCCCGCGCCATCATGCCGAAGTCGGGGTTCTTCAGCTGTGTCCCCGACACCCGGGACGGGTAGTGCCGTTCCTGGTGGGTGCGGATGGTGCCGTACTCCTGGTTGTCCATCACGATGATCAGCGGCGTGGCTCCGTACTGGGCGGCCGTGGCCAGCTCCTGCCCGTTCATGAGGAATTCCCCGTCACCGGCGATGGTGACCACGCGCCGCTCCGGGCTGGCCAGCGAGGCGGCGATGGCCGAGGGTACCGAGTACCCCATGGAGCCGTTCCGGGCGCTGATCATCGAGGCGTAGCGCCGGGTGGGGAAGTAGCGGTGCGCCCAGTTGGTGTGCTCGCCCGCGCCGAACGTCACCAGCGCGTCCTCCGGCAGCAGCGGGACGAGGTTCGCCATCAGGGTGTCCATCTTCGCGGGCCCGTCGCCGGGGGACGACGGCGGCAGGCTGGCGAAGGACTGCTGCTCGGCGCGCATCCGGGCCGTCCACGCTTTCCATTCCGCCTTGACGGGCAGTTCGATGTTGACCAGATCCCGCACGAAGGCCTCCGGCTTGGCCAGGATCTGGCGGGAAACCGGGCCGGAGCGGCCGCGCAGCGAGGGATCGATGGTGACCAGGAAGTTGTTCTTGTTCCAGTCCTGCCGGCAGACAAAGCCGTCCGTGATCACGTCTCCCGGAACGGTCCCGACGAAAACGAGCAGGTCCGTTTCCTCCAGGAGATCGTACGTGGGCCGGGGCCGGCCGTAGCCGATCGGCCCCACATAGCTGGGGGAGTCGAAAGAGACTGTCCCCTGCGTGCGCCACTCCGCCGCCGCCGGAATGTGGTGCTTTTCGAGCCACCGGGTGAGCTCCCCGGCGGCTTCCTGGGTCCAGTCGTTCCCGCCGGTGACAAAGAGCGGCTTCTTGGACTGTGCCAGGGCCTCGGCGAGGGCGCCGGCATCGGTGCTGCTCATGCCGCCGGCCGCTACCGGGATGGGCGGGTGCAGGGCTGGATGAATCTGTGCTCGGATGACGTCCTCGGGCAGGCCCACCACCACCGGCCCGGGACGGCCGCTCATGGCTGCGAACATTGCCTCCGCGACAATCTCGGAGGCCCGCTCGGGATGGTCAAGGACCATCACCCGTTTGGCTCCCGTGTCGAACCATGCCTTGATATCGAATTCCTGGAACGCCTCGCGGTCCCGGTGCGCGAACGGAATCAGCCCGACAAAGAGCAGCATCGGGGTGGAGTCCTGCCAAGCAGTGTGCAGCCCTACGTGGGCATTCGCTGCGCCGGGTCCGCGGGTGACCATGGCGACGCCGGGACGCTGGTTCATTTTGCCGTCGGCCTCGGCCATGTACGCGGCGCCGCCCTCGTGCCGGCAGACCACGGTCTCGATCTCAGAGCCGTGCAGCCCGTCGAGGACGTCCAGGAAACTCTCACCCGGGACAACAAAGGTGCGTTCCACCCCGTGCGCCACGAGCGCATCAACAATCACGTGGCCGGCGGACTTGAGCGTCCTGTTGCCGTCGAGGTTGTCCAAAATGGCCGCCGGGGCGGTCTGTCGGGGTTTGATGGTGTCGCCTTCAGCTGGGTGAGTGCCGGTTGCGGTCATGGTGGATGCAGACTCCGTTTTCATCACTACTTGTCTTCTGTGTTGGGCTGGGTTGGGTGGGGCTGGCGGGCATGGCATGTCCACCGACTTCAGCGGAGGAGCTGGTGCTGCCTAGTCTGTTTCCGGTCCGGTACAGAAAAAGCAGCCCTCTTCGCAACTGTCGTTCGACGCCGGCGGCTTGCCTTCGTGTGCGGGTGGCGGGTGGGGCTCGTGCATGGTGAAAGGGCGGCCAGGACTCAGCGGGGTTTGCGGCTTCATGGAGGCTTTCAGGTTGTAGGCCGGGTTGTGTGACCGGCGGTCATCAGGAACGTTCGATTAGTGGATCGGGGTCCGGTTGGCCAGCACGGGGGCGGCACCCGTGAAGCCATCACGGGCTTCGGCGATGTCGTGGATCTGTTTCCGGCAGGCGTACCAGCCGCCCACCATCAGCGTGCAGGCGACCAGGGTCACCAGCAGCGTGAGCGGGGAGTCGATGAAGACCATGACGAGCACGCCGAGCAGGAACGCCAGGGACAGGTACCCGGTGTAGGGGGCTCCGAACATCCGGAAAGAGGGGCGCTCAAGCCAGCCCCTGTCTGCCCACCGTTTGAGCTGGATCTGACAGAGCACGATGGTGGCCCAAGTGACGACGATGCCTACGGAGGCGACGTTCAGGACGATCTCGAATGCCTGGCCGGGGACCAAATAGTTCAGCGGGACCCCGAGGAGGGAGACGCCGGCGGTGATGGCGATGCCGCCATAGGGGACGCCGGCCTTGTTCATCCGCTGGGCGAACTTCGGGGCCGATCCGGCCATTGACATGGAGCGCAGGATGCGGCCGGTGGAGTACAGGCCCGCGTTCAGCGAGGACAGGGCGGCCGTGAGGACCACGAGGTTCATGATGACGTCCACGCCTTGGATGCCGATGGATCCGAAGAACGTCACGAACGGGCTGACGCCTTTTTCGTACAAGGTGTAAGGCAGCAGCAGGGCGAGCAGAATGACCGAACCGACGTAGAAGACGGCGATGCGGAAGACCACCGAGTTGATGGCCTTGGGCATGATCCGTTCGGGGTTTTCGGTTTCACCGGCGGCGGTGCCGATCAGTTCGATCGAGGCGTAGGCGAACAGAACGCCCTGCATGAGGATGATCATGGGCAGCAGGCCGTGCGGGAAGATGCCGCCGTTGTCGGTGATGAGACTGAAGCCGACTTCCTGGCCTTCCACCGGCGTGCCGAACACGACGAAGTAGGTGCCGACCAGCAGGAACGCGACGAGGGCGGCGACCTTGATGAGGGCGAACCAGAACTCCAGTTCGCCGAACACTTTGACGGAGACGAGGTTCAGGCAGAGGACCACGATGAGGGCGATCAGCGCCCACGCCCACTGCGGTACGGCCCCCATCCAGGGGATGTATTTGCCGAAGAAGTTCATGTAAAGGGCCGCGGCGGTGATGTCCACGATGGTGGTGGTGGCCCAGTTGATCCAGTAGAACCAGCCGGAGATGAACGCGGCTTTCTCTCCATAGAATTCGCGGGCGTAGGACACGAACGATCCTGACGACGGCCGGTGCAGGACCAGTTCCCCGAGGGCGCGCAGGATCAGGAACGCGAAGAAGCCGCAAACGGCGTAGGCAATGACCAGTGACGGGCCGGCCGCGTTGAGCCGGCCGCCGGCGCCCAGGAACAGGCCGGTTCCGATGGCGCCGCCGATCGCGATCATCTGGATCTGCCGGGGTTTCAGGCTCTTGTGGTAGCCCGAGTCCTCCGCGTGAATCACGGCCTCCGAGGCGTGGGCGTGGCCACCATCGGCCTGGTGCAAGGCAACCTCGTCATTGGGGTTTTTGGACATGGGTGTTCCTTTCGATCTGTCAGAGATCTAAATGGCGTGCTGGAGGGAGATTGTGCGGACAGCCAGGTGTCAGATCAGAAGATCGACCACCCGGTGCGGTCGGACAGGTCAGCGAGAGCCGCCGTTCCTGCCAGGGAATTTCCTTTGGAGTCCAGCCGCGGGCTCCAGACGCAGATGGCGCACTCGCCGGGGACGATCGCCAGGATGCCGCCGCCCACACCGCTCTTCCCCGGAAGTCCCACGCGGTAGGCAAACTCGCCGGCCGCGTCATACATGCCGCAGGTCAGCATGATGGAGCCAATGCGCTTGGCCTCGCTCCTGGAGATCACCGCTCCTTCCGCCCCGCGGCCATCCTGTGCGAGGAAAAGGCCCGCCTTGGCGACTTCCACGCAGGTCATCATGATTGAGCACTGCCTGACGTAGTTCTCAACCACGGACTGCGCGGGCCGCCGTAAGTTGCCGAATTCCTTCAGGAAGTGGGCGAGGGCCAAGTTGCGGCTGCTACTGGAAAGTTCACTCCTTGCGGCCATCTCGTCGATGAAAGGACCCGGCTGACCCACCTGGCCCGTGAGGAAGCGCAGGACCCGGGCGGCGGCGTCGTGGGACTTCTCCATCAGGTGGTCGGTGACCACCAGGGCGCCCGAGTTGATGAAGGGGTTCCGGGGGATCCCGTGTTCGACTTCAAGCTGGACCAGGGAGTTGAAGGACGTCCCCGATGGCTCGCGCAGGACCCGGGACCACAATGAGCCGGAGTCGTCGGCGCTGAGCGCCATCGCCAGGGCGAAGACTTTGGAGATGCTCTGGATCGAGAACGGAAGATCGGCGTCGCCGGAACTAAATACCTCCCCGGACGTAGAGGCAACAGCGATGCCGAAGCAATCGAATGGCGGGGACTGCAGGTGGGGAATATGCGCAGGAACTGATCCCGCTTCTGTCCGGGGTCGGTGGCTGCGGACAATGTCGTCCAAGACCAGGCCAAGCGGCGGCGAATCAAGTGCTGTCATCATTTCTTGCCCAGGTGCTCCTTCTGCGTGCCGGCCCATTCCTGCACATGCAGCAGCGCGACCAGTGAATGGCGGGGATTGCCGAAGTCCAGCCCGGTGACCCGGCTGATTTTGCCGATTCGGTAGTAGACGGTGTTCTTATGTAGCTGCATCCGCTTGGCGCACTCGGCCACGTCCAGCGACGCGTCGAAGAAGGCGCGCAGGGTTTCAGCCAGTTCCGCGTCGTCGCGGAGCAGGGCCCAGAGGCCGCGGTGCCGGAAGGCCGCCGTTGTAAAGTTCTCCACAGCGTCGTGGAAGAGGATCTCGGCTTCGAAGTCGTCCACCGTGGCCACGGCGGCTTCGCCGGAGCGGCGCATGCAGCCCAGCAGTGCTTCGGATATTCCGGTCACGGAATGGATCGAGAGAAGCTCGGGGACTGTGGGGCCGACGGCGGCAAAGGTGCTGATTCCGAGGTGCTTGTTGGCGTCCTTGACGATTGCCTCGGCTACGCTCCGCAGCCCAGCCCCGGCGTTGGCGGACTGGAGCCCGGGAAGGATCACTGCGGTGTCGCCGTGAAACTGTCCCACGATTGCTGAGGGCTTGTAGGCGGCCGCATGGATCGAAGCGAGGTTGGCCAGCTCGCCATGTTTGAGCGCGGCGTCGTCCTCCTGAGCTTGAGACGCCGACAGGCCAATGAGGATCAGGGCCGCGGGACGGTCCGCAGGGATCTTTTCGCTGTGCGCGCTCGCCGCGGCTTCAGCCGGACCTGAAAGGAGCCGCGCGATCCGGTCCTCGCGCATGTGCACTGACTGCTGGTTGCGGTACCGGATCAGCTCGGCGGAGGCCCGTGCGGCCGAGCCCGTGAGCACGTAGACGACGTCGTCGCCGAAGCCGGCGCCGGTTTCCTGGAGCCAGATGTAGCCCATGATGCGGTCGCCGGCGAACAGGCTGATGGCGACGCGCTCCCGCAGGCCGTCCTGGGGCCGGGCGGGAACCCGGACCGGCAGGCGGGTCCGGTGCAACTCGCGGTAGGCGCCGAGGTCCTTGAGCAGGAGTTCGTATTTGCGTGGGCCGCGCCGGGCCAAGATAGAGGCCTTGCGCAGCTCGTCAATGGCGTTGGTAACCGTGGAGTACGCCAGGACCTTGTTGGCGGCGTCCTCAATGACCACGTGGCTGGAGGTCAGACGGGCGGTGGTCTGGGCAATGGCGAAGAGGTCTTCTTCGAGCAGGGTCAGTACTTCGCTCTGGTAGCTGCGCGGCTGGATCCGGTCCTTGGCGATGGACAGCAGGCGGTCCCAGTCCGCCGCCGGGTCCACCAACAGGAGTCCGGTTCCCGCCCCGCGCAGCAGCTCTTCTGCTTCCGCCAGTTCCTCCGGGCTGCCTTTGACGGCCAGGACCAGGGGTGGGCTTTTCAACAGGCGCCGTACTGCCGGCAAGGCGGAGCGCCCCCGAACCCCGATCAGCAGGACAAATGCCGTGCCGCCGTCGGAGGTGTCGTCGTCGGCGTCAACGATCAGAAAGCGTTCGATCGCCGCGTCCGTGCGGGACGGCCGAAGCCTCAGGCTGGCGAAACCGAGGGGGAGATCCGCGAGGATGTCGTCCACTGTAGCTGCGGGCATGGGCTTCCTTCTGACATCGGCACCCGCCCGGACTGCTCTGTCCGGACACCTCATGCTATCCAGCGGCCATCGCCGAAAGTATGGAAAAGCTCCTAAATTACGCGGCCCGACTTAGGTCTGCGGACCAAGGCGCGCTCTGCAGCCCTACTGCGCGCTACTTGCTGAGCGGCGCCACGTGCACGCTCACGCCCAGCTCGCGGATGCTCTCCTGCATTTCGAGCGGCGAGGCGCTCCGGACGCGGCTGATCGCCCGCGGCTACCCGCGGGGCGAATGGAAACTGGCGAACTGGGAAACGTTCTGGTCCGGTGCCCAGGCCAATTCCTGCAACTGGTCCGGTGCCCGGCACCTTGAGTTCGACAACAGCGCCGCGGCCGCCGACGTCACCGTGTTCGCCGCGGCACTGGCGGCGGATGAGGCGAGGAGCCTCCCGGCGCCCGGTCAAGGCGTCGGCTGAACACAGGGCAACAAGAAACCCATCCATTGCTCCATAGGTGCCGTTATGACGTCTCAAAAGGGCGTCTGCGGAGCAATCGATGGGATTCTTTCCGAGGACGACGGCGGGAGCTTCCCGCGGTCGTCCTCTTTCGGTTTGGGGTGCACCGGAAGACCCGGGTTGCGAGCGATAGCTGTCGTTGCGGTCCTGGCCACAAGGTGAAAGGTCGTTGCCAAAAACTGCCAAAACAGCCAATATATGCCAAAACGTTTCTTCGGAGGGCCAGGCCTTACGTCGGGGCTGCCTCCAGTTGTGCGTTAGGAGGGAAGACTTCTTTGGGGTGACCCTTGACACACCGAATCGGAAGTCCATACGCTGTCTGCCAAGTCGTTTTAGCAAAACGATTTTTCAGCCCCATTCGATCTCTGAGATTTCCGCCAAGAGAAAGGGAGCCGACAGCGATGTCCTCTCGAAAAACGATCTCCAGGCTTGCCGGCATTGGCAGCCTTTCCGCGGCCGTCCTGCTGACCGCCACCGGCTGCGGGGCTGGGGG
>JBKPBZ010000212.1:0-33140 GCA_046727115.1 Actinomycetota bacterium | reverse complement strand
GGGCGTGTCCGCGCCAAAGTGCCCCGGGAGTGCGCCCGGGCGGGCGTTAGAGTTCGGGAGCGGCCGGTGCCATGAGCGCCGCCATCGCCATGCCTTCCAGCAGCGGCCTGGCGCGGCGGACGCCGATCCGGCGCCCGTGGCTGCGTACCGAGTGCGGGGTCGAGTTGATCAGTCCGAAGGTGGCATGCGCCCGCATCCGCAGTTCGGCGGCCTCCGTGCCTTCGTGCAGCCCGGCCAGGACGTCCACCCAGAGCTCAACGTAGTTGCGCTGGAGCGTGCGGACCTCGGCCTGGTCCTCGCCGGCCAGGTTGCTGAAGTCCTGGTCCTGGACCCGAATGACGTCCGGATTGGTCAGGGCAAAGTCGACGTGGAAGGCCACGAGGCCGCGCAGCGCCGCCAGGTCCCCGTCGGAGTCGGCCACCACCTTGCGGCCGCCGTCGAGCAGGTCCTTGCTGACGCTGAGCAGCAGCGCGCCGAGGACGGCTTGCTTGCCGGCGAAGTGGCGGTAGACCGCCGGCCCGCTGACCCCGGCCGCGGCCCCCAGATCCTCGAGGGAAACGCGGTTGAAGCCCTCGAGGGCGAACAGTGCAGCGGCGGCCGACAAGAGGGCCTGCCGCCTGTTCGCCTTGGCCTGGCTGCGCTGTGTTGAGGGGGCCGGGGTTGATGGGGCCTGTGTTGAGGATGCCGGGGAAGAGGGGCCCGGGGCGGAGGCTGCCTGGGCTACTGGAAGCTGGGCGGTCTGGCTGGGCTCGGTCACCGGCGCATCCCCTCGTTGCAAATGATCCCTGTGTTGGACATCACAGTTAATAGAGACTAACCTAAATCTCAGTTATGCGGTACTAACCGAAATAGCCGGGCGGCTTGAGTTGCCGGTCCGGCACGCAGGTCAGGGAACGGAAACAGTCAATGGAGACAATCGCCAGCCGGGTGGACGCGACGAGCACAGCCTATGCCGCGAACCGGGAGGCCCAGCTGGGGCTGGCCGGCGAGTTGAGGGAACGGCTCGCCGCCGCGGCGCTGGGCGGGCCGGCAAAGTCCCGGGAACGCCACGTGGCCCGCGGCAAGCTGCTGCCGCGCGAGCGCATTGACCGTTTGCTCGATGACGGCAGCCCCTTCCTGGAAATCGCCCCGCTGGCGGCGGACGGCATGTACGACGGCGACTCGCCCGGCGCCGGCGTCATTGCCGGGATCGGCCTGGTGCACGGCCGGCAGGTCCTGGTCATATCCAACGACGCCACGGTCAAGGGCGGCACCTACTATCCGATGACGGTGAAGAAGCATCTGCGCGCGCAGGAAATCGCCCTGGAGAACCGGCTGCCCTGCATCTACCTCGTGGACTCCGGCGGCGCCTTCCTCCCCAAACAGGACGAGGTCTTCCCAGACAAGGAACACTTCGGCCGGATCTTCTTCAACCAGGCCAAGATGTCCGCGGCGAAGATCCCGCAGATCGCCTCCGTCATGGGCTCCTGCACCGCCGGCGGCGCCTATGTCCCCGCGATGAGCGACGAGACCGTGATTGTCCGCAACCAGGGCACCATCTTCCTGGGCGGCCCGCCGCTGGTGAAGGCCGCGATCGGCGAGATCGTCACGGCGGAAGAACTCGGCGGCGGCGACGTGCACTCGAAGATCTCCGGGGTCACGGACCACCTGGCCGAGAACGATGAGCATGCCCTCCAGATCGTCCGGGACATCGTGGCCACATTGCCGCGGCCGGCAGCGCCCGTCTGGGACGTGGACACCGCCGTCGAGCCCGTTGCCGACCCGGACGAGCTCTACGGCGCCGTTCCCACCGACGTGAACGCCCAGTACGACGTGCATGAGGTCATCGCCCGGCTGGTGGACGGCAGCAAGTTCCACGAGTTCAAGAAGAACTACGGCACCACCCTGGTCACGGGCTTCGCGAAGCTGCACGGCCACCCGGTGGGCATCGTGGCCAACAATGGCGTGCTGTTCAGCGAGTCCTCGCTCAAGGGCGCGCACTTCATCGAACTCTGCGACCAGCGCGGCATCCCGCTGATCTTCCTGCAAAACCTTTCCGGCTTCATGGTGGGCAAGGACTACGAGCAGGGCGGCATCGCCAAGAACGGCGCCAAGATGGTCACGGCCGTCGCCACCGCCCGGGTCCCCAAACTCACGGTGGTGATCGGCGGATCCTTCGGTGCCGGCAACTACTCGATGTGCGGCCGGGCGTACTCGCCGCGCTTCCTGTGGATGTGGCCGGCGTCGCGGATCTCCGTGATGGGCGGCAACCAGGCCTCCAGCGTGCTCGCCACCGTAAAACGGGACCAGTACGAGGCCCGCGGCGAGGAATGGTCCGCCGCGGACGAGGAAGCATTCAAGGCCCCGATCAAGGCCCAGTACGAGGACCAGGGCAGCCCCTACTACTCCACCGCCCGCCTCTGGGATGACGGCGTGATCGACCCCGCGGACACCCGCACCGTCCTGGGACTCGCGCTCGACGTCGTCTCCCGCACCCCGCTGCCGGAGACCTCCTTCGGCCTGTTCCGGATGTGAGCCAGCTGTGACTATTTCCTTGTCTACTGCACCGTCAACACCCCAGAAGCCCCTGTTCGGCACCGTACTCGTCGCCAACCGCGGCGAGATCGCCTGCCGCGTCATCCGGACCCTGCGCGCCCTGGGGATCCGTTCGGCCGCCGTCTATTCGGACGCCGACGCCGGCGCCCGGCACGTGCGGGAGGCCGACGTCGCGGTCCGGATCGGCCCGGCCGCCGCCACCGAGAGCTACCTGAAGATCGAGGCCATCCTGAAGGCCTGCCGCGACACCGGCGCCGAGGCCGTGCACCCGGGCTACGGCTTCCTGAGCGAGAACGTCGACTTCGCCCGTGCCCTGGCCGCCGCCGGGATCACGTTCATCGGACCCGGCGTCGAATCCCTGAACGTCATGGGCGACAAGATCCGCTCCAAAAACCACGTCACCGGCTACGGCGTCCCGGTGGTCCCGGGCATCGCCGAACCGGGCATGACGGACGCACAGCTCATCGAGGCCGCCGCCGGCGTCGGCTTCCCGCTGCTGATCAAGCCCTCCGCCGGCGGCGGAGGGAAGGGCATGCACATTGTGGAACGGCCCGAGGACCTGGGAACCACCCTGGCCACCGCCCGCCGGGTCGCGGCCAGCGCTTTCGGCGATGACACCCTGTTCCTGGAACGGCTTGTGCTCACCCCGCGGCACATCGAGGTCCAGGTCCTCGCCGACAACCACGGCAACGTCATCCATCTGGGGGAGCGCGAGTGCTCCCTGCAGCGCCGCCACCAAAAGGTCATCGAGGAGGCGCCGTCCCCGCTGCTGGAATCCCTGCCCAACGGCGCGGAAATCCGGGCCCGCCTTGGCGAAGCCGCCTGCAACGCCGCGCGCAGCGTCAACTACTCCGGTGCCGGCACCGTGGAATTCCTGGTCTCGGACAACGCCCCGGACGAGTTCTTCTTCATGGAGATGAACACCCGTCTGCAGGTCGAACACCCCGTCACCGAGATGGTCACCGGAATCGACCTCGTCGAATGGCAGGTCCGGATCGCCGCCGGCGAGGACCTCACCGTCCGCCAGGACGACGTCGTCCTCACCGGCCACTCAGTGGAAGCCCGGGTCTACGCGGAAGTTCCGGAAAGGAACTTCCTGCCCTCCGCGGGCAGGGTCCTGATGCTGGACGAACTGCCCGGTGACACAGATGGCGACGCCGACGGCACAGTCCGGGTCGACTCGGCCCTGCTCGAGAACCTCGAGATCTCCTCCAGCTACGACCCGATGATCTCCAAGGTCATCGCGTGGGGCCAGGACCGCACCGAGGCCCTCGGCACCCTGGACCGGGCACTCGCCGGCTACACGGCACTGGGCATCGACACCAACGTTGAGTACCTGCGGCTGCTGATCAACGACGCCGACGTCCGGGCCGGGCGCCTCGACACCGGCCTGATCGAACGCAAGATGCCGGAGTTCTCCTTCCGCCGCCCGGGCGACTTTGAGGCCGCTGCCGCCGCCTTGTACGCTGCGGCCACGCAGGAGCGCCATGCGCAAGCCGCCGGGACTGGCCCCTGGGGCCTCCGCGACGGATGGCGGCTTGGTGCGCGCGCCCCACGGCGCATCAGCCTTGGCACGCCCGACGGCGGTGTCGCCACGGTTGAGGTGTCCGGCTCCGTGGTGCACGGCACGGCGGCAGTGACCGTCGACGGCGGGCCCCAGCGCGCCGCCTCACTTCGCTTCCCCACACGCAACCACGCAGAGTTGACCCTCGACGGCGAAGCCCGGGTGTACTCGCTCGTGGCGCCGCACCAGGGGCTCGTCGGCTCGGGCCAGGACAACTCGGTGCCCACCGAAATCTTCCTCGGCAACGAGGGATGGTCCTGCCGCCTCGAGGTGCTCAGCCGGGAGGCCCGGCTCGCCCGGGTGCTGGCCGCGATCGAACGCGAGGAAGGCGCCGCTGACCCGGCGGTGCGCTCGCCGATGCCCGGCACCGTGGTGTCCGTGTCCGTCAGCAACGGCGACACCGTGGAGGCCGGCCAGGTTTTGCTCTCCGTGGAGGCGATGAAGATGGAGCACCAGCTCGTGGCGCCCCTCGACGGAACTGTCCACATCAGCGTCGGTTCCGGCGATCTCGTCAAGGCAGACCAGGTGCTGGCGACGGTCCACCCATTTGCCGCGGCCGCACCGTCGAAGGCCGAGGACACGATCGAGGAAGCCGTCATCGCGATGGGCGCGGCCGAATGACCGCACCGCACTGACACGAGCGGCTAACCATCCGCAGCAACACCCCATATCAACAGACCACAGAAGTACCTCAGACACAGGAGTCACCCCCATGGCAGATTTTGAACTCAGCGAGGACTACCAGGACCTCAGCAACACCGTCCGCGAATTCGCCGACGAAGTGGTGGCCCCGGTCTCCGCCAAGCACGACGAGGAACACAGCTTCCCCTACGAAATCGTCTCCCAGATGGCGGACATGGGCCTGTTCGGCCTGCCGTTCCCGGAAGAGTTCGGCGGCATGGGCGGGGACTACTTCGCCCTGGCCCTTGCCCTTGAACAGCTTGGCCGGGTGGACCAGTCCGTCGCCATCACCCTTGAGGCCGGCGTCTCCCTCGGCGCCATGCCGATCCACCGCTTCGGCAACGCCGCCCAAAAGGAGGAGTGGCTGCCGCTGCTGGCCTCCGGCAAGGCGCTCGCCGGCTTCGGCCTGACCGAGCCGGAAGCCGGCTCGGACGCCGGTGGCACCAAGACCACCGCCAAGCTCGGCGGCGGGGAGTGGGTCATCAACGGCAACAAGGAGTTCATCACCAACTCCGGCACGGACATCACCAAGCTCGTCACCGTCACCGCGGTGACCGGGCAGGAGGAACGCTCGGACGGCAGCATCAAGAAGGAAATCTCCACCATCCTGGTGCCCACCAACACCCCGGGCTTCAAAGCCGAGAAGGCCTACAACAAGGTCGGCTGGAACGCCTCGGACACCCACCCGCTGACGCTCAACAACGTCCACGTCCCCGAGGCAAACCTGCTGGGCACCCAGGGCCGCGGCTACGCCAACTTCCTCTCCATCCTGGACGAGGGCCGGATCGCTATCGCGGCCCTGGCCGTCGGCGCGGCCCAGGGCTGCGTGGACCTGTCGGTGAAATACGCCAAGGAACGCAGCGCATTCGGCCAGAACATCGGCAAATACCAGGCCATTGCGTTCAAGATCGCCCGGATGGAAGCACGCGCGCACACGGCCCGCCTGGCCTACTACGACGCGGCCGCCCGGATGCTTGCCGGCAAGCCGTTCAAGACGCAGGCGGCCATCGCTAAGATGGTCGCAGGCGAGGCAGCCATGGACAACGCGCGGGACGCCACCCAGGTGTTCGGCGGCTATGGCTTCATCAACGAATTCACCGTGGCGCGCCACTACCGCGACTCCAAGATCCTTGAAATCGGCGAGGGCACCACGGAGGTCCAGCTGATGCTGATCGCCCGCGAACTGGGACTGTAGCCGGCCGGAAGGATCACCGATGATCAACAAAGTTGTTGCCAGCGCCGCCGAGGCAGTCGCGGACATCCACGACGGCGCCTCCCTCGCCGTCGGCGGGTTCGGGCTGTGCGGCATTCCCGTGACCCTGATCGAGGCCCTCCATGAGCGCGGTGCCACGGACCTGGAAACCGTCAGCAACAACTGCGGTGTGGACGACTGGGGCCTCGGGATCCTGCTCAAGGACGGCCGGATCCGGCGCACCATCAGCTCCTACGTGGGGGAGAACAAGGAGTTCGCCCGGCAGTACCTCGCCGGGGAGCTGGAGGTAGTCCTCACCCCGCAGGGCACGCTGGCGGAAAAGCTGCGCGCCGGCGGCGCCGGCATTCCCGCCTTCTACACGCCGGCCGGCGTCGGTACCCAGGTGTCCGACGGCGGCCTGCCGCAGAAGTACGATCGCGACGGCAACGTCGCCATCGCCTCCGCGCCCAAGGAAGTCCGCAGCTTCCACGGCGCCGACTACGTGCTGGAGGAATCGCTCACGCCCGACTTCGGCCTGGTGCATGCCTGGAAGGGTGACCGCCACGGCAACCTCGTCTTCCACGCCACCGCCATGAACTTCAACCCGCTGTGCGCCATGGCCGGGAAGATCACGATCGCGGAGGTCGAGGAACTCGTGCAGCCGGGAGAGCTGGACCCGGAGCACGTCCATGTTCCGGGGATCTTCGTCCAGCGTGTGGTGCTGGCCCCGCAGGGCGAGAAACGCATTGAGAAGCGGACGGTTGCAGTGGCCACCGGCGCCTCCGGCGCACCGAAACTCTCACCCGAGCAGGCAGGAGCATAGCCGTGGAAACGGACAAGGCCCAAGAGGTTCCGCCCCGCCCGGAGGCGGTGCGCCACGAATACCGGCGCTCCGCCGTCGAACACCCTGCCGGTATCGAGAGCAAGGGGTGGACCCGGAACGAACTCGCTGCCCGGGTGGCGCAGGAACTGCACAACGGCCAGTACGTCAACCTCGGCATCGGCATGCCGACGCTGATCCCCAACTACATTCCGGCCGGCGTGGAGGTGGTGCTGCATTCGGAGAACGGCATCCTGGGCGTCGGGCCCTACCCGGCCGAGGACGAGATCGATCCGGACCTGATCAATGCCGGCAAGGAAACCGTCACGGTCAACAAAGGCGCGGCGTTCTTCGATTCCGCCGCGTCCTTCGGCATGATCCGGGGCGGCCACGTCGATGTGGCCGTGCTCGGTGCCATGGAGGTCGCCGCCAACGGTGACCTCGCCAACTGGATGATCCCCGGCAAGATGGTCAAGGGCATGGGCGGCGCGATGGACCTCGTGTTCGGGGCCAAGAAGGTCATTGTGATGATGGATCACGTGGACCGCAGCGGCAGGCCGAAAATCGTGGAAACCTGCACCTTGCCGCTGACCGGCAAGGGCTGCGTGGACCGGATCATCACCGACCTCGCCGTGATCGACGTGGTGACCGACGCCGGGCCGCCCCGGCTGGTGCTGCGCGAACTGGCGCCCAACGTGACCGTGGAGGACGTCGTGGCGGCCACCGGAGCCGAACTCTTTGAGGAAGACCAGGAACTGACCGTATGAATGACGCAGACCGATCCGCTCCAAGCCCCATTCCCGGCGCTGCCCGGGTGATCGAGCAGCGCGGCCTCTATTTCGATGAGCTGGAGGAGGGCGTGGTCTACGCCCACCGGCCGGGCCGGACCGTCACGGAGACGGACAACGTCCTGTTCACCACGATGACCATGAACACCCAGGCCCTGCACCTCGACGCGGCCTGGAGCGCCGGGCAGCCCTTTGGCCAGCGGCTGATGAATTCGATGTTCACCCTGGCTACCGTGGTGGGCCAGTCCGTGCCGCAGCTGACCCAGGGCACCATCATCGCCCAGCTGGGCCTGACGGATGTGTCCTTTCCCCGCCCCCTGTATCACGGGGACACGCTGTACACGGAGACGGTGGTCACCGGGAAACGGCTGTCCGAGTCCCGCCCCGGCCAGGGCATCGTGACCATGCAGCACACCGGGCGGAACCAGCACGGGGACGTGGTGGCGCTCGCCGCCCGCAGCTGCCTGATGTGGACGCGCGCGGCACACGCCGCGGCAGAGCTGGAAGGCGCGCAAAAGGGGACAATAGAAACATGAGTTTCCTGATGGGTCCTGCCCTGCTGTTCTGCCCGGCCGACCGCCCCGAGCGGTACCAGAAAGCCGCCGAGCGCTCCGATACCGTGATCGTGGACCTCGAGGACGCCGTCGCCCCCGCAGACAAGCAGCGGGCCCGCGGCGCCATCCTCGCCCAACTCGGCGCCACCGGCGACGTCCCGGAGCTGGATCCGAGCCGGACGATCATCCGGGTCAACCCGGCCGGCACGGACGAGTTCGAGAAGGACCTGCACTGCCTCAAGCACACCCCCTACCGGCACGTCATGCTGGCCAAGGCGGAGAGCGCAGCCCAGCTGAAGGAGCTCGAGGGCTACAGCGTGATTGCCCTCTGCGAGACGGCCGCGGGCGTCCTCAACGCCGCCGCCATCGCCGCCGAACCGAATGTGGTGGCCCTGATGTGGGGTGCGGAGGATCTGCTGGCGTCACTCGGCGGGACCTCCAGCAGGACGGAAACCGGCGGCTACCGGGCGGTCGCGCTGCACGCCCGCTCCAGCGTGCTGCTGGCCGCCGGCGCCTTCGGCAAGGACGCGATCGACGCCGTCTACGTCAACATCCCGGACCTTGCCGGGCTGGCGCTCGAATCCCGTGACGCCGTGGCGTCCGGATTCGCTTCCAAGGCCTGCATCCATCCGGACCAGGTGGCCGTGGTCCGGGAAGCCTACGCTCCAACCGAGGCCGACGTCTCAGCCGCGGCCGAGCTGCTCGACGCCGCCTCCGCGGCAGGGACGGGCGTATTCCAGTTCAAGGGCAAGATGATCGACGGACCCATCCTCAAACACGCCGCATCCACGCTGCGCCGCGCGGGCCACGTCGGGTCCTAGACGCGCTTTCTGGACCCGTTTTCCCGACGCCGGTCCTGGACGCCGGTTCTGACCGGCGCGCCGTCAGCGGCGCCAGAGGTAACGGTTCTCCGGCCGGCCCGCCGCCCCGTACCGGGGCGTCAGCCGGGCATGGCCGTGAATCACGAGGTATTCCAGGTACCGGCGGGCACTGACCCGGGACAGGCCCAGCTGCAGCGCCAGGCCGGCAGCGGAGACATCCTCCGGGCTGGCCTTCAGCGCCTCGATGACCGCGTCCAGGGTGGGTCGGGAGAGGCCCTTGGGCAGCCGCAGGACAGGCTGGCCCGGCGGTTCCGGCGAGGCAGTCTGACCCGCGGGGGATTCCGCCGCGGCAGGGCGGCGGGAGGGAGCCACCAGGCGGTCGATGCTTGCCTGGTCCAGCGGTCCGGCTGCGCCGGCGGCCAGCTCCTCCCGCAGCAGGACGTATTCGTCCAGCCGTTCGATCAGTGCCTGCGAGGAGAAGGGCTTCACCAGGTAGTGCAGCACCCCGCCGGCCATCGCGCCCCGGACCGTGTCAATCTCCCGGGAAGCGGTAATCACCAGGACATCCACCGGCCTGCGGCGCCCGCGCAGCCGCTGCAGGACGTCCAGGCCGGACATGTCCGGCAGGTGAATGTCCAACAACACCAGCTCCGGCCCCAGCTCCGCGGCCAGATCGAGGCCCTGCTGGCCAGTGTGGGCCATGGCCACGACGTCGAATCCGCCGCGTGCCAGCAGGAACCCGTGATGGATCCCGGCCACTGCTACGTCATCGTCAATGATGAGGGTGCGTATGGCGCTCATTGCTTCTGTAGTTCCGCCTCTTTTGTCTTAATCACTGCCGTCTTGAGCACCGCCGTCTTGAAAACCACGGTGAAGCAGGCTCCGCCCAATGCCGATGAGGAGACCGCAGCATGGCCGCCGCGCCGGAGGGCTACCCGCTGGACCAGGGCCAGCCCAAACCCGCGGCTGTTGATTCCCTCGGCCTCCTTGCTGGTCACGCCGGGCTCGAACACTTTAGCGCGTTCCGCCACCGGGACACCGGGTCCGTCGTCCTCCACCACGATGGTCCGGCCGCCGTCGGCGCTCTCGCCCAGCCGGACGGCCACAGTGCTGTCATAGCCCGCAGCGTCCACGGCGTTGTCGATCAGGTTGCCCAGGACCGTGATGACGTCACCCGAGTCATCGGCGGAGCACAGCGAATCCGGGCTGACGATGATCTCAATACCGCGTTCGGCGCAGACTGTGGACTTGGCGATCAGCAGGGCCTGGACCCCGTGATCGGTGATTCCGGCCGCAACCGGCCGGTTCGCGAAGACGGCGTCGTTGTGGCTGCGGCCCAGGTATTCGATGGCCTTGTCCTGCTTTCCGAGCTCCAGCAGCCCGGAAATGACGTGCAGTTTGTTGGCGAATTCGTGCGCCTGGGCGCGGAGGGCCTGCGTCACGTCCACGGCGCCGTCGCGGTCCCGCAGGACAGTGTGGAGTTCCGTGCGGTCCCTCAGGATCAGCACCTTGCCGACTTCGCGGCCGTCGACCGTGGCCGCATTGACCTTTCCCAGCAGGATCCGCTCGCCCGAGAGCACCAGTTCCTCCGTGGCCGACCCGGCCGAGAGCAGGCGGAGGACCGCCGGTTCCAGGCTTGCCGCGGCGGGCGTCCCGGTGATGTCCCCTGCCAGCGCGAGCAGGCGGCGCGCCTCGTCATTGACCAGCGCGACCCTGCCGTCGGCGTCCACAGCCACGAGCCCTTCGCCCAGGCCGTGGAGCATGGCGTCGCGCGTTTCCAGCAGGGCCGCGATGTCCTCGGGCTCAAGCTTGTAGATCCGCCGCCAGACCAGTTTCGAGACGTACATCGCGCCCAGGGAACTCAGCAGCGCCGCCCCGAGCAGCCAGCCGAACAGCTGCGGCATGTCCTCATGGAGGTCGGCGGCAAGGGTGCTCTCCAGCACCCCCACGGATGCGGAGCCGATCACCACCCCGGCCGCATCGAAGATGGGAACCTTCACCCGCCAGGACTCACCCAGCGTGCCCGTCTGGGTGCCCACGTAAATCTCGCCGGACAGGGGCACCGAGGGATCGGTGGAGACCGGCCGGCCGATCTCCGCCGGATTGGGGTGGGACTGCCGGACCCCATGCCGGTCTGTCACCACCACATAGGTGACGTTGGACGCCTGCCGGATCACTTCCGCGATCGGCTGGATGGTCTGGGCCGGCGACGGCGTCCCGAAGGCGTGGATGACGGAGGGCAGCTGGGCAACACTTTCGGCCACGCCGATCAGGCGGCCCTTGTAGGCGTCCCGGAGTTGTTGTTCCTGCATCCGGATGGTCACGGCCCCCACCGCCGTGAGGACAGCCAGCACGATGCCCAGCTGCAATGCGACCAGCTGGAACCGTAGGGGAATCCTGTGAAACATGTCACAAGTTTCGCATTGGGAACGCCGGCCGCCGGCCAATAAGACGGCCGCGGCCGTGACCAATATGACCACTACTACCTCTACGGCCAAATTCTGTTGCCCTGAGCCGGGCGCTCCTAGGGTCAGTGACGTGATTCCAATGATGTGCATCACATTCGCTCAAGGAGAAACCATGTCTGCCCTGCCCCCATTCACGCAGCCCCCGTTCACGCGGGCCACGCACACCCGCCGCGCCGCCCTCATCGCCGGTGCCGCCGGCGTCGTCCTTGCCATGTCCGCCTGTGCGGGAAGCGGAACCGGCGCGGCCGCCGGCTCGTCCGCGGGCGCCGATTCGATCAAGAAGCTCAGCATCATCGTCCCGGCCAACCCGGGCGGCGGCTGGGACCAGACCGGACGCGCCATGCAGCAGGACCTGCAGTCCAACAAGCTCGTCACCTCCGCCCAGGTCACCAACATCGGCGGCGGCGGCGGGACCAACGGCCTTGCCAAGCTGGCCACCGAGAAGGACGTCAACACCCTCATGGTGATGGGCTATGTCATGGTGGGCGCAGTCGAGACCAACGGCGCCAAGACCCGGCTCGAAGACACCACCCCGATCGCGCGGCTGACCGAAGAGCCGCTGGTCCTCGTGGTGCCGGCGGAGTCGAAGTACCAGTCCGTCGCCGACCTCGTGGCGGACATCAAGGCGAACGGCAAGGGCGTGGCCATCACCGGCGGCTCGGCCGGCGGCGCGGACCACATCCTGGCCGGGCAGATCCTGAAATCCCAGGGCGTGGAGGCGGACAAGCTGAACTACATCGGCTACTCCGGCGGCGGCGAATCCATCGCGGCGCTGCTCGGCAACAAGGTCCAGGCCGGCATCTCCGGCGTGGGCGAGTACGCCGAACAGGTCAAGGCCGGCAAGGTGCGGGCGCTCGCCGTCTCCGGAAAGGCCGAGGCCCCGGCGCTTCCCGGCGTCAAGCCGCTCAAGGACCAGGGGATCGACGTCGTGCTGACCAACTGGCGCGGCGTGGTGGCCCCCGGCTCCATCGACGACGCGCAGCGCGCGAAGCTGACCGAGGTCGTCACCAAGCTGCACGCGTCCGAGGCCTGGAAGTCCACGCTGTCCAAGAACAACTGGGACGACGCCTTCCTGGCCGGTGACGGCTTCAAGACCTTCCTGACCGAGGACATCGCCAAGGTCAAGACCACGCTGACCCAGATCGGCCTGGTCAAGTAAGAATGTCTTCTCTCGCAACAACGCCCGCCAAACGGCCGACGGGGGAGATCCTGTTCGCCCTCGTGTTCGTCAGCGTGGGCGTCGCGGGCCTGGCGACGGCGGGATCCATTCCGATCCCGCCGTCGGAGACCGGCATCGGCCCCCGCGCCTTCCCCTACATCGTGTGCGGCATGCTGGTGCTGTGCGGCGCCGGGGTGGTCCTGCAGGTCCTCCGGGGCAAGGTCGGTCAGGCCGAGGACAGCGAAGACCTGGACGTGACCGCCAAGACCGACTGGGTGGCCCTCGCCAAACTGGTGGGCTTCGTGGTGCTGCACATCTTCCTGATCGAGCCGGCCGGCTGGCCGGTGGCCGCGGCCGTGCTCTTCAGCGGTGCCGCCTGGTCACTGGACGCCAAGCCGCTCTGGAAGGCGATCACCGTGTCCGTGATCCTGGCGCTGGTGCTGCAGTACGTCTTCGGCGGGCTGCTGGGCGTTTCCCTGCCGCCGGGGCCGCTGCTCGAGGGGGTGCCGTTCTTCCATGGATAGCTTCATGCTCCTGCTCGAAGGATTCAGCACCGCGCTGCAGCCGGTCTACCTGCTCTACGCCCTGGGCGGGGTCTTCGTCGGCACCGCCGTCGGCGTGCTCCCCGGCATTGGCCCCGCCATGACCGTGGCCCTGCTCATGCCCATCACCTATGCCCTGGACCCTGCGGCGGCGCTGATCGTGTTCGCCGGGATCTACTACGGCGGCATGTACGGCGGTTCCACCACCTCCATCCTGCTGAACACGCCCGGCGAGTCCTCCTCGATCGTCACGGCGCTCGAAGGAAACAAGATGGCCAAGGCCGGCCGGGGAGCGGCGGCCCTGGCGACGGCGGCGATCGGATCCTTCATCGCGGGGACCATCGCCACGGTCCTGCTGACCTTCCTGGCGCCCGTCGTGGCTGACTTCGCCGTCGGCCTCGGCCCCGTGGACTACGTGGCCCTCATGGTGGTGGCCTTCCTGACCGTCGGCGCGCTGTTGGGCGCCTCGGTCCTGCGCGGCCTGGCTTCCCTGGCCCTGGGCCTGTTCATAGGCCTGATCGGCATCGATGACAGCACGGCACAACAACGGTTCACGTTCGACAACCCCACCCTGGTGGACGGCATCGACATGGTCCTCGTGGCCGTGGGGCTCTTTGCCCTCGGCGAGGCGCTTTACGTCGCTTCCAAGCTGCGGCACGGCCCCGTGGAGCTCATCCCGGTCAGCAAGGGCAAGAACGCCTGGTTGTCGAAGGAGGACTGGAAGCGGTCCTGGAAGCCGTGGCTGCGCGGGACCTTCATCGGGTTCCCGATCGGCACCGTCCCGGCAGGCGGCGCGGACGTCTCCACGTTCCTGTCCTACGCGGCCGAGCGGAAACTGGCCAAGGGCGCCAACAAGGCCCAGTTCGGCAAGGGCGCGATCGAAGGCGTTGCGGGACCGGAAGCGGCCAACAACGCCGCAGCCGCCGGGGTCCTGGTGCCGTTGCTGACCCTCGGCATCCCGACGACGGCGACTGCGGCCATGATGCTCACGGCCTTCCAGCGCTACCAGATCCAGCCCGGCCCGCTCCTGTTCGAAAACCAGGGGGCGCTTGTCTGGACCCTGATCGCGTCGCTGTATGTCGGCAACCTCATGCTGCTGGTGCTGAACCTGCCGCTGGTGGGCCTGTGGGTGAAGATCCTGCAGATCCCGCGCCCCTACCTCTACGCGGGCATCCTGGTCTTCGCGGCCTTGGGCGCCTTCTCGGTGAACTTCTCGCCGAGCGACGTCGGCATCCTGCTGGTGGTGGGCATCCTGGGCTACTTCATGCGCCGCTACGGCTATCCTGTGGCGCCCATGGTGGTGGCGATGATCCTGGGACCGATGTTCGAGGTGCAGTTGCGCCGGTCGCTGCAGCTCTCGCAAAACGATCCCACGGCCCTGTTCTCCTCGCCGTTCGCCCTGGTGGTGTACGTCTCCATGGCGCTGATCTTCGCCGCCTCGTGGTGGCTGCGCCGCCGCCAGGCAGCGGTGGAGGCTGCGCCGGCGCAGGAGCAGGTGTCCGTCTAGCCAGTGCCGCCGTCCCCGCACGTCAGGGGGCGGCGGCTGCTCTCACGCCCCCGGCGGCAGGCGCGACGGCGGGATGGCGACATACAACGGGGTCCGGATCCAGCGCTGGCCCGTCGCACGGAACTCGGCCCGGGTGGAGAAACGGTAGAGGTAGCCGCTGGCACGCACCCAGTGCGGCCGTTCGCCGTCGAACGGGTCATGGCGCAGCAGCCGCAGCGTGGGCCGGTCCGCCGCCAGCAGCTTGGCCAGGAATGCGTAGAACCACTCCTCGTGCACGGTCCGCAGCGGCAGGAACCACATCAGCCAGTCAAGCCGCAGATGGTACGGGGCGAACTGGCGCGGGATGCGCCGGACGTCTCCCGGTTTGCCCTTGAACCCATACTCCCGCCAGTCCGCGTCCTCCCCGGGTTCCGCGTCCAGGGTCCCCTCCACCACGATCTCGATGCGCCGCTTCGTGACAGTGCCGAACGCGCCGTAGGTGTTCACCAGCTGCCAGCGGTTGAAAGAAGCGTTCATCAGCTGATGGTGGGAAAAGAGATTCTCGATGGGCCGGTAGCTGAGCACCACGAGCAGCACGGTGGCGACGAGGACCACCACCAGCCACGGGACCGGCGCCTGGCTGCCGGCCCCGGCCCCTGCGGCCGCGGGCGCGGCGTGCCAGTCGAGCGGGATTGCCGGAAGCACGGCATGCGCCACGGGATCGCTGACCGCCGCGAAGGCCAGGATGATCGCCATCCAGTTAAGCCAGGCGAAGTTTCCGCTCGCCACCAGCCACAGCTGGGTGAAGATGACGATCCCGGCGGCGGCGCTGGCCAGGGGCTGCGGGGCAAAGAGGAAGAACGGCACCACCAGCTGGGCAAAGTGGTTGCCCAGGACCTCCAGCCGGTGCCAGGCCTTGGGGAGCAGATGGGCCTGCCGGCTCAGCGGCCCCGGCATGGGCTGGGTCTCGTGGTGGTAGTACAGGGCCGTCAGGTCCCGCCACTCCTGTCCGCCCCGGATCTTGATCAGGCCGGCGCCGAACTCCAGCCGGAACACCAGCCAGACCAGCAGGATCAGGATGGGCCTGGGCGGGGGAGTCTGGTCCGAGCCGAGGAAGGCCACCGTGAACCCGGCCTCCAGCAGCAACATCTCCCAGCCGAAGCCGTAAAACGTCTGCCCCACGTTCACGATCGACATATACAACAGCCACAGGGCCAGGAACGCGATGAGCGGAACCCAGGGCGGGCCGAGCTGGGGCAGCCCGGCGATGAGCGTGGCGGCAATGGCCATGCCGCTCCAGCAGACCGTCCGCAGCAGCCGGTCTGAGTAGCGCCAGCGGAACAGGCTGGGCCGGCCCAGGCGGTTGAAGCCTTCGAGATATTCCGGCACCGGCAGCAGGCCGCGCTCGCCGAGGAGGGCGGGGAACTGGTTGAGCGAGGAGAGGAACGCCACGAAGTAGAGGGTGGCGGTGCTGCGCTGCAGCACCTGCCGGGCGAACTCGTACTCCGGCGCGTCGAACCATGCGGTCCACTCCACGTTTTCCACGTTACGCCTCCGCCCTGCTGCGTCAACGAGTGGCGGCGACCCGCCGGTGGAAGGGACCGGGCCGGACTTCGGTGCGGGATACTTGAAGCATGCAGCCGCGCAAAATCGTCCTCCTCGGGTCCACCGGTTCCATCGGCACGCAGGCGATTGACGTCGTCGACGGCGCCCCGCACCTTTTCGAGGTCGTGGCGCTCAGCGCAGGCGGCGGCAACCTCGAACTCCTGGCCCGGCAGGCCGTGCACACCCGCGCCTGGGCCGTCGGGGTCGCCTCCGGGGAGGCCGCCGCCCTCCGGGACATGATCGACGACGCCGCCCGCGCGGCTTCAGTGACCGGCTACCATCCCGAAATCATCACCGGCCCGGATGCCTCCACCCGGATCGCGGAAATCAGCGCCGACGTCGTCCTCAACGGCATCACCGGCTCCATTGGACTGGCCCCCACCCTGGCCGCGCTCCGGTCCGGCGCCACACTGGCCCTGGCCAACAAGGAGTCCCTGATCGTCGGCGGCGCGCTGGTCAAGGCCGCGGCCCGCGAAGGGCAGATCGTGCCTGTGGATTCGGAGCATTCGGCCATCGCGCAATGCCTGCGCTCCGGCTCCGCCGCGGAAGTGGACCGGCTGATCCTGACGGCCTCGGGCGGCCCGTTCCGCGGCAAGACCCGGGACGAACTCCATGACGTCTCGCCCCAGGATGCCCTGGCCCACCCCACCTGGGACATGGGCCTGATGGTCACCACCAACTCCGCCAGCCTGGTCAACAAGGGCCTGGAGGTGATCGAGGCGCACCTGCTCTTCGACATTCCGCTGGACCGAATCGACGTCGTGGTCCACCCGCAGTCCGTGGTGCACTCCATGGTCCAGTTCGTCGACGGCTCCACCATCGCCCAGGCCTCGCCGCCGGACATGCGCCTGCCCATTGCCCTCGGTCTCGGCTGGCCGGACCGCGTCCCGGGCTCCGCGAGCGCCTGCGACTGGAGCAAGGCCACCAGCTGGACGTTCGAACCCCTTGACGCCGAGGCTTTCCCCGCCGTCGCCCTCGCGAAAGCTGCCGCCAGACAGGGCAGCACCTTCCCGGCGGTGTTCAATGCCGCAAACGAGGAAGCTGTAACGGCCTTCCACGCCGGGCAGATCCGGTTCACCGACATCGTCGACACGATCGACGCCATCCTCAGCGAACACACAGGATCCTCCGGGCTGACGGTGGAGTCCGTACTGGATGCTGAAAGATGGGCACGTGCCCGCACCCACGAACGTTTAGCCGTCAGAAGCGTCTAGGAAGCAGCAGATCACAGCATGAGCCCCGTCCTCCTCTTTATCCTCGGTGTCGTCTTCGTGGCGATCGGCATCGCCGTGTCCATCGCCCTGCACGAAGTCGGCCACCTGGTCCCGGCCAAGCTGTTCAAGGTCCGCGTGACCAAGTACATGATCGGTTTCGGACCCACCGTCTGGTCGAAGAAGCGCGGGGAAACCGAGTACGGGCTCAAGGCCATCCCGCTGGGCGGCTACGTGTCCATGATCGGGATGTACCCGCCGAACAAGGAAGACGGCACCGTCCGCGCCTCCAGCACCGGCATGTTCCAGTCGCTGGCATCCGATGCCCGCTCCCTGGCCCACGAAGAAATCGGCCCCGGTGACGAAAACCGGGTCTTCTACCGGCTGCCGGTCTGGAAAAAAATCATCATCATGCTCGGCGGGCCCGCGATGAACCTGCTGATCGGCGTCGTGTTGACCGCGGTGCTGTTGATGGGATTCGGCACCGCCACCCAGACCACCACCATCGCGGACGTCTCCAAATGCCAGGTCAAGGCCGGCGAGACCGTGGACCCGGACTCCGCCAACTGCAAGCTCACCCCCGCCGCGGCCGCTGGCCTGCTGCCGAACGACACCATCACCTCCTTCGACGGCAAGGCCGTCACCGGTTGGGACGAGCTCACCGGCTGGATCCGCGCCTCCGCGGACCGGCAGGTCAGCATCACCGTGGAGCGCGGCGGCGCCACGGTCTCCACCACCGTCACGCCCGTCCTCTCCGCCCGCCCCGTGATCGGTCCCGACGGCCGCCAGGCCAAGGGCGCCGACGGAAGCCTCCAGTACCAGGACGTCGGCTTCCTGGGCATCGGCGCGCAGACCGAACTCGTGCAGCAGCCGGCGTCGTCCGTGCTGCCGATGGCGGGGGAGAACATCAAGCAGGTTGCCGGGGTTGTAGTCAACCTGCCGGCCCGTGTGGCCGGCGTGGCCAAGGCAGCCTTCAGCGAGGAACCCAGGGACCCCAACGGCCCCATCAGCGTGGTGGGCGTGGGCCGCGTGGCCGGCGAGGTCGCCGCCATGGAGGAGGTCCCGCTGCAGTCCCGCTTCGCCGCCCTGATTGGTTTGCTGGCCGGACTCAACTTTGCCCTGGCCGTCTTCAACCTCATTCCGCTGCTGCCGCTCGACGGCGGCCACGTGGCCGGCGCACTGTACGAGGGGGCCCGCCGCCAGATCGCCAAGCTGTTCGGCCGCCCGGATCCCGGAGCTTTCGATATCGCCAAGTTGCTTCCGGTGACGTATGTGGTGGCGGTGCTGCTGATGGGCATGGGAGCATTGCTGATCTACGCGGACATCGTCAAGCCGGTCAACCTCTTCGGATAAGGGATTCACCGGCCGTTCCCGCCAAATTTCACGGACTTTTACTTATAAGCTTATTTCGGCTGATTTTCAATAATCAGTTGTAAATGATTGATTATTGTCGATCACCTCCCTAGGCTGGGGCCATGTACGTCATGACAATCGACCAGCGCGGCAGCACGGGCGACATCGACCGCGTCCCCGGGCTCCTCAAGGAACTCGGTGCCCTCTCCACCGCCGGGCGCTTTGAACGTTCGGTGGGCGACGAGGTCCAAGGTGTGGTGGAACGGGCCGACGAGGTAGTGGAGATCGCCCTGCATGCCCTGCGAAGCGGCCGCTGGTACGTCGGAATCGGGGTGGGAGAGGTGGACCTGCCGCTGCCCGCCAGCCCGCGGGAAGGCTCTGGTCCGGCCTTCGTCGCAGCCAGGACCGCCGTTGACCGGGCCAAAGGGGCGGCCGCCCATGTGCCGCTCGCCGTGGTCGCCGGCCGCGGCCGCCGTCGGGCAGGTGCAACACTGAGCGCGGCGGCCGCCGCGGACGCCGCAATCGGGTCCCGGGAGGCCAAGGCGTGCGCCAACGCGGAGGCAGTGCTGCGGCTCATTGGCCGCCTGGTCCAGGACCGGACCGCGGCGCAATGGAAGGTGCTGGACGTGCTCCGCACGGTGCGGCTCGGCACCCACGGCACCCATGGCACCCAAAAGATCGCAGCGCAGAGGCTCGGAATCACGGAGCAGTCGGTGAGCCGCGCGGTCCTCCGCTCGGGCTGGCAGGAAGAATGGGCGGCGCGGCCAGCAGCAGAATTGCTGCTGGCCCTGGCCCACGACAGCACCGAAGGAGAGCAGTGAACGCCCTCTGGATCACGCTGGCCCTGCTGACCGCGGGATTCGCCGGCTGGCCGGTCACCGCCTGGGTGTTCCGTCTCGCCCGGACCATAGATGACCGGACCCTAGATGACCGGACCCTGGACGGCAGCGCGAGCGGCAGCATTGCGGCGGACGCGGCGGCGGACCCCTCTGCCGACTCCACCACGGACCCCGAAATCGTGGCGGCCCCGGACGCCGCGCCGGCCGCACCGGGCGCTGCATCGGGCCCGGCTGCGCCTGCCGAGACCGTCAGCAGCGTGCGCATCCTGCGGGGCGGCGCCATTATTGGCATCCTGGAACGGTTCGCCGTGTGCCTGGCAATCCTCGTCGGCGAGCCCGTCTCCATCGCCTATGTCGTGGCCATCAAGGGCCTTGGCCGGTTTGCCGAGTTGAAGGCCACCCCGGTTGCCGCCGAGCGGTTCATCATCGGAACCCTCACCTCCATGCTCTGGGCAGCCGGCGTCGCCGCCCTGACCAAGGTCCTCTTCCTCGGCTGACCGCGTGCCCCGGCGCCCCCGGATGGGAACCGGGCAACCGGGGCGATAGTGTATCCGTATGACTGTTTTTGCTGTGGAGTATGTGTACGACGCCGAATCTTCCGAGGTCCGCGATGCCAGCCGCCCGGCGCACCGCGAATGGACGGCGGGACTTGCCCGCGAGGGCGCCCTGCTGGCCAGCGGCCCCTACGGCGACGGTGCGGGCGCGCTGCTCATCTTCAAGGTGGCCGACGAGGCGGCCTTGAATGACGTCCTGCGGCAGGACCCCTTTGCCGCCGCCGGTGCCATCTCGGGCACGCGCACCACTGTGTGGGCGCCGCTGACCGGTCTTCTGGCCGAGCACGCCTAGCCTGTCCCGCCCACACCTTCGCTTCATCGATACTAAAAGGGAGTCCATGTGACCTCGGTCAGCCTGGGAATGCCGTCAGCACCGCCCCCCGTACTTGCCCCCCGCCGCAAGACGCGCCAGATCAAAGTGGGATCCGTGGGGGTCGGCTCGGACTCGCCCATCAGCGTCCAGTCCATGACCACGACGCCGACCACCGACATCAATGCCACCTTGCAGCAGATCGCGGAGCTCACGGCTTCCGGCTGCGACATCGTCCGCGTCGCCTGCCCGTCCGCCGATGACGCCGAGGCGCTGCCGATCATCGCCAAGAAGTCCCAGATCCCGGTGATCGCGGACATCCACTTCCAACCGAAGTACGTCTTCGCCGCGATTGAGGCCGGCTGCGCCGCCGTGCGCGTAAACCCGGGCAACATCCGCAAGTTCGATGACCAGGTCAAGGAAATCGCCAGGGCCGCAAAGGACCACGGCACCTCGATCCGGATCGGCGTCAACGCCGGCTCCCTGGAGCCGGGCATCATGAAGAAATACGGCAAGGCCACCCCCGAGGCCCTCGTGGAATCCGCCGTCTGGGAAGCCTCCCTCTTCGAAGAGCACGGTTTCCACGACTTCAAGATCTCCGTCAAGCACAATGACCCGGTCATCATGGTCGCCGCCTACGAGATGCTGGCCGAAAAGGGCGACTGGCCCTTGCACCTCGGCGTCACCGAGGCCGGACCGGCATTCCAGGGCACCATCAAGTCCGCGACGGCGTTTGGCGCCCTGCTCTCCCGCGGAATCGGCGACACGATCCGCGTCTCCCTGTCAGCCCCGCCGGTCGAGGAAATCAAGGTGGGCAACCAGATCCTGCAGTCGCTCAACCTGCGCCCCCGCAAGCTGGAAATCGTCTCCTGCCCGTCCTGCGGCCGCGCCCAGGTGGACGTCTACACGCTCGCCGAGCAGGTCACCGCTGGCCTGGAAGGCATGGAGGTCCCGCTGCGCGTGGCGGTCATGGGTTGCGTGGTGAATGGCCCGGGGGAGGCCCGCGAGGCCGATCTCGGCGTTGCCTCGGGCAACGGCAAGGGCCAGATCTTTGTCCGGGGCGAGGTCATCAAGACTGTCCCGGAGGACCAGATTGTTGAGACACTGATCGAAGAAGCAATGCGTATCGCGGAAGAGATGGGGGACGCCGATGGCGAAAATGCTGTCAAGGGTAGCCCCGTGGTTAACGTCTCGTAGGGACGACGCCGCTGCCGGCGTCGTTGTCCGGGTCCTTGGTGGCGGCGACACCGGACAACTGCTGGCGCTGGCGCACCGGGACGCCGTCGCCAATGTCTTCATCCTCTCGCACCTGGAGGTCGCCGGCACGGCGTCCCCCACGGCCGGGGGCGCCAGCATTCTCGGCGTGTTCGACGGCGGCACCCTCCTGGGTGCCTGCTGGGCCGGCGCCAACCTGGTGCCGATCGAGCTGGCCCCCGAGCTCGCGGGCCTCGTTGCCATGGCCGCGCACCGCTCCGGGCGCCGCTACGCCTCGATCTTTGGCCCCGCCGAGACGGTCCTGGCCATCCACGCGGCCCTGGAGCAGCTCGGACAGGTGGCTCATGAAGTCCGCGACCACCAGCCCCTGCTGACGATCTCGGGCCCGCCCGCTGTCCGGCCCGAGCCCGCACTCGGCTTTGGCCAGCTGGCTGACTTCGACAAGATCCTGCCCGCGTGCGCCGCCATGTTCGAGGAAGAAGTGGGCTATTCGCCCTACCTGGGCGGCCGGGAGTATTACAGCCGCCGCGTCAGGAGCCTCGTCCGCCAGGGTCATTCCCTCGTGCACGTGAACGCGGAGGGCCAAGTGGTCTTCAAGGCCGAACTCGGCGCCGTCACGCAGGAAGTGACCCAGGTCCAGGGCGTCTGGATGAATCCCGAGTTCCGCGGTCTGGGACTGAGCGCAGGCTACATGGCCGCCGTCGTCGTCCTCGCGCAGACCCTCGCGCCGGTCACCAGCCTCTACGTCAACGACTTCAACGCCAAGGCCCGCGCCACCTACGACCGGGTGGGCTTCCGGCAGGTGGGCACGTTCGCCACGGTGCTTTTCTAGTGGGCAGTGCCGGCCCGAACGTCATCTGCCTGGCGCCCGCACCGGACTTGTACGGTCATGTTGAAATTATCCGATTGCAGACTATTGATTCCCGGCCGCATGTCACATAGGTTCTAGCTAGCCGTGTCGCACAGGCGCGCATATTCCCCGGGCGCATTTTCCGGGGAAGGCGATGCCTGGAGGCGACACCAAGTAGCTCGCAGCCTGAGATCTGGGGCGCTGGGGCCACGGGAGCCACGCCATGACGGGATGACCAGCCGGAGACGGCCAGGGGCTTCCATCAGTTATGGCGTGGCTCTTCCCTGTGCTGCCCTCTGCCGCACCGGGGGCCGCGGCAGAAGGGCCGCCGCAGGGGCGCAGCAGGGCGCCGCGGCCAAGGGGTGCGCTCCGGACGGTAGATTAGTACCTAGATGCTTTTCCCGGTTTTGCCCGCACTTTCCCCAGAAACGGATACCCCACCTGTGGTCCTTCGACTCTCCAAGCTGTTCCTGCGCACCCTGCGCGAAGATCCCGCCGACGCCGAGGTGGCCAGCCACCGGCTCCTGGTCCGGGCCGGCTACATCCGGCGGGCCGCGCCGGGCATCTACACGTGGCTGCCGCTGGGGCTGAGTGTGCTGCGCAAGGTGGAGCAGGTCATCCGCGAGGAAATGACCGCCATCGGGGCCCAGGAAGTCCACTTCCCGGCGCTGCTGCCCAAGGAACCCTACGAGGCCACGAACCGCTGGACCGAATACGGCGAGGGCATCTTCCGGCTCAAGGACCGCAAGGGCAACGACTACCTCTTGGCCCCTACCCACGAGGAAATGTTCACCCTGCTGGTCAAGGACCTGTACTCCTCGTACAAGGACCTGCCGCTGAGCATCTACCAGATCCAGAACAAGTACCGCGACGAGGCACGCCCCCGGGCAGGCCTGCTGCGCGGCCGCGAATTCATCATGAAGGATTCCTACTCCTTCGACGTCGACGACGCCGGGCTGGACGCCAGCTACGCTGCCCACCGGAGCGCGTACCTGAAGATCTTCGAACGCCTCGGCCTCGAGGTGATTCCGGTGGCTGCCACAGCCGGTGCCATGGGCGGGTCCAAGAGCGAGGAATTCCTGCACCCCACCGAGATCGGTGAGGACACCTTCGTGCGCTCGGCCGGCGGCTACGCGGCCAACGTCGAGGCCGTCACCACCGTGGTCCCCGCGGACATCGACTTCAGCAACGCCCCGGCCGCCGAGGTCCGTGACACCCCGGACACGCCCACCATCGAGACGCTCGTCGACGCCTCCAACGTCCTCGTTCCGCGCGCGGACGCCGACGGCGGCCCCTGGACCGCCGCCGACACGCTCAAGAACGTCGTCCTCGCCGTCACCCTACCGACCGGCGAACGCCAGCTGGTCGTCATCGGGCTCCCCGGCGACCGCGGCGTTGACCTTAAGCGCGTCGAAGCGAACATCGGGTCCTTCCTGCCGATTGCCGGCGAGATCACGCTCGAAGCCGCCAACGACGACGACCTCAAGAAGCAGCCCCTGATCGTGAAGGGCTACCTCGGTCCCGGCATGTCCCTGGACGCGCCGCTGCTGGGCACCGAGGGCGCCGCAAAGATGCTCTACCTCGTGGATCCCCGCGTCGTCAGCGGCTCCGCCTGGGTCACCGGCGCCAACGAGGCCGGCAAGCACGTCTTCGGCCTCGTCGCCGGACGCGACTTCGGCTGGGACGGCGTCATCGAGTGCACCGACGTGCGCGCCGGCGACGAGGCTCCCGACGGTTCCGGACCGCTGGAAACCGCTCGCGGCATCGAAATGGGCCACATCTTCCAGCTGGGCCGGAAGTACGCCGCGGCCCTGGACCTGAAGGTCCTGGACCAGAACGGCAAGCAGGTGGTGGTGACCATGGGTTCCTACGGCGTCGGCGTCACCCGCGCCGTCGCGGCCCTGGCCGAGTCCAACCACGACGACAAGGGCCTGGTCTGGCCGCGCGCCGTCGCCCCGGCCGATGTCCACATAGTGGCCGTGGGCCGCGGCGAGGAAATCTTCGCCGCCGCCGAAAAACTGTCCCTGGAGCTCGAGGCCGCCGGCCTCGACGTCATTTATGACGACCGCCCCAAGGTTTCCCCGGGCGTGAAGTTCGGCGACGCCGAACTCGTCGGCGTCCCCACCATCCTCGCCGTCGGGCGCGGACTCGTGGACGGCGTCGTGGAGATCAAGGACCGCCGCAGCGGCAATGCCGAGAATGTAGCCGTTGACAAGGCCGTTGACTATGTAGTCAACGCCGTGCGCAACAGCTAATGCTGCAGCGTTTCAGGTAGTGGTCTCCGGACTCGAGTCGATCCAGCTCGGAACTGTCATCTTGATCGTCGTGGCCGGCCTGGCTGCGGGCTGGGTCGACGCGGTCGTTGGCGGCGGCGGACTCATCCAGCTCCCGGCGATGCTCCTGGTGCCGGGCATCAGCCCGGTCCAGGCGCTGGCGACCAACAAGATGGGCTCCATCTTCGGCACCACCACGAGTGCGGTCACGTATTACGGCCGTGTCCGGCCCGATCTGCGCACCGCCCTGCCCATGGCGGCGATCGCGATGGCGGGCAGTTTCGGCGGGGCGGCGGTGGCCGCCAACCTGCCGGCGAGCGTGTTCAAGCCGATCATCGTGGTGGCGCTGATCGCCGTCGCGCTTTTCACCGCCTTCCAGCCCGGCATCGGTGAGCTGACCAAGCTGCGCCACGCGGGGCACCGGCACTACGTGGTGGCCTGCGTGATCGGCGGCGTGATCGGCTTCTATGACGGCATGATCGGCCCCGGCACGGGCTCGTTCCTGATCATCGCCCTCGTCTCGGCCATGGGCTACGCCTTCCTGGAAGCCAGCGCCAAGGCCAAGATCGTCAACGTGGCCACCAACGCCGGTGCCCTGCTGTTCTTCGTGCCCCACGGTGCCGTGCTGTGGGGGCTCGGGCTGCTGCTGGGCGCGGCGAACATGGCCGGCGGCTACCTGGGCGCCCGGACTGCGGTCCGGCAGGGCAGCAAGTTCATCCGGATCGTGTTTTTGGTGGTTGTGGCTGCGCTGATCATCAAGCTGGGCTCCGACGTCTGGCAGGACAACTTCTCCTAGGTGTCCGGGAGGCAGGCCCGCGGCTCCCGCGAGGGATTCCCGGTCCGCTGGCCCGGGCGTAGCATGCAGCTATGTCAGCAGGTGAGGAACGCTACCGGGATGCCCTCGAAGCCGCCGCCGCTCACGCGCGCCGGTGGCTCGAGAGCCAGGGAACACGCCACATCGGGCCGAAGGCCACGGCGGCCGAGCTCGCGGCCGACTTCGGCGGACCGCTGCCCCAAGAGGGCATGCCGGCCGCGGCAGTGGTGGACTATCTCGCCGCCAAGGCCGAACCCGGGCTGATGGCCATGCCGTCCGGGCGGTTCTTCGGCTGGGTTATCGGCGGCACGCTGCCGGCCGCCCTGGCGGCCGACTGGCTGCTCAGCGCCTGGGACCAGAACGCGGGGCTGCGCTTCGCCACGCCCGCCACCGCCGCGATCGAGGAAGCCGCCGGTAAATGGATCCTTGAGCTGCTGGGCCTACCCGGCGAGTCCGACGTCGGCTTTGCCACCGGCGCCACCATGGCCAATTTCACCGGACTCGCCGCCGCCCGCTGGCGGCTCATGGCCGACGCCGGCTGGGACCTCGACGGCGACGGCTTGGCCGGCGCGCCCCGGATCCGATGCTTCGTGGGGCAGGAACGTCACGACACCATCGACCTCGGCCTGCGCTACCTGGGCCTCGGGCGTCCCACCGTGGTGCCCTCCGACCAGCAGGGGCGCATCATCCCGGCCGAGCTGGACTGCGCCCTGGACCTTGCGCCCAGCGCGGGGGACGACGGCCGCCCGGTCCTGGCCCTGGTGTGCCTGCAGGCCGGCAACCTGCACTCGGGGGCCTTCGACCCCTTCGCCGAGGCGATCGCCGTCGCGAAGGCGCACGGCGCCTGGGTGCACGTGGACGGGGCGTTTGGACTCTGGGCCGCTGCCGTGCCCGAGCTCTCCGCCCTGACCGCGGGACTCGGCCTGGCCGATTCGTGGGGGACGGATGCGCACAAGACCCTCAATGTCCCGTACGACTGCGGGATCGCGATCGTGCGCGACGCCCAGGCCCTGCGGTCGGCGATGGGGCTGCACACCAGCTACCTGATCCAGGCCGCGGACGGCGCCGGGGACCCGTTCGAGAGCGTGCCTGAGCTCTCCCGCCGCGCGCGCGGCGTCCCGGTGTGGGCGGCGCTGAAATCACTGGGCCGCGACGGCGTGGCCAGCCAGGTCCGCACACTCGTGCAGCGGGCAGCGCAGTTGGCCGAACAGCTCGCGGCGCTGGACGGCGTCGAAGTGCTCAACGACGTCGACTACACCCAGGTCTCCCTGGCGTTCGGGGACGACGCCGTGACACGCGCCGTGACGGAGCGGATCATCGGCGACGGCCGGGTCTGGATGTCCGGATCGCGCTGGCAGGACCGCGACATCCTCCGGATCTCGGTGAGCAACTGGAGCACGGACGACGCCGACGTCAAAGTCGCCGTCGACGCCGTCCGCGACGCGCTGGCGGCCGTACAGGGCTAGCCGCCGGCCATCCCGGCTGGTTCGCCGGCTGCTTCCCCGGGCGAGGGGAGCTCCTGCGGGGCGGGCAGACCGGGAAGTGTCCGGCCCGCCAGTGTGCTCGACACCCACAGCGAACGGGCCAGATCGCCCTCGTGGTGACGCTGTGAAGCATAGCCGAGGGCGTTTTCCACCTCGCGCACCAGGCTCCACTGCCGGGCGGTCTCGGCGTCCAGGCCGGCGGCCGCACTGAAATCCCCGCAGCGTGCGAGCAGCGCGCGTCCGGGATTGTGCTGTGGCAGCTCGCGCAGCCTGTTCCACAGCACCGGGGCAACAGCGAATTCGGCCTCGCCGATCATGGGCTGGGGATCAATCGCGGCGTACTCCAGCCCCGCTTCCTGCCGGGTGCCAGGCCCCGGCGCGCCGGGCCGGGCGAGGATGTTCAGGTAGTGCAGGTCCGCGTGGATCAGGACGTCCTTGCCTGAGCGCCTGCCGACGGCGCCGCGGGTCTGGCAGACTTCGAGCGCCGCCTCGAGCAGCCATCGGGGGAACGGCCGCCCCAGTTGCTCCCACGTCGCGGGCAGTTCATCGCTCCACTGTTCGGCCCGGGCCGCCACGTGGTCGATATCCCGCCACTGCGGCCGGTCATCGGGGACCACGCTGAGCTGGCGGACCACGCCGCCCCATACCGTTACGGCCGTTTCCAGGGGGACGTCCAGGAGGGAGCGGCAGGCGTCCAGGCGCTCCAAGAGCAGGGCGCAGGATCCGGCGTCGGCGGCCAGCAGCCGGACGGCGCCACGGCCTGCCCACAGGGCGAGGGCGTGGTGTTCGCGGGTGGCCTCCTCATGCGGAAAAGCCACCTTCAGCACGGCTAGGTTGCCGCTGCCGCCGGGTCCAGCCCCGTCCCGGCGCCGGACGGGGATGACGACGCCGCCGTGACCGTTCCACGGAAGGGCGCCCGGCTCCAGGTCCGGCAGAAGCGCCCACTGATCGAGGAATTGTCCGATCAGGCCAGGAAGTGACGCCAGCCAGGCGCGTCCGTCCGGCGTGCGGGAGTAGCGGCGGGAAAGATCGGGCGGAATGGGGACGTCTGGGATGGTGCTCACGGGACCTATCGTAGGCGCCGGAGTGGATGCGGCCAGCTTGGCTGCTGCCCAATTAGGCGCTGCGGCCTTAGACGATGCCGCTCGCGCCGAGTGCGTTGCCGATCGCGAACGTGGCCACCAGCGCCAGGGCGCCGCCAACCACCACGCGGATAGCTGCCTTGAGCTTTGAGCCGCCGCCAATCCACGCGCCTACGGCGCCGGTGGCCGCCAACGCCACGAGCACGGCCACGAAGGTCAGCGGGATCCTGATGTTTTCCGGCGGCAGCAGGATGGCCAGCATCGGCAGGACCGCACCGGTGAGGAACGCGATGGCGGAAGCAAACGCTGCGTGCCAGGGACTCACGATGTCGGTCTCGTCAATGTTGAGTTCGGCCGAGAGGTGCGCGCCCAGGGCGTCGTGCGCCGTGAGCTCCTTGGCCACCGTGCGTGCCGTCGTGGGGCTTAGGCCCTTGCCCTGGTAGATCGCGGCGAGCTCCTCGAGCTCTTCCTCCGGCTGTTCCTGCAGCTCCCGGCGTTCCTTCTCGATCAAGGAGCGCTGGCTGTCCTTCTGGCTGCTGACCGAGACATATTCACCGAGCGCCATCGAAATAGCGCCGCCCACCACTCCTGCGGTGCCCGCGATCAGGATGGGACCGGTGTCACTAGTGGCACCGGCCACGCCGACGACGATCGCGGCGACAGAGACGATGCCGTCATTGGCACCCAAGACGCCCGCACGGAGCCAATTGAGGCGGTGCGCGATGTCATTGTGGTGCGGCTCGTTCTCATGAAAGGTTGCGGCGCCGGTGGTGTCCATGTCTACAGCAAATCACCCGGGCCGGAGCCTTGCCAGTATTCCAAGGCTTACCAAAATTAGCCGAGGCTTGCTCCGGCCGTCAGTTTCCCGGCGGCGAGGGCCTTTAGCCTGCCGGCTGCGACGGCTGCGTGGCCGGTTGCGTGGCGGAATCCAGGCCCGGCAGGGCGCCGGGATCCGTGCCCCACAGCACGGCTCGCTTCCCGGCACCGAGCAGAGCGGCGATGGCCCACCGCCGGGTCTCACCTTCGCTCAGCGCCACGAGGTCCCCATACGCGGGCAGTGCGGCGGCCTCTAGATTGCCGAGGCCGGCAGCGGGGGAGGCCAGGAAGGATTGATCCAGCGTGTAGCCCGCCTCCCGTGGCGGAACAGCGGAGCAGTGCAGCCGGCTCAGCGATTCCGCGCCGCTGAGGAGCGCGTCATGGCGGGCCAGTTGCTCGGCCGCGGATTTCGCTGCGCCTCCGCCCAGCCGGGGCAGCGCCACCTGGTAGCCGTAGATGGTCTGTGCTTCGGTCCGGACCACCGCCGCCAGGGCGCCGCCGAGGCTGGATGCGGCCGCGGACTGCCCTGCTGCGGACTCCCCGGCATCGGGCTGCCCGGCGTCGGACTGTGAGGGCGCGGAGGGCGAAGGGCAAGTGCCGGACGGCTGCGGTGAGGCTGCCTCGGTAGCCGGCGCCGGGGTCCCGGTGTCCTCGGCGAGGGCCGACGCCTGCAGCAGCTGCGCGGTCCCGACGGCAGCCAACAGCCGTGCCATGCCGCCGTCGGCCACGGCAGCGTCGGCGAGGCGCTGGTTGCCGCTCTTCGCCAGAGCCGTTACAAGGCCGGCGGCGGTCGAAGGCAGGGGTGCCGCTGGCGGTCCGGTGCTGGGCTGGCCGGCGCCGGGCTGGCCGGAAGGGGACCGGACCGGTGTGGCGGTGGAGGTTGCCGGGGGCGTGGCCCGGCCGGAGCCCGCTGCCGCGGCGCCGGTTGCGTCGGCAGGGTTTTCTCCCGGTGCCAGCAGCGCTTGCGCGTGGGCTGTCAGCAAGGTCACAGTTCGCTCGACGGCGGGGTTCCCGGCAGTCGCCGAGGAGCCGCCGGGGCTGCCCGCCGAGCCCGCTTTTGAACCGTCTTGCTTCGCGGCGTCGAGCTGGCTGCCGGCGTCCAACAGCCGGACCGTTTCGGCCAATGCAGCGGCCCGGGCCTGTTCGGAAAAGGGCGGCTGCGCAGGAACCGGTGGCCGGGCCGGCATCAGGACCATACCCAGGCTCACCACCACCAAGGCAAGGCATACCAGAAGCACGTAGCGGGGGAGCGACCGGGGAAAGTGATCCTGCCATCGCTTTTCCCTGGTGTCGTCGTTCACAACAGACCATGTTGTCATGCCGGCCCGGAACACGTGCACCACGCCGCCCGGAAAATCGCTAGGCTAGTACACACAACATTATCTAGCGGGAGGCGGCCGGCATCATGACCAACGCAGAAGCCACGACTTCAACAGACCGGACCGGGGCGGGGAAGGCTGAAGCCGCACCCGTTCAAAACGTCGAGGCCGAGCGCCTGCACGCACTCCTGGAACCCGCAGTGCTGGCGAACCGGCTGTACCTGGAGGACGTATCCATCCATGTCGCCGGTGCCAACCGGGTGGTCCACGTAGTGGTGGACCTGCCGCAGGAGGAGACCGGGGGCGTCGGGCTCGACGTCATCGCGGAAATCTCCAAGACCCTCTCCGACACCCTGGACAACGACCCCAGCATGGACGCGCGCCCCTATGAGCTCGAGGTCTCTTCGCCCGGCGTCGGACGTCCACTGACGGAAGAGCGGCACTGGCATCGCGCCCGCGGACGAATGGTCAACGTCAACGTGATCCAGGGTGACAATGTCACCGGCAGGGTCCAGTCCGTAGATGATGGGGGAGTCACCATCGTCCCGGAAATTGCCGTGAAGAAGGGCATGAAGCCCAAGCAGGGTGAGCCCGTCAAGCTTCCTTTCGACAGGATCCGCAGCGGAAAAGTCGAGATAGAGTTCAGCCACCTCGAAGAGGCCGGTCTGGAAAAAGCAAACAATGGACCTTCTGAGGAGGCCTGATGGATATTGACATGAGCGCGCTGAGACTACTGGAGCGTGAGCGTGAAATCCCGCTGGATCTCCTGATTCCAACGATCGAGCAGGCACTGCTGGTGGCCTACCACAAGACCCCCGGCGCCTTCGAAAAGGCCCGGGCCGAGCTCGACCGCAAGAGCGGCCACGTGACCATCTGGGCCACCGAGATCGACGACGACGGCGCCCCGATCGGCGAGTTCGAGGACACCCCCGCGGGCTTCGGACGCATCGCGGCGAGCACCGCACGGCAGATCATCCTGCAGCGCCTCCGTGACGCTGAGGACGACAACGTGCTGGGCCAGTTCAAGGGCCGGGAAGGTGAGCTTGTTGCTGGCACCATTCAGCAGGGCAACAACCCGCACATGATCCAGGTGAACCTGGGCACGGTGGAGGCACTGCTGCCGCCGCCCGAGCAGGTTCCCGGCGAGAAGTACATCCACGGAAACCGGCTGCGCGCCTTCGTGATCGATGTCCACCGCGGCACCAAAGGCCCTTCCATCACGCTGTCCCGCTCCCACCCCGGTCTCGTCCGGAAGCTCTTCGAACTCGAAGTTCCCGAGATCGCGGACCGTTCGGTCGAAATCGTGGCGCTGGCCCGCGAGGCCGGCCACCGCACCAAGATCGCCGTCAAGGCCAACACCCCCGGCGTCAATGCCAAGGGTGCCTGCATCGGTGAAATGGGTTCGCGTGTCCGGGCAGTCATGACGGAACTGAACGACGAAAAGATCGACATCGTTGACTACAACGACGATCCGGCGACCTTCATCGCCAGCGCCCTCTCGCCGTCGCGTGTGAATTCGGTCACGATCACCGACGAAGCGACCCGTTCGGCACGAGTGGTCGTTCCCGACTACCAGCTCTCCCTGGCCATCGGCAAGGAGGGCCAGAACGCCCGTCTCGCCGCCAAGCTCACGGGATGGCGAATCGACATCGTCTCCGACGCCGCCGTCAACACCGGCAAATAGCTCGCAGGCGCACGCACCTCACAGACACCGGGCCGCTGTCGCGGCCCGGTGCGCGTGCCCGCTCTCACGGGTCAACCGTGATTTCTCAGCTGACTGGCACCCCTGGGTTCGGGACCCGGGCGCCGGAGGGGCTAGAATAGACATGACCGCGCCTAAGGGCCGGTATCCGTGTGTCTTTGGCGCGTCTGGGGTTTTCCCAGATTCCCGGGACGCGATGATTCATCAAGCAGTTGTACTGGCAGGAAGATACTCGAACGTGGCACATGTGCAACCCCTCGGGAATCAGCCGCAGCGCACCTGTATCGGATGCCGACAAAAAGGGTCGCGGTCGGAGTTACTCCGGCTCGTCGCCGGCGCCGGTGGTTCGTCCGCCGTCGTGGTGGATGAACGACGCCGGATGGCTGGCCGGGGAGCATGGCTGCACCCCAGCGAAAAGTGCCTGGCACTGGCGGTCAAACGTCGAGCGTTCGGCCGCGCCCTCAACGGCGCAGCCGGTACAGCTGATGTTGAACGCTGGATCACTGCCGGCACGGAAGCCGCGGGCACCCCGGTGGCCGCAGCAACAACCGTCCAACCTGAAAGCGGGTCAGAAAACTGATGGAAACCCGATGAGTTCCCAGCGATGAGTGCGCAACGATGACAACTTTGTTGCGCTCTGCAATGGGCCTTTCAGCTGCATTCGCGGCGGAGGCCCGCAGTAAGAAGTAGACGGTTCGTGCCTGGCTCGGTGCGGACCGAGACAGGAGAAATGTGGCCAAGGTCCGCGTACATGAGCTTGCTAAAGAGCTCGGTATTACTTCCAAAGATGCAGTAACCAAACTGCAGGAATTGGGCGAATTCGTTCGCTCCGCCTCGTCAACAATCGAGGCTCCCGTTGTGCGGAAACTGCGCAACGCTTTCCCCGACGCCCCCGCAGCTTCGAAGTCCGAAGCTCCGGCGTCCGCCCCCCAGGCATCTGCCAGCCCGGCAGCGACCCGTCCGGCGCCTGCGCCTGGCCCCGCTGCGCCCAAGGCTGCAGAACCCAAAGCTGAAGCTCCGGCTCCGGCCGCTGCGGTACCTGCCGCCGCGCCCGCCGCACCGGCCGCCCAGGCTCCGGCAGCCCCCGCTGCCCAGGCCCCGGC
>JBKPBZ010000211.1:0-6070 GCA_046727115.1 Actinomycetota bacterium | reverse complement strand
TAGGCCTTGGTGATCTCCTTGAGCAGTTCGGCGCGGATGATGCAGCCGCCGCGCCACAGCGAGGCGATCTCATCCAGCTTCAGGTCCCAGCCGTATTCCTTGGCCGCGGAGGTGAGCATGTCCAGTCCCTGGGCGTAGGAGACCAGCTTCGAGGCGTACAGCGCCTGGCGGACGTCTTCGACGAAGCTCTCGGGGACCTCGACGGCGGCCTCGCCGCCGGCCAGCAGTTCCTGGGCCAGCACACGCTGCTCAGCCTGCGAGGACAGCGCCCGGGCGAAGACGGACTCTGCGATGCCCGACGTCGGGGAGCCGAGCTCGAGCGCGGAGATGACCGTCCAGCGGCCGGTGCCCTTCTGGCCGGCGGCGTCCACCACGACGTCGACGAACGGCTTGCCGGTCTTCGCGTCAACGTGGCCGAGGACCTCGGCGGAGATTTCGATCAGGAAGGAGGCGAGGTCGCCCTTGTTCCACTCTTCGAAGATCTTGGCCTGCTCGGCCGGTTCGATCCCGGCGCCGGAGCGCAGGAGGTCGAAGGCCTCGCCGATGACCTGCATGTCGGCGTATTCGATGCCGTTGTGGACCATCTTGACGAAGTGGCCGGCGCCGTCGGTGCCGATCCAGGCGCAGCAGGGCTGGCCGTCGACGTGGGCGGCGATCTTTTCCAGCAGCGGGCCGAGGGCGTCGTAGGACTCCTTGGACCCGCCCGGCATGATCGAGGGGCCGTTCAGGGCGCCTTCCTCGCCACCGGAGACGCCGATGCCGACGAAGTGCAGGTCCTTCTTGGCAAGCGCGGCCTCGCGGCGGCGGGTGTCCTCGTAGTGCGAGTTGCCGGCGTCGATGATGATGTCGCCCGCCTCCAGGAGCGGCTCGAGCTGCTCGATCACGGAATCGACCGGCTTGCCGGCCTTGACCATGATCAGCACGCGGCGCGGCTTCTCCAGCGAATCAACGAGTTCCTGGAGGGTCTCCGTGCGGACGAAGTCGCCCTCATCGCCGTACTTGGCGAGCAGGGTGTCTGTCTTTTCCACCGACCGGTTGTGCAGGGCAACGGTGAAGCCGTTCCGGGCCAGGTTGCGTGCGAGGTTGGCCCCCATCACGGCGAGGCCGGTAACACCGATGTGTGCTGACATCAAAACTCCAATTCATTTCTGTACACCATGATTTGTAGACCATGGATGCACGGCGATTCATCTAAGACGTTCATCTAGGACTCGGGCAGGTGGCGCCCGGAAGGGCGGAACCCGCTCTTGAGGATTTGTGGCTGTCCATAAACCATATGTATTTCCGCGGGCTGCGGGAAAGCAGCGCCCACGTAGCGGAATACTGCGCGTCATAAACAGTCTATGATCACCGGCGCGCGCCCCGCCGGTCGGCCCGGATCTGGCCCGCAGCATTATGCTTACGACTATGTCAACCAGCCTCCATCATCGTGCCATTGAGCACCTCGGGACCCGGATTGTGGCCGGTGAGCTGCCGCCCGGGCACGTCATGCTTGCCGAGCACCTTGAGGACGAACTCAAGGTCTCCCGCTCGGTGGTCCGGGAGGCCGTCCGGGTCCTCCAGTCCCTGGGCCTGGTGGAGACCATCAAGCGGGTCGGCATCCGGGTGCTGCCCTCGAACCGGTGGAACCCGTTCGATCCGCTCGTGATCCGCTGGCGCCTGGCCGGCGAGGGCCGGGGCGCGCAGCTGCGCTCCCTGGCCGAGCTCCGCACCGCCGTCGAGCCGGTGGCGGCCGAACTGGCAGCGGCCAACGCCCCCGAGGAGCTCCGCCGGGAGCTCGTGGAGATCTCGCACGCCATGCGCGACGCCGGGCAGGCCGGGGACGTGCCCCGGTTCCTGGACCTGGACATCCTGTTCCATTCCCTGCTGCTGACCGGCTCCGGCAACGAGATGTTCGCCAACATGGTGGGCCAGGTGACCGAGACCCTGACCGGCCGCACCCTGCACGGCCTGATGCCGGACCACCCGCGGGAGACGGCGCTGCAGTGGCACGTGGAGGTGGCCGAAGCCATCGCCGCCGGGGATGCCGCCGCCGCGCGCGAGGCCTCGAACCGGATCATGCGGGAGACCATCTCGGAGATGGAACCGAACTGGAAGAACCAGCCGCGGGTGTTTGTCCCGGTCGAGCGGCACTAGCGGGCTGGGGCCGGGCGGAAGTCCAGCAGGACCTTCCCGGAAACAGCCGCGTTCCTGGCGACGTCGAACGCTTCCAGTCCGCGGTCCAACGTAAAGGCGTGGGTGACCACGGGATCCACCAGCAGCGATCCGTCGGCCAGCGCGCCGAGGACCTCATCGATTTCGTCGTTGAAGCGGAACGAGCCCACCAGCTCCAGCTCGCGCGTGATGGCCAGGGAGATCAGCACGGGCTGCGGGCCCGAGGGCAGGAGTCCCACCATGACCACCCTGCCGCCGCGGACCGCGCCCTTGATCGCCGAGGCCAGGCCCTGGTGGCTGCCTGAGGACTCGATGACGACGTCCGCCTCCACCGCCGCGATCGCCGCGGCGTCGTCACCCTTGAGGACGGCGTCTGCCCCCACGGCACGGGCTATTTCCAGCGGCTTGTCGTGCATGTCCACGGCCACGATCCGGCCTGCGCCAGCGCGTTTAAGGACGGCCACCGCCAGGGCGCCGATGGGGCCGCTGCCGATCACCAGCACTGTCTTTCCTGCCACGTCCCCGGCGCGCGACACGGCGTGCCAGGCAACGCTGGCCGGTTCCGCCAGGGCAGCGGTCCGCAGTTCCAGCCCCGCCGGCAGCGGCCGGAGCATCCGGGCAGGCAGCGTGGCGTAGCGGCTGAAAGCCCCGTCTGTGTGCGGAAAGCGTGCGGCGCTGCCCAGGTAGGTGCACCCCGGTGACAGGTTGGGCCGGTCCGCCGGGTACCGGGCGCCGCCCGGACCGGGTGTGGCGGGATGCACCGCGACGGGAGTGCCGGGTGCGGGCCCCGAGCCGTCCGCGGCCGTCCGGACCACGGTTCCGACGATCTCGTGGCCCAGGACCAGGGGAGCTTTCAGGACGGATTCGCCCGCCGCGCCGTGCAGCCAGTAGTGCAGGTCGGAGCCGCAGATGCCGCCGAAGGCCACTTCGATGACGGCCTCATCGGGCGCCGGTGCGGGCACGGGAAGGTCCTCGATCCGCAGGTCTCCCGCCGCGTGGGCCACCACCGCCGGGGCCATGGCCGGAAGATTCGCCACGGCGCCCATCAGACCACCACCGTCATGCCGCCGTCGATGAAGATCGTCTGGCCGTTGACGAAGTCCGAGCCACTGGAGGCAAGCCACACCGCGGGGCCGGCCAGGTCCTGCACGGTCCCCCACCGGTGTGCGGGGGTCCGGCCCAGGATCCAGGCGTTGAACGCCTCGTCGTCGACGAGGTTCTGCGTCATTTCGGTGTGGATGTAGCCCGGCGCGATCCCGTTGATCTGCAGCCCGGAGCCGGCCCATTCCGCGGTCATGGCGCGGGTCAGGTTCCGCAGGCCGCCCTTGGCCGCCACGTACGGGGCGATGGTGGGCCGGGCGAGGTCGGTCTGGACCGAGCAGATGTTGATGATCTTGCCCCGGCCGCGGGGAATCATGTGCCGGGCCGCCGCACGGCCCACCAGGAAGGCGCTGGTCAGGTCCGTGGCGATCACCCGGTCCCAGTCGGCGACGTCGAGCTCGAGCATGGGGACCCGGTGCTGGATGCCGGCGTTGTTCACCAGGATCTCCAGCGGCCCCACGTTTTCCTCCACCCAGGCCACCCCGCGGGCGGCCTCGGCGTCCCTGGTGACGTCGAAGGCGCAGCTGTGCACCCGGCCCGGCGGGTACTCCGCGGCCATCACGGCCTCGGCGGCCTTGAGCCGCTCCGGGTTGATGCCGTTGAGCACCACGGTGGCGCCGGCGTCGGCCAGGGCACGGGCCAGGGCGTTGCCGATTCCCCGGCTCGAACCGGTCACCAGTGCTACGCGCCCCGTCAGGTCAAAAAGTCCGCTCATGGTTCGCTGATCCTCATTTTGGTCTTTACTGGGTTGGCTGTTGTGGTCTCGCTGAGATTCGAGATGGTTTGCCGCACGGCGGCGAGGTCCCTGTCCCCCAGTCCTTGACGCTTGAGTTCCGCGTAGAGCTCGACGCCGGCGGCCGCCATCGGCACCGCCGCACCGGCCGCCGCGGCGCTTTCGAGCACGAAGGACAGGTCCTTGTGCATGAATTTGGCCGGTCCGGTGGGTTCGTAGTTTTTGGCGGCGAGCCGTGGCCCCACGATGTCCAGGACCCGGCTGCCGGCCAGTCCGCCGGCGAGCACCTCGTAGAGGGCGGCCACGTCCATGCCGGAGCGTTCGGCGAGCTCCGCGGCCTCGGCGAGCGCCGCCGTCGTGGTTCCCACGATCAGCTGGTTGCAGGCCTTGGCGAGCGACCCCGCACCCAATGGTCCGAGCCGCCGCACAGTGCTGCCCATCGCACTGAAGAGCGGCAGGAGCCGGCGGAAGTCTTCTTCGCCGGCGCCTGCCATGATGGCGAGGGTTCCGTCCGCCGCACCTTTCGTGCCGCCGCTGACGGGCGCATCGACGACGACGGCGTTGCCTCCGCTCGCCTCCGCGACCCGTGCCCCGAACGCCTGCACCGCAGAGGGCGAGACGCTGCTCATGACCACCACGGCGGTTCCGGGGGCGGGCGGCCTGGCGGACCAGCCGGCCAGGAGCGCGGCGCTGGCATCTTCAATATCGGAGAGGTCCGGGAGCATAAAGATAATGACGGGCAGGTCGCGGAGCGCCTCGACTGCGGCCACCGTGGATCCGCCCAGGGACCCGAAGGCGTCCAGTGCCGCCGGCGACCGGTTCCAGGCGCTGACGGCCCACCCCGCCGCGAGGAGGTTGGCGGCCATCGGCGCGCCCATCAGTCCGAGGCCGACAAATCCGGCCTCCTTGCAGTCCATCTCCATGCTGCCTCACATCGTCGTGGCTAATCTTTACAGTGGTTAATATTTGAAACTGTTCAGCATCCTAGCCTCCATTCAGTATGATGAACACTATGACGACCAAAACCACCGTCGCGATCGCCGTCCCGCTCGAAGCAGAGCTTGTGGAACGCATCCGCGCCGTAGATCCGTCCGTGACCGTCCTCTACGAACCCGAGCTGTTGCCGCCGGAACGTTTTCCCGCCGACCATGCGGGCGATCCGGACTTCCGCCGGACGCCGGAGCAGGAAGAGCGCTACTGGGACATGCTCAACAAGGCCCAGGTCCTGTACGGGCTCCCCAACGAAAGCCCGGCGGGCCTCGCCAGGATCGCCGGCAGCAACCCCCGCCTTGAGTGGATCCATGCCATGGCGGCAGGCGCCGGCGGTGCCGTGAAGGCCTCGGGGCTGGATGCCGCGACGCTGCGGAAGTTCAAGGTCACCACCTCTTCCGGGGTGCACGCCCTGCCGCTCGCCGAGTTTGCCGCCCTCGGCATCCTCAACGGCTTCAAGCGCAGCGCGGAACTGGCACAGGACCAGGCCGCCAAGCACTGGCCCGAGCTCCGCACCCCCACCCGCCTGGTCAACGGCTCCCGCCTGGTGGTCACCGGGCTGGGCGAGATCGGGCTTGAGACCGCACGGATCGCCCGCGCCCTGGGCATGACCGTCAGCGGCACCAAGCGGACCGTGGAGCCCATCGACGGGATCGAGGTGGTCACGGACAACGACGGCCTCGCCGGCCTGCTCGGCACCGCAGACGCCGTCGTCAACACCCTTCCCGGCACGCCGTACACCGAAAAACTCTTCAGCCGCGAAGTCTTCGCTGCCATGAAGCCCGGAACGGTCTTCGTCAACGTGGGCCGGGGCACGGTGGTGGATGAAGAGGCGCTCCTGGAGGCGCTCGGGAACGGCCAGGTCTCCTATGCCTGCCTGGACGTCTTTGCCGTGGAGCCGCTCCCGCAGGACAGCCCGCTCTGGACCCACCCCCGGGTGATGGTGTCCCCGCACACCTCGGCCCTCAGCGCAGCCGAAAACCGGCTGATCGCCGAACGCTTCTGCAGCAACCTGCGGACCTACCTCGACGGCGGCGAACTCCCCCACCTCGTGGACACGGTCCACTTCTACTAAGCCCCGCTTCTCTACCA
>JBKPBZ010000210.1:0-6208 GCA_046727115.1 Actinomycetota bacterium | reverse complement strand
GTCGCAGGCTCGGCGGCGGCCTTGGCGGCAGCCTCCGAGGCCGCAGCCTCCGAGGCGGCAGTGGCCTCAGCCTCGGCGGCGGTGGCCGCGGCCTCGACCTCGGCGGCAGCGGTAGCGGTAGCGGCCGCCGCAGCCGCCGCCGAGCCCTCCTCCTCGTGTTCGGCCATCGCGGCCAGGGATGCAGCGGCGGAGTAGTCCACCTCCACCTCCGGGCCCGAGTAGGCGCGCAGCACCACGAGGGACTTCGCCGCCAGCGTCAGGACGCTCCCGGCCTTGAGCGGCTCGCCCGTGTCCGCCGTGTCGGCGGTGTCCACGAGAAGGTCCCAGAACGGCGTGTATTCCTCGGCCGGGAGCATGAACTCGACGTTGTCATCGTGGGCGTTGAACGCCAGCAGGAAGCTGTCGTCGGTGATGCGGCGTCCGCGCGAGTCCTGTTCCTGGATGCCGTGTCCGTTGTAGAACACACCGATGGTCCGGCCGAATCCGCTGTCCCAGTCCTCCGGCAGCATTTCCTTGCCGTCGGTGTTGAGCCAGACGATATCCGGCAGCTTCTCGCCCTCGCCGCGGCGTACCGGGCGGCCGTCGAAGAAGCGGCTGCGGCGGAAGATGGGGTGGTCGCGGCGGATCTTGTTGACCACGGCCGTGAACTCCACGAGCGGCTGGTCCATCGCCTCCCAGTGCACCCAGCTGATTTCAGAGTCTTGGCAGTACGTGTTGTTGTTACCCTGCTGGGTGCGGCCCAGCTCGTCGCCGTGCAGCAGCATCGGAACGCCCTGCGAGAGCAGCAGCGTCGCAATGAAGTTCCGCTGCTGGCGGGCGCGCAGCGTCAGCACGGTGTCGTCCTCGGTGTCGCCTTCAGCGCCACAGTTCCAGGAGCGGTTGTGCGATTCGCCGTCGTTGTTGCCTTCACCGTTGGCGTCGTTGTGCTTCTCGTTGTAGGACACGAGGTCGCGCATGGTGAAGCCGTCGTGGGCGGTGACAAAGTTGATGGACGCCACCGGACGCCGGGCAGAGCTCTCGTAGAGGTCGGCCGAACCGGTCAGCCGCGAGGCGAATTCGCCCAGCGTGGACGGCTCGCCGCGCCAGAAGTCACGGACGGTGTCGCGGTATTTGCCGTTCCACTCGGTCCACTGCGGCGGGAAGTTGCCCACCTGGTAGCCGCCGGGGCCCACGTCCCACGGCTCGGCGATCAGCTTGACCTGGGAGACGATCGGATCCTGCTGGATCAGTTCGAAGAAGGTGGAGAGCTTGTCGACGTCGTAGAACTCCCGGGCAAGGGTCGAGGCGAGGTCGAAGCGGAACCCGTCCACGTGCATTTCCGTGACCCAGTAGCGCAGGGAATCCATGAGCAGCTGGAGCGAGTGCGGGTGCCGGACGTTCAGTGAGTTGCCGGTGCCGGTGTAGTCCATGTAGTGCTTCAGGTCATCGTCCACCAGCCGGTAGTAGGCGGCGTTGTCGATGCCCTTGAAGGACAGGGTGGGGCCCAGGTGGTTGCCCTCGGCCGTGTGGTTGTAGACCACGTCCAGGATCACTTCCATGCCGGCCTTGTGCAGGTCGCGGACCATGGCCTTGAACTCCTGGACCTGGTGCCCCACGTCGCCGGAGGAGCTGTAGGTGTTCTGCGGGGCGAAGAAGCCGATGGTGTTGTAGCCCCAGTAGTTGTTGAGGCCCTTCTCCACGAGGGTGCCGTCGTTGACGAACTGGTGCACGGGCATCAGTTCCACCGCGGTGACGCCGAGTTTCTTGAGGTGTTCCACGACGGCGGGGTGCGCGACGCCTGCGTAGGTGCCGCGCTGTTCCTCCGGGACCTCCGGGTGCAGCTGGGTCAGGCCCTTGACGTGGGCTTCGTAGATGACGGACTCGTGGTAGGGGATGCGGAGCTGGCGGTCCCCGTCCCAGTCAAAGAACGGGTTGATGACCACGCCGTGCATGGTGTGCGGAGCCGAGTCCGTGTCGTTGCGGGACGTGGGATCCCCGAAGTTATAAGAAAAGAGCGCGGGGTCCCAGTCGATCTGGCCTTGGATGGCCTTGGCGTACGGGTCCATCAGCAGCTTGTTGGCGTTGAACCGGTTGCCGTTGTCCGGCTCGTACTCTCCATGGACGCGGTAGCCGTACTTCTGTCCGGGCTGGACCTGCGGCAGGTAGCAGTGCCACACGTAGCCGTCCACCTCGGTCAGCTCGATCCGGGTTTCGGTCAAGTCATCAGCCAGGAGGCACAGTTCCACCCGCTCGGCGCGCTCGCTGAACAGGGCAAAGTTGGTTCCAGTGCCGTCAAAAGTGGCTCCCAGTGGGTAAGCCGTTCCGGGCCAGACTTCCATGTGTACTCCTCGTGCGTGACGAATTATTCTCTAGACAGACTACTGGTAAGTAGGGTTAGCATTTGTTCGGGCGCACTGAGCGCGACCGTTTATTACAGGTCCCGCATCACCTCCGGAACGGCATGGGCGATGGCCGTTGCTGTCACCGGCCCCCCGCGGGAAGCCCGGACTCCGGCGAGGCCATGGATGCTCGCCGCCATCGCCGCGATCGCCGCCCATCTGGCGTCGGGGTCAATGCCATGTCCGCCGAAGCGCCCGACGTCCGCCCCCAACTGGGCCAGCAGTGCACCGATCACTCCTGCCAGGACGTCACCGCTGCCTGCCGTGGCGATCCAGGGCGTGCCCTCGGCCTGGCTGAAGAAGTCCTGGAAGGGGGAGGCCACGAGGGTCGTGGCACCCTTCAGCAGCACGGTGGCTTCGGTCAGACCCGCGGCCCTCCGCACGGCGCTGAGCGTGGATGCCTCTACCGCGGAGCGGTCCAATCCGGCCCCGAGGCGCTGAAGCAATGCGGACAGTTCGCCGGCGTGGGGTGTCAGGATCACTTGCGGGGCCAGCACATCAGGCAGGGCGGGCAATGCGCCGGCGTCGGCGATCGTCGGCAGGCCCGAGTCTGCGGCGTCGCGGGCGCGCTGCAGCTGCTGCTCATCGGAGTCATCCAGTCCGGAGCCAACGAGCCACGCCTGGACATGCGTATCGGCCACGGCGCCGTCGCTGCACACCACCTCGGGGCAGGCCTGGCGGACCAGGTCGGCAACGTCCGGCGGCCCCAGGTAGCGCACCATGCCGACGCCGGCGGCCAGGGCACCCTTGCAGGCCAGCACCGCGGCGCCCGGATAGGCGTCGGAGCCTGCGACCACGCCAAGCACTCCCCTGGAGTACTTGTGCGCCCGGCGCTCGGGGCGGGGCAGGAGGACGGAAAGGTCCACCGCCTCGAGCCGTCGCATGGCCGGCCATGGCAGCGCTTCTTCGATTCCGATGGGAATGACCTGCACGCGGCCCGCGAAGTCGGCGCCGGGGTCCGCCAGCAGCCCTGCCTTGGCGGCACCGAAGGTCACCGTCAGGTCTGCGGCCAGCACCGGCGCGTGCGCCTCCCCCGTGTCCGCGTCGACGCCGCTGGGGATGTCGCAGGCCACGACCAAGGCGGAACGGGAGCCCGGCCGGGAACGACCGAGGGCCGCGACCAGCTCGGCGGCCGGTCCCCGCAGCCCGCCCTGGGCTCCGGTCCCGAGGATTGCGTCAATCACGACGTCGGCGCCGCCGGCCGTCGCGGCGAGTTCCGCCACATTGTCCCCGGTGAGGGCCACGGCGTGCCCGCCCGCTTCACGGAAGGCGGCCAGCCCGGCGTCGTGGGCCGCACCGGCGGTGAGCACCGCCGTCGTCCGCATGCCCCGGCGGGCCAGCAGCGCGGCCGCGAACAACCCGTCTCCGCCGTTGTTTCCCTTGCCGGCCAGCACGGCGACGCTGGAGCCATACAGCCGCTGCCCGCGCCCGCGCAGGGCTCCGACGACGGCGTTGGCGAGGCCGTAGGCGGCCCGCTGCATGAGCACAGCGCCCGCACCGGAGCCCAGGGCGTCGTCGAGAAATGGCTTCTCGGCTTCTCGTACCTGGGTTCCGGTGTAGGCGCTGATCATGGTTTCAGTCCATTCGCGGTCGCTGGGGAATGCCTGGGACTGGCGCTCAGGCCGGTTCGGCCTGGACGGATCGCTCAGCCTTCGGCGAGAACTGTCGCGGTGGCGATGCCGCCGTCGTGGCTCATGGACAGGTGCCAGCGCTTGACGCCCTTCGACTCCGCCACAGCCAGCACGGTGCCCTTGACCTGGACGGTGGGACCGTTCTGGTCCAGCCCGATCCAGCAGTCCTGCCAGTTCATGCCGGCCGGTGCCCCCAGCACCTTGGCCACGGCCTCCTTGGCCGCAAACCGCGCGGCGAGGGAGCGGGTGTTCAGCTCCCGCTCGGCGGGGACGAACAGCCTGTCCCTCAGGCCGGGGGTGCGCTCGAGCTGGCGCCCGAACCGCTCAATGTCTACGACGTCTACGCCTATGCCAACAATCATGGCGTTATTCTACGGTCACGCTCTTGGCCAGGTTGCGCGGCTGATCCACGTCATACCCCTTGGCCGAGGCGAGTGCGAGGGCGAAGATCTGCAGCGGAACCGTCGCCAGCAGCGGCGCCAGGAGCGTGGGAGTCTCCGGGATGTAGAAGACGTGCTCGGCGTACGCCTTGACAGCCTCATCGCCTTCCTCCGCGATCACGATCGTCCGGGCGCCGCGGGCGCGGACTTCCTGGATGTTGGAGACCACCTTGGCGTGCAACGAGTCGCGGCCGCGCGGGGACGGAACCACCACGAAGACGGGCTGGCCTTCCTCGATGAGTGCGATCGGGCCGTGCTTGAGCTCGCCGGCGGCGAAGCCCTCGGCGTGGATGTACGCCAGTTCCTTGAGCTTCAGCGCACCTTCCATCGCCACCGGGAAGCCGACGTGGCGGCCCAGGAACAGCACGGACTTGGCGTCGGCCATGGACCGGCCGAGTTCCTTGATCGGGGCCTCGTTGTCGAGGATGTGCTGAACCTTGGCCGGAATCTTGCCCAGGTCAGCCAGGATGTCCTTGATCTCACCCTGGAACTTGTTGCCGCGCAGCTGTGCCAAATAAAGGCCCAGCAGGTAGGCGGCCGTGATCTGGGCCAGGAACGCCTTGGTCGAGGCCACGGCAATCTCGGGTCCGGCGTGCGTGTAGAGCACGGCATCCGATTCCCGCGGGATGGTGGATCCGTTGGTGTTGCAGATGGAGACCGTTTTGGCGCCCTGTTCCTTGGCGTAGCGGACCGCCATGAGGGTGTCCATGGTCTCGCCGGACTGGGAGATGGAGACAATCAGCGTGTTCTCGTCCACGATCGGATCCCGGTAGCGGAATTCGTGCGAGAGTTCGACCTCGGTGGGGATCCGGCACCAGTGCTCAATGGCGTACTTCGCCACCTGGCCGGCATAGGCGGAGGTGCCACAGGCCAGGACGATGATCTTGTTGACGTGCTTGAGCAGCTCCGGATCAACACGGAGCTCATCCAGCGTCAGCTTGCCGTGGATGTCGGAGCGGCCCAGCAGGGTCTGCCGCACGGCGTCCGGCTGGTCGTGGATTTCCTTTTCCATGAAGGACGGGAAGCCTCCCTTTTCGGCAGAAGCAGGGTCCCAGTCGACTTTGTATTCCTTGCCCTCGGCGGGGGCACCGAAGAAGTCCGTGATTTCCACGGAGTCGGCGGTGATCGTGACGATCTGGTCCTGGCCGAGTTCCACAGCGCGCCGGGTGTAGTCGATAAAGCCGGAGACGTCGGAGCCGAGGAAGTTCTCGCCGTCGCCGAGGCCGACGACGAGCGGGGAGTTCCGGCGGGCCGCGACCACCACGTCGGGCTGGTCGGCATGGACGGCGAGGAGCGTGAACGCTCCTTCGAGCCGCTGGCAGGCAAGCTGCATGGCCAGGGTGAGGCCGCCATTGGCGACGTCACCGCCCAGCTGGTTCCGGTAGATGTCCCCGAGCAGGGCGGCCGCTACTTCAGTGTCGGTCTCGGACTCGAAGGTGACGCCCTTGCCCACGAGTTCCAGCTTGAGCTCGGCGAAGTTCTCGATGATGCCGTTGTGGATCAGGGCCAGCTTGCCGCCGTCGGACAGGTGCGGGTGCGCGTTCTGGTCCGTCGGGCCGCCGTGCGTGGCCCAGCGGGTGTGGCCGATTCCGGTGAGGGATTCCGGCAGCGGGCGGGTGTCCAGCTCCGTGATGAGGTTGCTCAGTTTGCCCGACTTCTTCCGGGAAGAAATGGTGCCGTCGGCAACCACCGCAATACCCGCGGAGTCGTAGCCTCGGTACTCCAAGCGCCGCAATCCTTCAAGGACAACGTCCAAGGC
>JBKPBZ010000209.1:0-12482 GCA_046727115.1 Actinomycetota bacterium | reverse complement strand
GGCGGGAGCTGCGGCGGTCCAGCGCCGCGCCGCCGGCTGCGCTCCTGCGCTGGGCCGCCGCCGCCGTCGTCGCCCTTGCCGCCAGCGCCGTGGCCGCGGTGGCCCTGGGGCACTAAGCCAGAATCCAGCCAACATCCAGATTCCGCTGGCAGACTGCTGGCGGACCCATTCCCCGGGCGGCCGAGGCCGCACCGGAACCACCGCCCGGCGGCGGGCCAGCGACGCCGCAATTGCAGCCTCAGGCGCGCCGCCACCAGCAAAGGAATCCTGACTATGACCCTGCTTGTGCCAGCCCGCGAATCCGTTGGCGTCCGGCCACCGGCCGCCAGCGACGTTTCGCCCCGGCCCCGACTCGTGGCCCGGCTCTCCGCCGAGGCGCTCGGGACCCTGATCGTGGTGGTCGCGGGCCTGGGCGTGCCACTCTTCACGATTCCGCAGTCCAACCCGCTGCCCGCTGCGCTGGCCGCGGGCCTGGCGCTGACGGCTGCGATGCTTGCCGTCGGCTACGTCTCCGGCGGCCACTTTAACCCCGCCATCACCGTGGGCAACGCCATCGCCGGCCGAATCCGGTTGGCCGATGCCGCCGCGTACATCGGGGCCCAGCTCGTGGGCGCGGCGCTCGGGGCCGTTGCCCTGTTCGGCGTCCTGCGCACCATTCCGACGATCGACGACAGCCAGGGCGCATTCGCCACCGTGGCGGCTGGTTTCGGCGAGCACTCGATCATCCAGGTTCCCATGGCCGGCGTCCTGCTCGTGGAGGTCCTCGGCACCGCCCTGCTCGTGGCCGTATTTCTTGCCACGACGGCCAGCCGGAATCCCGCCAAGGCGGCTGCCCCCTTCGCGGTGGGCCTGACGACGGCGATGCTCCTGCAGTTGGGCCAGGCGCTTGGCAATATTCCGTTCAACCCGGCCCGGGCCACGGCCTCGGCCATCTTCAGCGGCCCGGATGCGCTCGGGCAGCTGTGGCTGTTCTGGGTAGCGCCGGTGGTCGGTGCGGCCATCGCCGGGCTGGTTTTCCGCGGCTTCGCCCAGAGCACTGTTCAGAGCACTGTTGAGAGCACTGTTCAGACCGGGCAGACCACCGACCCGGCCGGCGCAACGCCCACCGACACGGACCTGGACGACGCCGATTTGGCCTCCGACGTGCACGACGACCTGGATGCCGCCGACTTCGGTGACGGCGAGCTGACCGGCTCCGCGGGCGACAGCCAGACGGCCGGCGCCGGCCCCCGGGGCAACGGGCAGGTGGCTGCTGCTACGGCTTCGCCCGGGCGCGCCGCCGCCCAGGACGACGAGGCCCGCAGCTTCTTCGACAGCAAGGGTGGAAAGTAACAACAACTCTGGACCACCTTTGACTTCGGTCACCCTCCCGGGGTGGTGGCGCAAGAGTGTCGGTGGCAGCCGATACCGTAGGAATATGCGGTTATTGCACACCTCCGACTGGCACTTGGGCCGGTCCTTCCACGGCATCGGCATGCTCGATGCCCAGCGAGCCTTCGTCGACCAGCTCGTGACCTTTGTCCGGGACGAGAGCGTGGACGTCGTCCTCATCGCCGGGGACGTCTACGACCGCGCACTGCCGGGAGTCGACGTCGTCGGCCTGCTGGACGACGCCCTGGTGCGCCTCACGGGTGCTGGCGCCCAGGTTGTCCTTACCAGCGGCAACCACGACTCCGCCATCAGGCTGGGGTTCGCGTCGCGGCTGCTCGAGCGCGGGGGAGTGCATCTGCGCACCCGGCTGAACGAACTGGACCAGCCCGTGCTCTTTCCGCTCACGGACGACGCCGTGAACACTGCAGGGCCGGTGCTGGCCATCTACGGGATCCCCTGGCTGGAGCCCCGGCTGGTCGCCGAGCAACTGGGCGTCGGGACCGCGAGCCACTTCGAGGTCACACGCGCCGCCACCGAACGGATCCGTGCAGACGTGCGGCACCGGAGCGAGACCCGGACCGTGCATTCCGTGGTTCTGGCGCACACCTTCGCCAGCGGAGGCATCAGCTCCGACAGCGAACGGGACCTGAGCATCGGGGGCGTCGGCGCCGTTCCGCTGGATCTCTTCGACGGCTTCGGCTACACCGCGCTGGGCCACCTGCATGGCCGGCAGGAGCTCTCCCCGGCGGTGCGCTATTCCGGCTCGCCGCTGGCGTACTCCTTCTCGGAGGCGAAGCACAAGAAGGGCAGCTGGCTCGTGGAGGTCGACGCCGATGGCATCGGCGACGTCCGCGCAGTGCACTGGGAAGCGCCCCGGGCCCTCGCCGTACTCCGCGGAAAGCTGGATGATCTCCTCGAGTCGGAGGATTTCGCCTGGGCCGAGGCCGCCTACTGCCAGATCACCCTGACGGACGCCGCCCGCCCGGCCCAAGCGATGGACCGCCTGCGGGCACGGTTCCCCGACACCCTGGTGCTCGGTTTCGATCCCGATGGCTCCGGCGCGGCGCCGAAGGCCAGCTACAGCAGCCGGCTCGCCGCAGCCGAGGATGACCTCTCCGTCTGCTGCGGATTCCTCGATCACGTCCGCGGCCGGCCAGCTTCCGACGCCGAAGCGGCCGTTCTCGCCGAGGCACTAGAAGCCGTGCGCCTGGAAGGGGTCTCCCTGTGAGGATCCACCGCCTTGAGATTGCCGCCTTCGGCCCGTTTGCCGGAACAGAGCGGATCGACTTCGACCGGCTCAGCGCACACGGCCTGTTCCTGCTCAACGGCGCCACCGGCGCGGGCAAGACCAGCGTTCTGGACGCCATCTGCTTCGCCCTCTACGGATCGGTTCCCGGGGCCCGGCAGGACGGGAAGCGGCTGCGCAGCGACCACGCGGAGGCCGCCACTGAGCCCCGCGTCACCTGCGAGTTCTCGGCCAAGGGCCGGCATTTCGAAGTCTCCCGCTCGCCCGCCTGGGACAAGCCGAGCGCCCGGGGCAAGAACGGCTTCACGGTCCAGCAGGCCAACACGCTGCTGCGCGAACGGATCGGCGGCGCGTGGGTAGAGAAATCCGGCCGGAACGATGAGGCAGGGGCCGAGATCACCGACGTCTTGGGCATGAACCGGGACCAGTTCACGCGCGTGGTCATGCTGCCGCAGGGGGACTTTGCGGCGTTCCTGCGCTCCAAAGCATCTGACCGCCTGGAGCTGCTGCAGAGCCTTTTCGGCACCCAGCGCTTTGAAGCCGTGGAACAGGAACTATCCCGGCAGGCGCTGACCGCCAAAGCGGAGGTCGCAAGCCTGAACGCTAAGCTGGATCTGCTCCTGGCGCAGGCCGAGTCTGAAACCGCGGCGCTCCAACTCGACCCTGCAGGTGCCCCCGGCCGGGACCAGCCCGATGCCCTGCTGGCCTGGCTTGACGACGCCGCGGCAGCCGCCGCAGAGGGCCGGCGGGCCGCCGCCGCGGCAGCCGAGAACCAGGCCGCTGAGCATGCCTCCGCGTTGGAGGCCGCCAACGCGCGGGCGAACCGGCACGCCAAACTTGCCGCGGCGGAACTGCGACGGATTGACGCCGAGGCTGCCGCCCCTCTCCTGGCGGGCAAAGCCGCCGCCCTCGGGCTGCACCGCCAGGCCGAAGTGCTTGGCGGCCAACTGCAGGCAGTGGAAAGTGCCGCGGCAGCTGAGGGCCGGGCAGGAACGGCCCTGCTGGAGGCCGCGCGCACGCTGCGGTCCGCGGCACTGACGGACACGGAGCTCGCGGGGCAGGACCTTTTCATCGACGCAGGGAGGGGCGACGCCGCCGACCCGCACGCCGCGTTGGACAGCGCCACGTTGGACAGCGCCACGTTGGACAGCGCCGCCGTCCGAAGCACGCTCGCACGGCTGCGGTCGCTGCACGCCGTGCTCACCGAACGGCTGCCCGACGAATCCCGGCTCATCGGACTCACCGACCGCGGCAGCCGGCTGCGGCAGCAGCTGCAGGAGCTGGAATCCGGTCAGCGGTCCGGTGCCGCCGCCCTGGCCGCCCTCCGCTCCGAGTCGGCGGTTCTGTCTGCCGGAATCCGCCCCCTCGAGGAACTGGCCGCGGAGGTCCAGCTGCGCAGCAAGGAGGCCGCGGCAGCCGACGAACTCGTGACCATCGTTGGCCGCTTCCTGGCCGCCGAGGCCGGGTGCTCGGCCATCGCGGAACAGCACGCCGCAGCCCGGAACCTGCACCAGGACCGGAGGCAGCACTGGCTGGACCTCCGTGAGCAACGGCTCACGAACGCCGCGGCCGAACTCGCCACCCAACTCCTCGCCGGCGTCCCCTGTCCCGTCTGCGGCAGCCCGGAGCACCCGGCGCCGGCCCCGGCCGCGGCCTCCGCCCTTGCCGTTGCCGAGGCCGAGAAGGAAGCGCAACTAGCCAGCGACACGGCGGAAGAGGCCTTCGCTGCCCTCGGACGTGATCTCGCCGACGCCCACCAGAACGTCGCCGTCCTGGCGGCCCAGGGCGGCAGCACTCCTCCGGAGGAGGCCCGCGCGGAGGCGGCCCTGGCCCGGGAACGGGCCGAGGACGCCGGCCGCGCCGCCACGGACCTCGCCGGAAGCCGGGCCCGGCTGGCAGAACTCGAGACGGCCATCACGGCCGCGGACCGGGCGCAGGCCGACGCCGCCTCCGGCATCGCGCAAACGCAATCCACGATCGCCGAAATCGACGGACAGGCAGAGGCCCTGGAACACGCCCTGGACACACTGCGGGCCAGCCACGCGACGCTCGAACAACGGCTCGCCGCCCTGGCATCAACCGCCGCGGTCCTGGAACACGCCGACGCCGCGCAGTCGGCCCTCGAACAGGCCGCCGCCCGCACCGCGGAGGCACGCCGGCACCTCGAGCAGGCCCTGCCCGCAGCCGGTTTCAGCACCGAAACCGCAGCCCGGGAAGCGCTGCTGCCGACGCCGGCGGCAGCAAGCCTCGAAACGGCCATCCGGGCCGGACACGACGAAGCCGCCAGGATCCAGGAACTGTTCGCCGGCGAGGACCTTGCCCTGGCGGCGGCCGAGCGGGCCGCCGGGGACCTCGTCAGCGACGCCCACCTTGAAGAGCTCAGGGCGGAATCGGCGGCGGCCGAACGCAAAGCCCGGGAAGCCGTGCTGGCGGCCGGCCTGGCGGAAAACTCGCTCCGGACCCTGGGACGCATCGCCGGTGACTACGCCGGACTCGCCGCCGCCGGCAGGGAACCGCGGGACCGGGCCGCGCTGCTCGCCGCCGTGGCCGACGCCGCCAAGGGCGGAGGCGACAACACCTACCGCATGAGCCTGAACAGCTACGTCCTCGCCGCCCGGCTTGAACAGGTGGCCGTCGCGGCCTCGGAACGCCTGATTGGCATGAGCGACGGCCGCTACACGCTGCAGCACACCGACGCCAAGGCCGCGCGCGGCGCGAAGTCCGGCCTCGGCCTGGAAGTAGTGGATGAGTGGACCGGCCAGCGCCGGGACACCGCCACCCTCTCCGGCGGCGAGTCCTTCATGGCTTCGCTGGCGCTGGCACTCGGGCTGGCAGACGTCGTGCAGCACGAGGCCGGCGGCGTGGACATCGAGACCCTCTTCGTCGACGAGGGTTTCGGCAGCCTCGACGAGCAGGCGCTCGAACAGGTCATGGACGCCCTCGAAGGCCTCCGCGACGGCGGCAGGGTAGTGGGGCTCGTGAGCCACGTGGCGGAAATGAAGCAGCGCATCGGCACCCAGCTCCAGGTGGTCAAGGGCCGCAGCGGATCCACCTTGCACATCAGCGACGACATCCGGGTCTGAGCGCCCGTCCTGAGTTCCTACCCGGGATGGCCAGCCGGGCTGGCCGTCCGGGCATCAGCTATCATTGATCTGTTACCGGGTCGCGCGCATCGGGAGGAGGGACGATGCGCACTATTGAGCGAACCCGGAAACCATGAACCCTTCACCGTCTTCTTTGGCGTCCACTCTTGACGCCCCCCTTTCGACCGACGCCCCCGTCTCGACTGCCGCGCTGCCGGCCCCCGCGCCGGCCAAGGGCGGCCGCTTCGCGCGGCTGCCGCTGCTCGCCGGCCGCAGCTTCATCCCGCTGGGGCTCTTCGCCCGCCTGCCGCTTGCCATGCTCACCGTCGGCGCCCTGACGCTCGTCACCTCCGTCACGGGCTCCTACGCCGTGGGCGGCGCCGCGGCAGGTGCCGTCGGCATCGGTTCCGCGCTGGGTGCTCCGGTCCTCGGCGTCCTCGCCGACCGGCTCGGCCAGCGCCGTGTCCTGCTCGTATCCGCCGTGGCCAACACCGCGGCCATCGTGGCCCTGATCCTCGCGGCGTACCTCATTCCCGGGGCGCAGGACCTTGCCGCCGCCGTCCCCGTGCTCGCCGCGGCCTTCGTGGCCGGGGCCAGCTGCCCGCAGGTCGGGCCGCTGGCCCGGGTCCGCTGGATGGCGCTGACCTCCCGGACGTCCGGGCGCGGGGCGGCCGCGAACTCCGCGGACCTGGACACCGCCCTGTCCTATGAGAGCACCGCCGACGAGCTCACCTTCGTGCTTGGCCCGGCTCTGGTCGGCATCCTCGCCAGCCTGCTCGCGCCCTGGCTGCCGCTGGCCCTGGCCGCGGCACTGACTGTTGTCCTGGTACCCGCCTTCGCCGTCCACCCCACGCACCACGCGGTGGTCCGCACAGCACGGCGCCCGTCCTCCGGCCGGGCAGCTGCACCGGCGCCCGCGTCGGCCTCCGGTTTGGCTCCCGCAGCGGCGGGGGACCGACGCACGGACGAACGCACGGCAGCCCAACGCGCCAGGACCTTCGCCGCCGTCGCCCTTCCCGTGCTGGCGATGGTGTGCATGGGTACGTTCTTCGGCTCCACCCAGGCATCCCTGAGTTCCTTCTCCGCGAGCTTCGCCACGTCCGAGCTCGCGGGCCTGCTCTACGCAGCGATGGGACTCAGCTCGGCGGCGGCCGCCCTCTCGGTGGCGTACTGGCCCCGCCGCCTCACGGTGAACGTCCGCTGGATTGCGTGCGCGGGGCTCATGGCCGGGCTCGCATTACTGCTGTTGCTGCCCACGACGGCGCTGCCGATGGTCCTCGTGCTGCTGGTCCTGGGCCTGCCCGTGGGCCCGCTCATGGTCACTGTTTTCGCGATCGGCGGCCTCGTGGCGCCGGCCGGAAAGCTCGGCACGGTCATGACGGCCCTGGCCAGCGGCATTGTGGCCGGCACCGCACTCGGATCCTCCATCGCCGGGCAGCTGGCCCAGAACTTCGGCTATTCGACCGCGTTCCTGGTCCCGGTGTGCGCCGCCACGGCGCTGTTCCTGCTGGGAACCGCCACCGCCGTCGTACTCCGGCAGCGCGGACGGAAGACGGCTCCGGCCGCTTAGGCCCAAGCGCCAGGACGACGGCGGCCGGGGCCAAGCGGGGTTCTAGCCCAGCTGCGCCTCGATGCGCCGCGCGGCCTCCGTGAGGGCCCGGGCGACCTCGTCCGGGTCCTGCGCGGCGCGGATATAGACGACGGCGAGGGCGGCCGGCCGGCCGCCCGGCACCCGCAGCGGCACCGCGATGGAGGACACGCCGGGGATCACCTCGTCATGGCTGGCGGCAAAGCCGCGGCGCCGGGCCTCGGCGGCTTCGGCCCGGTACGGGATGCCCGGGACCAGGGCCCGCCACTCCTGTTCCGGGAAGGCGGACTGGATGGCGATGCCCGGAGCCCCGGCGCTGATCGGATGCCGCGACCCCGGATGCTGCACCACCGCGGCACCGCTGTGCCGCGGATCCACGGTCACCAGCGTCACGCACTCCTCCCGGTCCCAGACCGCCACAAAGGCGCTCATGGTCAGGGTGTTGGCCAGCAGGGTCAGCTCCGGCAGGGCCGCCGACTGCAGGTTGCGGGAGACCCCGCGCGCCAAGACCGCGAGGCCCGGGCCGGGCTGGACGCGGCCGCCGTCGTCGCGAACCAGCAGCGAATGGTCCTCCAGGGTGCGCAGGATCCGGTAGGCCACGGAGCGGTGGACGCCCATGGCATCGGCGAGTTCGGCAATGGTGAGCGGCTGCTGCGCCTCTGCGAGGATCTCCAGCGCCCTGATGCCGCGGGACAGCGTCTGGGACGGGGAAGCCTGGGCGGTGCCGGCATTCGGGGTCATGGGGTCCATCCTAGGTGCGGGGTCGCTGGACGCCGGGCGTGCCTGTCAACCCTTGTGTTCCGGCTCACGGTCCGCTAGCGTTCTATATGGGAACTACTTGTTCGATTATAGAACACAGCATATCGAGAACACACCCTATCGAGAACCCAGCCCATCGGGAACACAGACACTCCCGAACATAGCCTGTCCACAACACGGGTCACCCGCACCATGACCGAACAAGACCGCAACGAACGCAAGGGATCAGTGATGATTGCCAAGCCACGCGACCACGCCGGGGGTGTCCGGGGGCAGGGTTCGCTGTCTGCCCCGCGGGCCAGCCACTTCCGGGGCAGCCTCGGCAGGTTTGCCACCGGCGTCGCGATCGTGACCTTCGACGGGGTCACCAAGCGCCACGGCATCACCGTTAACTCCTTCACCTCAGTGTCGATGGAACCTCCGCTGGTGCTGGTAAGCATCGCCCGCACCGCCAAGGCCCACGATGAACTGGCCGGCCGGCCCTTCACGGTGAACATCCTCGGCGCCGAGCAGCGGCACCTGGCCATGCACTTCGCCGGCCGTCCCGGCCCCGAGCCGCTGTGGGTGGAGGGGGACACGGCGCCGCGGTTGTCCAACGTCCTCGCCTATTTTGAGTGCAAGCCGTGGGCGGCGTACGACGGCGGCGACCACACCCTGTATATCGGCGAGGTGGTGGACTTCAACTACCGCAACGGCGATGCCCTGGCGTTCGCCAACAGCACCTTCACCACCATCCCGGAAAGCCAGCTGGGCATGGAGGACCTGCTCTAGCGCCGCGCCCTATCCCTTCACCACAGCATCCGTTCACCACAGCTCAGCTCAACGACGACTGGAGGAAGACCAATGGGTATCCGCACCGGACGGCAGTACCTGGACAAGCTCAACGCCATGACCCCGCACGTGGTGATCGACGGCGAGGTGGTCAGCGAGAAGATCGCCGAGCACCCGGCTTTCCGCAATGTGGCCCGCTCCTACGCCAAACTCTTCGACATGCAGCACGACCCGAAGTACCAGGAGGCGCTCACCTACACCTCGCCCAGCACCGGGGACCTGGTCAATGCCTCCTTCCTGGTGCCCAAGACCGTCGAGGACCTCCAGCGCCGCCGCCGCGCCATCTCCACCTGGGCCGAGTCCTCCAACGGCTTCCTGGGCCGTTCCGGGGACTACATGAACTCCGCGCTTACCGCGCTGGGCACGGCCGGGAAGTGGTTCGCGCAGGCGGACCCGAAGTTCGGCGAGAACATCCGCAATTACTACGAGTGGGCCCGGGAAAACGACGTCCTCGCCACGCACACCCTCATCCCGCCGCAGGTCAACCGCTCGGTGTCCGGCTCGGAGCAGCTCGGCGGCCAGCTCTCGGCCCGGATCGTGGAGGAGCGCGAGGACGGGATCGTCATCCAGGGCGCCCGCATGCTCGCCACCATCGCCCCGATCGCCGACGAGCTCCTCGTGTTCCCGTCCACGGTCCTGCGGGGCACCCCGGAAGACGCGCCCTACTCCTATGCGTTCGCCATCCCCAACGACTCCCCGGGCCTGCGCTACCTCTGCCGCACCTCGCTGTACAACGGCGGCAGCACCCACGACGAGCCGCTGGCCTCCCGCTACGAGGAAATGGACGCCGTTGCGGTCTTTGACCACGTTTTCGTGCCCAGCGAGCGCATCTTCATGCTGGGCAACCCGCAACTGTGCAACAGCTTCTACACCGAAACCGGCGCCGGCGCGCTCATGACCCACCAGGTGGTCACCCGCACCATCGCCAAGAGCGAGTTCTTCCTTGGCCTGGCGTCGGAACTGGCCGAGTCAATCGGCATCGACGGGTTCCAGCACATCCAGGAGGACATCGCCGAGCTGATCATCGACGTCGAAATCGGCAAGGCGCTGGTCCGCGCCTCCGAGGCCGACGCCGGGCTCAACGATGCCGGCGTCATGCTGCCGAAGTGGTCCACGCTGAACGCTGCCCGCAACTGGTACCCGAAGATCGCCCAGCGCTTCCCGCAGATCATCCGGAAGTTCTCGGCGTCGGGCCTCATGGCGCTGCCGGGCGAGGCCGACGTCAACAGCGAGGCCCGGGCGGACATCGAGCTGTACCTGCAGGGCAAGACCCTCACCGGCCCCGAGCGCGTCCGGCTGTTCAAGCTGGCCTTTGACGCCTCGATCTCCGGGTTCGCCGGGCGCCAGTCGCTGTACGAGTACTTCTTCTTCGGGGACCCGGTCCGCATGGCCGGCGCCCTGGTCAACACCTACGACCGCGAACCGGTCCGGGCCCGTGTCCGCGAACTGCTCAACCGCAAGGACTGACCCGCGGAAGACACCCCGCGAATATGTGTGCCCTATCACACATTTCATAGTAGTATTTATGATACTAACTGACCGTTCGATCAGTAATTCGAGGGCTCCGCAATATCCGCGGCCGGCACTCACGAGGCACCAGCTAGTCACATCGCACCCACTTTGGGCAGTACCTCTGCCCCCAGCAACGGAGTTCCAATGACCGTAACTTCATCCGTAGATTCCGAGGCGGGTCCCAGCAGCAAACATGAGGAACGAAAGGTCCTTGCCGGGACGCTGGTCGGCACCACCATCGAGTGGTACGACTTCTTCATTTTTGCCCAGCTGACAGCCACGCTGCTGTCGCCGCTGTTCCTCGCCCCGCTGAACGCGTCCAACCCGGGCCTGGCGCAGATCCTGTCCTTCGCCCTCATCGGCATCAGCTTCCTGTTCCGCCCCCTCGGCGCGATCGTTGCCGGCCACCTGGGTGACCGCCTCGGCCGCAAGGCCATGCTGGTCTTCACCCTGATCATGATGGGTGCCGCCACGGCGCTGATCGGTATGCTGCCCACCTACGCGCAGATCGGCGTCTGGGCCCCGATCCTGCTAATCCTGCTCCGGGTCATCCAGGGCTTCTCCGCCGGCGGTGAATGGGGCGGCGCAGCCCTGATGGCCGTCGAGCACGCCCCCAAGAGCAGGCGCGGCCTGTTCGGCGCGTACCCGCAGATCGGTGTTCCGGTCGGCATGATCCTCGCCACGGGCCTGCTGTACTTCCTGAACACCAGCATGTCCAAGGAAGATTTCGCGTCCTGGGGCTGGCGTGTGCCGTTCCTGCTCTCGATCGTGCTGATCGTCGTCGGCTACCTGATCCGCCGCGCCGTTTCGGAGAGCCCGGTCTTCAAGGAGATGGCTGCCCGCAAGGAAGAGAGCAAGGCCCCGCTGGGCGAGCTCATCCGCAAGCACAAGAAGGCAGTCCTCTACTCCACCATGATCTTCATCGGCAACAACGCTGCCGGCTACCTGTTGATCGCGTTCTTCATCTCCTACGCCACCAAGACCCTCAAGATGCCCACCCCGCAGATCCTGCTGGCCACCACGCTGGCTTCCTTCGGCTGGCTCATCTTCACGCTGGTCGGCGGCTGGCTCTCGGACAAGATTGGCCGCGTCAAGACCTTCCTGATCGGCTACGGCATCGTCTTCGCCTGGATGATCCCGATGTTCGCCCTCATCGACACCAAGGACATCGTGCTCTACGGCGTCGCGCTGTTCGTCCTGACCATTGGCCTGGGCCTGTCCTACGGCCCGATGTCCGCCATGTACGCCGAGATGTTCCCGGCGAACGTGCGCTACTCGGGCATCTCGATCGGCTACGCCTTCGGCGCCATCCTCGGCGGCGCGTTTGCAGCCACCATCGCGGAGACCCTGCTTCAGGGCACCCACTGGACCGGGTCGATCGGCATCTACATCATGGTCCTCTGCGTCATCTCCGCCATCGGCGTCCTCCTGGCCGGGGAGACGAGGGGCCGCCCGCTCGGCGTCAGCAGCCACCACTAGGCTGAGGTCCCGGCAGGCACAGCAAGACACAAAAGAGGCACGGACCGCGGTCCGTGCCTCTTTTGTGTTGCAGGGGACGGGTGAACTACTGCTTGCCGAGGCATATCAATAGCCGGGGGACCTGCCCTTGAACTCCGACCACTTACCCGCTACCCGGCCATCGTTGGAGGCCACGATGAGGTTACCGCGCTGGGTGGGCCCCAAAACATTCCGGAGTCCCTTGCCGGATGGCAGTACTGCCGCGTCATGCCAAACCTTGGTAATGGAGTACCCGTCGTAGGTTGCGATCACGAAAGATCGTCCTTCAACAACGTCAGGACAGAATCCAAAGAAAGCCGGGGCGTCATCTCCCAAACTGCGGATCCGGCAGTTGCCCTGCCCAAGGTGCATAGTGCCCATGCTGGCGGGAGCATCGTAGGCGACATCGAGGGTGTAATACCCGGTCCGCCTTTTTCCCTGCGACCGGTTGATCCGGAGCAGGCCTGAGGGGTTTACGTCACCAGCCAGCAGTATGCACCGCGGCATGGGAACGATTCCCACGCTCTGCGTTCCGTTGATCCCGGAGAAGAAGTGCGCCTCCTTCCACGTGGAGCCGAGGTTGTCGGAGTAGAGG
>JBKPBZ010000208.1:0-2854 GCA_046727115.1 Actinomycetota bacterium | reverse complement strand
GAACACGAGTGGCTCGCCGATCCCGGCGTGGAGATTCCCACCGAGGCCAGCGATATTCACGGCGTCACCACCGAGCAGGCCCGCCGCGAAGGCCGCCCCGCCACGGAGGTGACGCGCGAACTCGCCGCCGTGCTGCAGGAGCTGTTCGACGACGGCGTGCCCGTGATTGCCTTTAACGCCAGCTACGATTTCACCGTGCTCGCGGCCGAATCGGCCCGCTACGGCGTCCCGCAGTTGAGCCGCTTCCCCGTCCTGGACCCCTACATCATGAACAAGCAGGTGGACCGGTACCGCAAGGGCAAGCGCACGTTGACCGCCCTGTGTGAGGAATACGGCGTCAGCCTGGACAACGCGCACACCTCGGCCGCCGACGCCCTGGCAACCCTGCGCATGCTCGATGCCATGGCCGGTAAATTCCCCAAGCTCAGGATGCCGGCGAGCAACCTGCACCAGCTCCAGGTCGAATGGGCCTCGGCCCAGGCCGCGGATTTCCAAAGCTACCTGCGCAAGACGAAGCCGGCCGCCGTGATCGAAGGTGACTGGCCGGTTCTGCCTCCTGAGGACGCCAGCCGCGGCGACTTCTAGGATTCCTGAACGCCGGCGCACTTCTTAAAACGAAACTTTCGCCGGTGGAACCGCTTACCTAGCCCCCCGAGGCACGTAATTCCAGTGATTGCGACGGAGCTCACACGGCCGGGGGCTTCCGACTGCCGGTTGCTCCAACGCCGATGATTCCGCCTCTCCGGGTTGGCGCTGCCCGGATCACCGCCGATCAGCCCGGATCCTGAAGATACTTCGTGGAACGCTTGCGCCAGACCCGATTCGTTCGGATTGAAAGGGCGTCCCCGTCGGATGACACAATTATCTTTCGCGGTGTGTCTGCTCCACCCGGCGCCCAAGCCAGCGGCCGGGGGCCCCGATGAGCCTCCCGCGACCCACTGAATTTCAGACGAAAGTGATTGCGTGATGAAAAGCAAAGCCTTGAAGTGGCTGACAACCGTTCCCGTGGCCATCGCCGTGGCGGTCTCCCTTGCAGCGTGCGGCGGCGGGTCGGCCCAGACAACGGCGTCATCGACCGATGCCCTCCAGGGCAGCGACCAGAAATCCTTGGACAAATACACCACCAAGGACGTCACTCCCCTGGACAAGATTGACAAGTCCAAGCTCGGCCTGCTGAGCGAGGGAACCCTGACTGTGGGCACCCTTTCGGACGCCCCGCCGAACATCTACATCGACAAGTCCGGCAAATTCACCGGCTACGACAACGAGCTCCTGCGCGCCATTGCGGACAAGCTGGGCCTCAAGGTTGAGTTCAAGTCGACCGGCTTCGCGTCGCTGCTCGCCCAGGTCCAGAACAAGCAGTTCGACCTCGGGTCCTCCTCGATTTCCACCACCGACGCCCGGCGCAAGACCGTTGGCTTCACCAACGGTTACGACTTCGGCTACATGGCCGTGGTCGCCAAGAAGGACTCCAACATCAAGGGATTCAAGGACCTGACCAAGGACACCCGGATCGCCGTGGTCCAGGGCACGGTGCAGGATGACTACGTCACCAACACGCTCCAGATCGAGCCCGTCCGCTTCGAGGACTACAACACCGCTTACGCCAACTTGAAGAACGGACAGGTTGACGCCTGGGTCGCTCCGTCCCAGCAGGCCACCGGCCAGGTCAAGGAAGGCGACGGCACGGTCATCGCCGAGTCGGTTGTGAACACCCAGAACTTCACCGCGTACGCCGTGAACAAGGAAAACCAGCCGCTCATCGACGCGCTGAACTCGGGCCTCGACGCCGTGATTGCCGACGGCACCTGGTCCAAGCTGACCAAGGAATGGTACCCGGACCGCGAGACCCCGGCCACGTGGTCTCCGGGCTCCAAGGCCGTCACCGTTCCGAAGTCCTAGTCCATGGATGCACTCGATCAACTCGTAAAGACCTTCTTTGACTGGGAGGCGATGGCAGCCGTCCTACCGAACATGATTATGTTCGGCCTGCCCAACACCCTGATCCTGGCGGGTTCCGCGGGCGTGCTCGGGTGCATCCTGGGCATGGTCCTGGCCGTCATGGGCACGTCCCGCATCACTGCGCTGCGTTGGCTCTCCCGTATTTACACGGATGTGTTCCGCGGCGTCCCGGCGATTGTGATCATCCTCCTGATCGGCCTCGGGCTCGGACCCGTGATCCGGGTCACGACCGGATCCACGAATCCGTTCCCGCTCGCCATCTTCGCCCTGACCCTCATGGCGGCGGCCTACATCGGCGAGATCTTCCGCTCAGGCATCCAGAGCGTGGAAAAGGGCCAGCTGGAGGCCTCCCGCGCCCTGGGCTTCAGCTACGGCTCGTCCATGCGCCTCGTGGTGATTCCGCAGGGCATCCGGCGGGTGCTCCCGGCCCTGGTCAACCAGTTCATCGCGCTGATCAAGGACTCGTCCCTGATCTATCTGCTGGGCCTGATCGCCAGCCAGCGCGAGATCTTCCGGATCGGTAACGACGCAGCGGCCAACACGGGGAACCTGTCGCCGCTGGTTGCCGCGGCGTTCATGTACCTCATCCTGACCGTTCCGCTCACCCACTTGGTCAACTACATCGACAACCGCCTGCGCACCGGCCGTCCGGAGAAACGTCAGCCGGACGACGCCGCGGCCCTGATCGGGAAGGGAGCACAGCCATGAGCGAGTTTGCCTCCGGTTCGCTGACCGGCAAGAACCTGCACCTGTCCTTCGGCTCGAACCATGTCCTCCGCGGCATCGACCTGCACGTCGAGCAGGGCACCACCGCCTCGGTGATCGGCCCCTCCGGATCGGGCAAGTCCACGCTGCTGCGGGTCATGAACCGCCTGATCGAACCGGACCAGGG
>JBKPBZ010000207.1:0-16990 GCA_046727115.1 Actinomycetota bacterium | reverse complement strand
GTGCCCTGCCCGAAGAAGCGGATCTCCGCGTCCGGATATTTCAGCTGCACGATCGGCAGTGCGCGGACAAAAACATCGGCGCCCTGCCATTCCGAAATGGTTCCGGTATAGGCGAAATACGGCCGCTCACTGGCCGCAGCCTCGCCCTCGGGGTTGAAGACGGAGGTGTCGACACCGTTGGCGACCACCCGGAGCCGCTCCGCCGGCACGCCGAACTTCGCGACTTGCTCTGCGACGGCATCAGAAATGGCGATGACGCAGGCGGCGCGTCGCAGCACGAAGCCTTCGACGCGCCGCATCATGCTAACGACGAGGGCGGGCACGTCGGTTGCGGACAGCGCTTCACTCCACACATCCGCTGCGTAGTACACGAACGGACGGCGACGCAGCCAGCTGCTGAGGGCCACCACCAGCCCGGTGGTGGGCGGCGGCTCGGAGACGACGACGTCGGCCCCCCGAACCAGCAGCCGGAAGAAGGCCGGTATGTCGAAGCTCAGGTACTGGACATAGCCGCGGACGTTGCCGCCCGGGTCCCGCAATACGGGCCAGCGGCTGATTCCGAACGGGACGCGGCCCGCCGAGGCTCCGCCGGGGGCGCGGGTCGTCACCACCTGCACGTCAGCCCCCGCGGCCACCAGCCCGTCTACCAGCGCCTGGAGACGAAAGGCAGCGGCTCCCACTTCGGGCGTGAAGAGCCGGGTAACGACCGCGACCCTCAATCGGGGACGGGCCGTCACGAGGCGGCGACTTTGACCATCTGCCCGGTCCGCGCGGACTCCAGCACGGCCTCGGCAACGGCGAGTGTGTCCAGGCCTTCGCGCATGGTCACGACGTCGGTGCGCAACCCCAGGACGGCGTCGCGGAAGGCCTCGTGCTCGGTGCGCAGCGGTTCCGGTTTGGCGATGGCCAGCCGGGTCATGTTGCCCTCGGAGACGCCCCGGAAAGCTGCCATGGACTCCCATTCCGTGGCCACGGTGCCGTTTTCGAAGAACGTCAGATCCGCCGTGACCGTGTCGGCCACGAACGCGCCCTTTTCGCCGGTGACGATTGTCAGGCGCTCTTTCATGGGGGAAAGCCAGTTCACCAGGTGGTTGGTGATGACGCCGTTTTCCAGCTGCCCGGTCGCCGCCACCATGTCTTCATGCGGACGGCCGCTGCGGGTGGTGACGTGGGCGAAGATCGACTCGAAGCGGCTCTGGGCGAGCCAGGCGGTGAGGTCGATATCGTGCGTACCGAGGTCCTTCACGACCCCGACGTCGGCGATGCGCGACGGGAAGGGACCCTGCCGGCGGGTGGCGATCTGGTAAACCTCGCCGAGTTCGCCCGCTTCAATCCTCTTGCGCAGCGACTGCAGCGCAGGATTGAAGCGCTCGATGTGGCCTACGGCCCCTACGAGGTTCTTGGCCTCGAAGGCGTCCACGAGGCGTTGTCCTGCCGGTGCGCTTTCGGCGATCGGCTTCTCCACGAGGGTGTGGATGCCGGCTTCGGCCAGGGCCAGCCCGACTTCCTCATGCATCCCCGTGGGGACGGCCGCGACCGCCATGTCCAGGCCCTGGGCAATGAGTTCCTCCACCGAGGACAGCACCGTCAGGCCACCGGCCACGCCGTGCGGATCGCCGTAGGCGTCTGCCACAGCCACCAGATCGACGCCGGGCAGCTCGCGAAGAACCCGGGCATGGTGCCTGCCCATCATCCCCAGCCCGATCAGGCCTACGCGCAGATTCGCCATCTCAGGCACCGGCCTTGGCCACGGCGTTGACAGCAGCGACGATCCGCTCGAGGTCATCCTGGCTCAGGGACGGGTGAACCGGCAGGGAGAGCACTTCCTTGGCGGCCGTCTCCGTGTTGGGCAGGTCTTCGGTCCGGTTGAAGGACGGAAGACGGTGGTTCGGGACCGGGTAGTACACGCCTGTTCCGATGTTGTATTCATCGCGCAGCGCCTTGGCCAGCCCGTCACGGTCCTCGGTCACCCGGATGGTGTACTGGTGGTAGACGTGGCCCGCCCCCGCCTTGACCGCCGGGGTCCCGACGTTCTCGAGGTTGGCATCGAGGAATGCGGCGTTCTGCTGCCGCTGCGCGGTCCAGCCGAGCACCTTGGTGAGCTGGACGCGGCCGATGGCGGCGTGCAGGTCAGTCATGCGGGCGTTGAAGCCGACGATCTCGTTCTCGTACTGCTTCTGCATTCCCTGGTTGCGCAGCAGCCGCAGCTTGTGCTCGACGTCGGCGTCCGACGTCGTCACCATGCCGCCCTCACCGGAGGTCATGTTCTTCGTCGGGTACAGGCTGAACATGGCGAAGGTGCCGAAGCTGCCCACCTTTTTCCCGTTAAAGCTTGCTCCGTGCGCCTGCGCTGCGTCCTCGTAAATATCGATGCCACGCTCCGCGGCAAGCCTGCCCAGGCCCTCGACGTCGAAGGGGTGGCCGTAGAGGTGGACCGGCATGATGCCCTTGGTCTTTTCCGTGATCAGCGAAGCGACGTGGTCTGTGTCCAGGGTGTAGTGGTCCAGCTCGATGTCGGCGAAGACCGGCGTCGCACCGGTCAGTGCCACCGCGTTGCCGGTGGCGGCAAAAGTGAAGGACGGCACAATAACTTCGTCGCCGGGGCCGACGCCGGCGGCGAGGAGGCCGAGGTGGAGGCCGGAGGTGCCGGAGTTCACGGCGACGGCCGCGCGGCCGTCGACGAGCACCGAAGAGAACTCGGTTTCGAACTCGGCTACCTGCTTGCCTTGGGCCAACATTCCGGAGGCGAGTACGGCATCTACGGCCGCCCGCTCTTCATCGCCGATGATGGGCTTTGCTGCGGGGATAAAGTCCAGGCTCATGCGTTGTCCTCTGCCTCTTTCAGGAAATTTTCTTCTTCAACATATTTGGCGCCAGTCTCGGGGCACACCCAGAACCCGTCCGCCTCACGCAGCGGGAAGCCGGCCTTTCCGACCCAACCGAGCCGTTTGGCCGGCACCCCGGCCATCAAGGCGAAGGCGGGTACGTCCTTGGTGACCACGGCGCCCGCGGCGATCGTCGCCCAGCGTCCGATCGTCACCGGCGCCACGCAGACGGCTCGGGCGCCGATGGACGCCCCGTCCTCAATGGTGACCCCTACCGGGGTCCAGTCGTGCGCGCTCTTCAACGATCCGTCGGGACTGACGGAGCGGGGGTAGGTGTCGTTCGTGAGGACCACGGCGGGTCCGATGAAGACGCCCTTTCCCAGCTTGGCGGGCTCATAGACCAGGGCGTAGTTCTGGATCTTGGTGTTGTCGCCGATCTGGACACCGGTGCCTACGTAGGCGCCACGGCCGACGATGCAGTTTTCTCCCAGGATGGCGTCCTCGCGCACCTGGGCCAGGTGCCAGATCTTGGTACCGGCTCCCAGCACGGCGCGGTCCGAAACATCGGCGCTCGGGGCAATGTTGTTCATCGTGGATCTCCTGTCAAAGGGAAGAAGCGATCGGCGAATCTACCGCGGTCATGCCTTGCCGATGACACGGTACTGGACGCCGTCCCACGCCTCGGGGCTGCTTACCCTCCGGCCGTCGACGAACACCCGGACGCCCGGGAGGTCCTGCGGCCCCAGCGTGCGGTACTCGGCGTGGTCTGCCTGGACCACGGCCGCGTCCGCCGGCTCGCCCAGGTGGTAGGGCTGGAAGCCCAGCTTCTGGAGTTCCTCGTCGGTGTACAGCGGGTCGTGGACCAGCGCGGTGGCACCGCGCAGTTCGAGTGCCTTGACGGCGTCGAACACACCGGAAAACGCAGTCTCCTTGACGCCGCCGCGGTACGCAGCGCCGAGAACCACCACGCGTGCCTCGGCAAGGTCGCCATAGGCTCCCTCGAGCAGCCCGATGGTGTAGGCCGGCATGTCGGCGTTGGCCGCGCGGGCTGCGCGCACCACCGTAGCCTCCGGATCATTCCAGAGGTACAGGCGCGGGTACACCGGGATGCAATGTCCGCCGACGGCGATTCCCGGTGTGTGGATGTGGCTGTAGGGCTGGGAGTTAGCGGCCTCGATGACCTGGTAGATGTCGATCCCGGCCGTGGCGGCGTAGCGGGCAAATTGATTCGCCAGACCAATGTTCACGTCGCGGTAGGTGGTTTCGGCCAGTTTCGCCATCTCCGATGCCTCGGCGGACCCAAGATCCCAGACGCCATTCGGACGCACCAGGTCCGTGCGCTCGTCGAAGTCGAGCACGGCCTGATAGAACTCGACGGCTTTGGCTGCCCCTTCTTCCGACAGGCCACCAACGAGCTTGGGGTACTTGCGCAGGTCCTCGAACACCCGGCCGGTGAGCACGCGCTCCGGGGAGAACACCAGGTGGAAGTCCTGCCCCTCGACCAGGCCCGAGGCCGATTCCAGGGCCGGCTTCCACCGGGTCCGGGTGGTGCCGACCGGGAGGGTGGTTTCGTAGGACACCAGGGTGCCCGGGGTCAGGTGCTTCGCCAGTTCGGCGGTCGCCGCATCCATCCAGCCGAAGTCGGGATTCGCGTCCGCGTCGACAAACAACGGCACGACGAGGACTACGACGTCTGCTTCGGGGACCGCATCCGCGTATTCGGTCGTCGCCCGGAGCTTGCCTGCCGGCACCAGCTCGGACAGTTGTTCCTGCAGCCGGGCTTCGCCGGGAAACGGTTCCGTACCGGCGTTGATGAGGTCGACAACCTGCCGGTTGACGTCGACGCCGACGACCTCATGACCCTTGGACGCAAACTGGACGGCCAAGGGCAGGCCGATCTTACCCAACGCAATTACAGCAATCTTCACGATTCTCGTGCCTTTTCTCTCATGCCTGATGGCAGGGCCGAAGGACCTGCCTCCACACTAGCGGCTGCCGCGCCGCGACGGCGGCAGCGAGGTCTGCCGACTAGCTGCGGAGCCTGCTCACCGCATCGCTGATCGGCCCATCGAACAATACATTTCCGTGCTCCAGCAGGACCCCGCGGGCACAGATCCGGGAAACCAGGTCCAGGTCGTGGCTGACGACGACGAGGGTCTTGCCCTTTTCGGCCAGTTCCTGGATCTTGGCTATGCACTTGCGCTGGAACGGTTCATCTCCGACGGCGAGGATTTCGTCGATCAGGAAGACCTCGGGGTCGGTGTGGACTGCCACGGAGAAAGCCAGGCGCAAGTACATGCCGGATGAATAGAACTTGACCTCCGTGTCGATGAATTCGCCAATCTCGGAGAATTCCACGATCGCGTCGAACCGCTCGTTGATCTGCTTCTCCGTCATCCCCAGGATCGCCCCGTTGAGGTACACGTTGTCGCGGCCGGACAGGTCGGGATGAAAGCCCGCTCCGACCTCGATCAGGCCAGCCACCCGGCCGCGCGTGTAAACGCTGCCGGAATCCGGGAGCATGACGCCGGAGATGTGCTTCAACAGGGTGGACTTGCCGGACCCGTTGAGGCCCAGCAGGGCCACGGTCTCCCCCGTCTCCACCATCAGGGAGACGTCCTTCAGGGCGTGGAACTTTTTGGACAGGTCGCCCTTGCGGCCCTTGACCAGCCACACGACCGCCTCCTTGATGGAACGGGTGTGGCGGAGCACGAACTCCTTGCTGATATTGGAGACTTCGATCGCGTTTGCCATTTACAGCTCCTGAGCGAAGCGGCCCTCAAGCCGCCGGAAAGTTAGCTGTCCCAGTGCCAGGACCACGAGCGAAATGGCGAGGCCGATCGGCAGCCACAGGCTGAACAGGTTCGGCGGCATCGCGGCAGAGCCGTCCGTTGTGGGGTACCAGAAAGCGTAGTGGAACAACTCGACGCCCACCGTGATGGGGTTGGCCTGGTAGAGGGCGAAGAGTCCCGGACCCAGCTTTGACTCCACCATTGTCCACGAGTACATGACCGGGGATGCCCAGGTGGCCACCATCAGCAACATGTCGACGAGGTTTTCCGAATCACGGAAATATACGTTGGCGGCGCCGAAAAGCAGCCCGAGCCCGGTGGCGAGGAAGCCCACAATGGCGAATCCGCCGACCGCGGCCAGCAGCTGGAACATGTCCGGATGCCACCCTGCAAAGATGCAACCGATCACGAGGACAACGAGTTGGGGGAAGAAATGGACCGCCGACACCCAGACCGACGCCACCGGAAACAGTTCCCGGGGAAGATAGATCTTCTTGATCAGGTTCCCGTTATTCACGATCGATCGTGCGGCGTTCCCGAGGGCTTCGGAGAAGAAGTTGATCAGCACGATTCCGGAGAAGAGGTACACGGCATAGTTCGAGAGGCCGTCCGGGTTCCGTGCACTCTTTTCGAGGCCCAGGAAGACGCCCAGGGCGACGTAGAACACGATAAACTGCACACCGGGCTTCACATAGGACCAGAGCAGGCCCAGCACGGAGCCGCGGTAGCGGACTTTCAGTTCCTTGCGAACCAGAAGCTTAAGCAAAAAACTGGACTGGCGAAGATCCCTAAATCCACCGCCGAGACCCGGGCGGGTCAATTCCCCGGAAATCGTGGTTGTCACGCTATTTCACTTCACTCTGAGTGTGCTCTTCAAAGATTTTCTTCCAGGAATCCAGAGATGTGAGCTCCGGCAGCGCTGCCTTGTATTGCTTGCTGAGCGCGTGCCAATCCTTGAGCAGGGCGGCGTGCAGGCGAGTGCTCTCGGTGAGCATTTCCCGCACGCGCTTAGGGTCCCGCTTGTACCAGGAGGCGCCCGTTCCCTCGGCGTTGGAGACGATGGCGCTGTCGAACTGCGCGATCCGCCACCAACGGTTGTCCTGGTGCGCAATGCTGGTTTGCGGACGTTCCGCGCTCGTGTGGCCCACGGGGCGGAAAAGCTGCCGTGCGACAGTCTTGGCCGCCCAGGGCAGAAGGGTGATCTTGGACGGCTGGGACACCCCGTGCCCACGGCGCGGCGGCTTGTCCATCTTTGGCGTCGGGAACTCGTCCGGATTCGCGCGGAAAATCGAGTCGGAGTAGCCGGCCATCATCTTCCGGATTTCGGGCAGCTTCGACGGAAGCAGCTCCGGCAGGCCGGACGGCCCCTTGAGCACATCTTCGAGCGCCCAGCCGCGGCCGTGCGCGGTCGCGTACTGCATTGACACGAGGTGCTTGATGTCCGCGTACTGTGATTCGCGCACAACGCGGCCGCCGTATTCGTAGGGGCTGTGGAGCAGTGCCGCCACGATCCGGTTGCGTGCGTGGAAGTAAGCCTGCCAGCCGACGAGGTCATCCTTGTCGATCCAGGACACGTGCCACACGGCCGAACCAGGCAGGGAGACTGTCGGGATTCCGTGCGCCTTGGCGCGCAGGCCGTATTCCGAATCGTCCCACTTGATGAAGAGAGGCAGCGAGAGGCCGATTTCCCGAATCGCCGAAGTGGGGATCAGGCACATCCACCAGCCGTTGTAGTCCACGTCGCAGCGGCGGTGCAGCCAGGAGGTCTGGCGCAGGTTCGAGGACAGGAAATCGTGCCCGAGGACCATTTCCTCGCTCGGCAAGGACGGCTGGAAGCGGTAAGGGTTGACTACCTCGCCGAACGTGTGGAGGACCGTCCGGTTGTAGAGGTCGAACATGTGGCCGCCGACGATCGTCGGCGTCTTGCAGCGGTCAGCGAAGGTGAGCAGGCGGATGATGCTTTCAGGCTCTACCACGATGTCGTCGTCCATCAGCAGGACGTAGTCACTGCCGTTTTCGACGGCTTCGAACATGCCCCGGGCGAAGCCGCCGGATCCGCCGAGGTTCGACTGGTTGATGATCCGCAGCTTGCCGCCAAGGGAAGCCTTGACGTCGGCGAAGCCCTCTGCGTCCTCGACCTTTTGTGTGCCCTGGTCGACCAGCAGGATCTCCTGGACATGCTTCAGGGCATCCGGGTTCTCCGCCAGAAGCCGGAGATTGTTGAGGCAGAAGTCGGTCTTGTTCAGCGTCGTGATCTGCAGGGTGACCGAACCGGGCGTCTTGTCAGTCGCGACGCCCTGCCACTCGGCGTCGACCATCACCAGCGGCTCGGAGCCTGCCACGAGGTCAAACCAGTACCAGCCGCCGTCGCCGAAGGGCGCCAGGGACAGCTCAAAGGTGTTTTCCGCCGTACCCTCCACACGCCGCGTGTCGACGCGCTGCAGGGACCCGCGGGCGTTCGACTTGTAGACGATGACGGATCCTGCGCCCTCAGTGCGAACCTGAAGCCGGACAGACTCGACAGTCGTCCAGCGGCGCCAGTAACTGGCCGGGAAGGCGTTGAAATAGCTGCCGAAGGAAACGCGTTCCCCGGACCTGACCTTGGTGGAGCTTCGCGACAGGAAGTCCTCAACGTGGGCTTCCTTGGCGGCGCTACTGATGGTCTGCGGCTTGGTCTTTTTTCCTCCGCGGTCACCGACCGTGGGGAGCTGGATGCCGGTCGCAGTGCCCATGTCCATGTACAGGGGAACCGTGTCCATCTGGCTGGCGTTGGGCAGGATGACCCGCTGCAGGGTGTCCCACTGCTGGGCGGACTCTACCTGGGTGTCGGTTGCGGCGCTCATGCGTCCACTCCCCCGCTTTCAATCTTGGCGCCGCCTTCGAAGTGCGGGCGGATCTTGTTGTCGAACATGGTCAGGGCCGAGCCGATCGCCATGTGCATGTCCAGGTACTTGTAGGTACCGAGACGGCCGCCGAAGAGGACATCCTGCTCGGCCGCGGCCAGGTCGCGGTATTTGAGGAGCCGATCGCGGTCCGTGGGCGTGTTGATCGGGTAGTAGGGCTCGTCACCCTTCTCCGCGGCGCGGGAGAACTCGCGCATGATGACGGTCTTCTCCGCCTGGTAGTCGCGCTCCGGGTGGAAGTGGCGCGGCTCGATGATGCGGGTGTACGCGACGTCTTCGTCGTTGTAGTTCACCACCGACGTGCCCTGGAAGTCCCCGACGTCGAGCACCTCTTCTTCAAAGTCGATGGTGCGCCAGGACAGATCGCCTTCGGCGTAGTCGAAGTAGCGGTCGACGGGTCCGGTGTACACGACCGGGATGTTGCCGACCACCTTGCCCTTGCTGTACTCGTGCGACTCATCGAAGAAGTCCGTGTTGAGCCGGACCTCGATGTTGGGGTGCTCGGCCATCTTTTCGATCCACGCGGTGTAGCCGTTGGTCGGAAGACCCTCGTACTTGTCGTTGAAGTACCGGTTGTCGTAGTTGTAGCGCACCGGAAGGCGGGAGATGATGCTCGCGGGCAGGTCCTTCGGATCCGTCTGCCACTGCTTGCCGGTGTAGTGCTTGATGAACGCCTCGTAGAGCGGGCGGCCGATCAGCTGGATGCCCTTGTCGTTCAGGTTCTGCGGATCGGTGCCGGCCAGTTCACCGGCCTGTTCCTTGATCAGTTCCTGTGCCTGCCCGGGGGTGAGGTTGGACCGGAAGAATTGGTTGATCGTCGCCAGGTTGATGGGCAGGGAGTAGACCTCGCCCTTGTGGACGCCGTAGACCTTGTGGACGTAGTTCGTGAACGTCGTGAAGCGGTTCACGTACTCCCACACGCGGTCGTTCGACGTGTGGAAGAGGTGGGCGCCGTAGCGGTGCACCTCTATGCCGGTCTGCTCTTCCTTTTCGCTGTAGGCGTTGCCGCCAATGTGGTGCCGGCGGTCGATGACGACTACCTTCAAGCCCAGCTCAGTGGCGGCCTGTTCTGCGATTGTCAGGCCGAAAAAGCCCGACCCTACGATGACGAGGTCAGCGGTCACAAACTCTCCTGGTTCGAATGCGGGCAGCGCAATGTTGTGCATTGTCTGCTGGTCTAGCCTACCTGAGACGCGGCTCGTATCGGCGAATCGCTGCCAGCCCCACCGTCCGACGCCACCCCCGGCACCGGCCCGGAAGCCATGCGTGGCGGGGGTTGCCACGCCGCTTCGGCGCGTTTTCCACATGGCCTGGTTTCCCGGTCGCAGCAGGGCCGGAGCGCCCCTAACGTGGAACCGGGCCGCCACGCAGGAAAGGATGCCCCGGATGATTTTCCACTGCACTTTAGTACCCTGCACTCTCGCACCCGGCACACTCTCACCGGGCGCCCCCACGCGGAGCGCCCCCACGTCCGGTCCGGCGCCGGTCGGGCAGCTCATTGAGCTCTCCGTCGAGGTCCCCGAGCCGTGCCCGGGCGCGGACTTGGAGGCCGCCATCGCCCGGCGCTACGGGACCGGTGGGCTGTCCGTCCGGGGAGTGCCGGTCGCCGCCATGACTGTCGGCGAGCCTCCCCTGGTCCCGGGTGCAGTGCTGGTTGACAGGGCCGTGCTGGATGACAGGGCCGTGCCGGTTGAAAGCGCTGGGCTGGCTGACAGGGCCGTGCCGGTTGAAAGCGCTGTGCTGGCTAATTCGTCGGGAGCAGCACCCCGCCCCGGACCCGGCCGGCCGGGCGCTGCCACGTTGCTGCTCGCCGTGGACAGCGGTCCCGGCGCGGGCATGCTGGTCGCGCTGCGGAGGGGGCAGTTCCGGATCGGACGCAGCGGGACCGAGATCGTGATCCCGGATCCCGCACTTTCCCGGGAGCACGCGCGCCTGGACGTCTCGGACACGGACGTCACCATCGTGGACCTCGGCAGTGCGAACGGAACCAGCGTCGACGGCCGGAAAGTGCGCCTGGCCGCGGTGACCACGGCGTCCTCGATCCACTGCGGCGAATCCACCATCTCGCTGCGGCTCGGGCCGTCGGTTATGCCCCACGCTGCTGCGGACGCGGTGACGGCGCGTGCCGGCTCCAGCGTTGCCGCGCCGCTGGTTGTCCGGGGCACTACCGCCTCCAGCCATCGGGCCGCCGTCGTGCTGGCCGCGGTGCTGCCGCTCCTGGCCGGCGTCGGCCTGGCGCTTCTCACCGGCATGTGGATGTTCCTGGCCTTCACCGCAGTCTCTGGCGTGTCCGTCCTGGTCCCGTTCCTCACGGGCCGCCGGCAGCGCCGCGAACTCCACGCCGCTGTGGCGGAGGCCGCCAGGCAGGACAGGGAACGACGCCGGCAGGCTGCCCCTTCCGCGGCGGACCTGGCCATCGGTTGCGCGGCCGGGGCACTCCCGGCGGCCGGTGCACCCCAGCGAGAGCCAACGGAGATCTGCCTGCGCCTCGGGCTGGCGGATCAGCGGGCGAACATCCGGCTGGAACCACCCGACTCCGGCTTCCGGCCACCGCCGCTCGGCCAGGTCCCCGTGACATTGGACCCGGCGCCGGCCGTGGTGACCATCCACGGCCCGGCGCCGGCCGTGGCCGGGCTGGTGCGCTCGTTCATCCTGCAGCTGGCGTCCTATCCCCTCGGCGGGAGCACCCGCCTGCTGCTGCATGGCCCGGCGGACACAGTGCCGTTCTCAGCGCGCTTCCTGCCCGGGGTCGCAATGTCGGCAAATGACGCCACCACCGCGGCCGTGCTGGCTGCCGGTCCCGGCAGTTCGGCCGGTCCGGGTAATTCCGGCGGGCCGGGCGGGTTGACGGGCGGTCCGCGGGAGGGATTCGACTGCGGAGTCCTTATCCTTTGGAGCACTCCCGGGCAGACTGGGGCCGTGCCCGGGCCGGACACCGCCAGTGCAGGGCCGGCGTTCCGGTCGCTGGCCACGGCACACGGGTGGAGGGTGATCGAGTGCACGCCGGAGCAGGGTCCCGCAGAATACCCCCGCATTGTCCTCGGGCGGCGCAGCACCCTCATCACCGCCGGGGCACCGCCGATGGACTTCGTCCCGGATCTGGTCCCGGCGGTGGTCTTTGACCGCTTTTGCCGGGGCTTCAATGCCGGCCGGCCCATTGCGGCGACTCCCCCGCCGGCCATCCCCGAGCACTGCAGCCTGGCCGACGTCCTTCCCCTCGCTGCGCCGGGCATCTCCCGGCGCTGGTCCCGGACCGGCGCGGAGGCCGGACTGGGTGCGCCAGTCGGCGCGGGGAGCCTGGGGACCCTGCACATCGACTTGAGGGCGGACGGTCCGCACTTCCTGGTCGCGGGGACCACCGGTTCGGGGAAGTCGGAGTTCTTGCGGACTCTTGCCGCCGGCCTCGCGGCCAGCCATCCGCCGGACCGGGTTACCCTGCTTTTCATAGATTTCAAGGGCGGCTCGGGCCTGGGCCCGCTGACCGGGCTCCCGCACTGCGTCGGCATGCTGACGGATCTGGGCGCCGAGCAGGTGGAGCGCACGCTCGTTTCCCTGCGTGCCGAGGTCCGGCGGAGGGAGGAACTGCTCGCCCGGCTGGATGCCCCTGATCTCGCTGCCTACGAGTCATCGGCGACGGCCGGACCGCCGGTCCCCTATCTGGTCATCATCGTTGACGAGTTCAGGATCCTGGTGGATGAAGTGCCCGGCGCACTCTCTGAGCTGATGCGGATTGCGGCCATCGGCCGGTCACTGGGGATCCATCTCATCATGGCCACGCAGCGCCCGCAGGGAGCCCTGAACGCCGATATCAGGGCCAACGTCACCACCTGCATCGCCCTGCGCGTCCAGTCCGGCCCCGAATCGTTCGACATCATGGGTTCCGGGCTCGCGGCCGCCATCCCCATCGAACGTCCAGGGCGGGGGTTCCTGATCCGCGGCGCGCAGGCCCCGGAAGAGTTCCAGACGGCCGCCCTGGCATCCCGGACTCCCGCGCGGACAGGTGGAGCCCTCACAGTGCGCACCGTCACGCAGTTTCTGACGCGGGCGCCGGCCGGATCCGGTGTCCGGGCCCCCGGCTCCCCCAGCCGTGGAGCTCACGACGGCGGCGCCGCCCTGACGCCGGCACAGGGGGCGGCCCTGCTCATCGGCACCACTGTGCGCCTGTGGCAGGACCACGGCGGCCGGCCACCCCGCCGGCCGGTGGCAGATCCCCTGCCGGCTCTGCTGCCCCATCCGGGGTCCGGGCGCGCGGACCGGGATACGGTCCGGCTGGGCCTGGTGGATCTGCCGGAACTCCAACGCGTCGCGGAGCTCGGCTGGAGTCCAGCCGAGCATGGGCATCTGGCCCTCGTCGGCGCTGAGGCCGGCGCCGGCGATGCCGCCTTGGTCCCGATTGTCGGTCAGCTCCTGATCGACAGGGCGGAGTCGCACCTGTACATACTCGACGCCGCCGGCGTGTTCAGCGCCGCCGCGGCGGCGCCCCGCGTCGGCGCGGTGGCGGGCCTGGATGAAGTGCGCCGGGCCGCCAGGGTGCTGTGCCGGATCGCCGAAGAAGCCACATCGCGGCTGAGCGGGCCCGCGGCCGGGCCGCGGCCGCGGCTGGTCCTGGTGCTCAGCGGCTGGGGTGCCTGGGTTTCGGCGTTCCGTTCCGGGCCGCTCGCGTGGGCTGAGGACCTTGTTCATGACATTGTGCGGGACGGTTCCCGGGCAGGGATTAGCGTCATCGTCGCTGGCGAGCGTGAGCTCGTGACCGCGAGGTTCTTCGCCGCCCTGCCCAACCGGATCTTCTTTCCAGCAGGGTCCACCGATGAGGGCAGGCTTGCGTGGCCGCGGCTTCCGGCGTTGGAGCCGGTCGCCGGCCGCGTGGCCGTGTTCGGCGCTTTTGTGCCCGCTCCCTTGGCGGCCGGCCACGCGGCCCAGCTGTTCGAACCGACGGCCCCGGGTGGGCGGTCCCCCGCAGTCGGAACCGTGGCCCTGAGGCCCTTCCGGGTGGAAGCGCTGCCCGTGTTGGTGACCGTGGACCGGGTGCTGGCCCAATGCGGCAGCCCCGGGCCGGGGCAAAGAATTCCGCCGCCCGCTCCCCTGCCCGCAGCCATGCCGTCCGCCGCGCCCCTCCCGGTCCCGGAGGATGCCCTGCTTCTCGGGGTCGGTGGCGACGAACTCCGGCCGCACGGGATTAGGCTGCCGGCCGGCGGCGTCCTCGCGGTCCTCGGCGGCCCCGGTTCGGGTAAAAGCACTCTGCTGGCCGCGCTCCCGGGACTGAACCCAGCCTTCGCCTGGCTCGCGCCGCGCCCGGGATCCGATCCCAGCCGGTACTGGTACGGGCTCCACGCCAGCGCGCTTGCGGGGACCCTGGACCGGACAGCGATTGCCCTCGCAGACGACGCTGACCTGCTCACACCCGAAGCCAACAGCGCCCTGGCCGCCCTGCACAGTCTGGGTTGGCGGATCATCCTCACCGCGGGATTCGGCCCGGCCTTTGGGCTCCGGGTGGATCTGGCGGCCATAGCGCGCGGCCAGGGGCGGGCGGTCCTGATTTGCCCGCGGGGGCTCATGGACGGCGAGCCGTTCGGCGTCCGGATCGAAACGGAGCACAGTCCTCCGCCGGGGCGCGCCGTCGTCATTTCCGAAGGCTGTGCGACGCCGGTCCAGCTGGCGGCGCCCTGCTCTCCTGTTCAACCGGGCCCTGCCGCCCAGCTCGTTCAGGTCCGGACCGCCGGCGGGCGGCTCCGGAACTCCCCCGCACGGCACGCCGCCCGGGACGGCCCGTTACAGGGCGGGCGGCGCTCCGGCTGCCCGTGAGGCAAACGCTATGACCCGCTTGTCGAACAGGAGCACTATCGCCGCCACGGCAGGGATCAGCATGGCCAGTCCGGCCACCGGATAACCACCGGTCAGGGTCGGGAAGCCAATGGTCAGCACGAAGAGCTGGGCCACCAGGGCACCGGCCCGCGGCCAACGGAACCCCCGCAGCAGGAAGCGTGCCACGGCAAAGAGCCATGCGGAGAACGCCAGCAGCAGGCACAGCGTGAAGACGGCGCCCCAGAAGGAGAGCACCGGCGCTCCGGTCAGGAGCTGGGTCGCGTACCAGCCGCCGGCCACGAGCAGCGCGGTGGCCTCCAGCGCGACGACGACGGCGATGACAATGATCCCCTTTGGCCTCGCGGGGTTCCGGGCCCCGGCTCCGTCCGGATTCCGGAACGAATTTTCGCCGGGATGCTCGCCGTCATTCCCACGGGGGCCTTCAGCGGGGTTTTCGCTGGGGTTTTCATTGGGGTCTTCAGGGTTCACAGGGGGCCTTGACACACTGGCACACTACCGGACATAGTCGTCTAGATGTGAGGACGCCGCCACTGAATGTGATGCATCGCTCACGGTCTCGAGGCATCTCGCCCTCTATTACCCCTTGTTTACACAGCGTTAACATGACACGCTTAATCCAGATGACCGAGGGGGCCCCAAATGGGCCCTTTTCTTATGAAGCCTCTAGTGAATAAATTCACAAAGGCATTTTACGAGTTCCCAGGAATGGAGTGACTGATCAGCATGGATTGGCGTAACCGCGCAGCCTGCCTTGACAAGGACCCGGAGCTGTTCTTCCCCGTTGGAAACACGGGCCCTGCCCTCCTGCAGATCGAGGAAGCGAAAAGTGTTTGCCGCCGCTGCCCGGTCGTGGACACCTGCCTGCAATGGGCTTTGGAGTCCGGCCAGGACGCCGGAGTGTGGGGCGGTATGAGCGAGGACGAGCGCCGCGCCCTGAAGCGCCGCGCTGCACGGGCACGGCGCGCTTCCTGATTCTGCTGCCCCAGCACCGGGCAGCTACAGTGCCGGCAGCCACCGCAAGACCCTGCAGCTATGGCCGCGGACCCACGGGTCCGCGGCCATAGGCTGTTTAAGCCCCCGGGCGCATCCTCAGCGCGTCGAGAGGCTCAGGACAATCTGGACTGCAGTTCCGCCGCCGTCCCTGGCCTGCCAATGGATGGTGCCGCCAAGTTCACTCGTGACCAGCGTGCGGACAATCTGCAGGCCAAGACCCTCGACATACGGCGTGTCCGGCAACCCGACGCCGTCGTCCTCCACCCTCACAGTGAGAAGTTCATCCCCCTCCTCGGTCTCCGAGCGGTCGGCCAGCAGCCAGACAGTACCGGTCCGCCCCTCCAGCCCGTGCTCGACGGCGTTCGTGACCAGTTCGTTGATGACGAGGGCCAACGGGGTGGCGAAGTCGCTCGGCAGATCCCCGAAGAGGCCCGACCGCTGGGTCTTGACCTGCTGCGAGGGCGAGGCGACCTCGGCCGAAAGGCGGAACTGGCGGCCGATGAGTTCGTCAAAGTCAACGCTCTGGGTCAGGCCCTGCGAGAGCGTCTCATGCACCAGGGCAATGGTCGCCACCCGCCGCATGGCCTGCTCGAGCCCCTGCTTGGCCTCGTCGCTGACCATGCGCCGCGACTGCATCCGCAGAAGGGCCGCGACGGTCTGCAGGTTGTTCTTCACGCGGTGATGGATCTCGCGGATGGTGGCATCCTTCGTGACCAGTTCCATCTCGCGGCGACGCAGCTCCGAGACGTCCCGGCACAGGACCAGGGCACCGAACCGCTGCTGCTCGTCGCGCAGCGGGATCGCGCGCAGCGAAAGACTGACGCCGCGTGACTCGATTTCACTCCGCCACGGCATGCGGCCCGTGACGACCAGCGGCAGTGTTTCATCGACCATGCGCCGGTCCCGCAAAAGTCCCGCCGTCACCTCGGCGAGGGACCGGCCCTCGAGGGACTCGCCGTCGCCGAGGCGGCGGAACGCGGAGACCCCGTTGGGGCTCGCGTACTGCACGATCCCCTCGGCATCGAGCCTGATCAGTCCGTCACCCACACGCGGAGCGCCGCGGCGGGAGCCTGTGGGCGACGCGAAGTCCGGCCACAGCCCGAGGGTTCCCATGCGCAGCAGGTCGTAGGCGCATTGCCGGTAGGTGAGCTCGAGCCGGGAGGGCATCCGGGAACTGGAAAGGTCCATGTGGGAGGTCACGATCGCCAGGGTGCGGCCGTTGCGGACCATCGGGACCGCCTCGACGCGCAGCGCCATATCGCTGCTCCAGTTGGTCTCGTTGGAGCGTTCGATCGCGCGGCTCTCCCACGCCTTGTCGACCAGCGGCTGCAGGTCCGACCTGATCCCCTCCCCCACGAAGTCGGTGTGGAACACCGTGTGCGTGGTGGAGGGGCGGACGTGGGCGAGTGCCACGTAGCCGAACTCAGGATGCGGAAACCACAGGGCGAGGTCGGCGAACGCGAGGTCGGCGACCATCTGCCAGTCACCGACCAGGAGGTGCAGCCATTCGGCGTCCCCCGGGCCAAAATCAGCATGTTCCCTGATTGGGTCCGTAAAGATTGCCACAGCACCTCCATTTGCGACACCAGGGACGGCAGCCCCTTAGCGTCGGACGATTGACCTCAAGAGCCTCAATGCTACCGACAGTGAGGCC
>JBKPBZ010000206.1:0-29926 GCA_046727115.1 Actinomycetota bacterium | reverse complement strand
CAAACGCCGCATAACGGAGGACCTCGGGGGTGGTTTCCATACCGGCATCCTCCCACGTCCGGCCGGGGGAACCTTTGCGCCGGCCGTGCACGGCGCAGCTGGCCTGGCGGTCCGACGCCGTCCACCGCCGTCGGGAGCCTGCACGAGCCGTGCCCTAGCTCTTCCGAACGATCGGCAGAGCTGCTGTTTCCCTGGGACTATGGGTCAGGCCAGGTTTTCCTTGAGCAGGGCGCGGTGCTCGATCGCGGCTTCCCGGTGGAGTGCGCGGCCGGCGTCGGTAAGTTCCAGAAAGAGTGAGCGCCGGTCATCTTCGCAGGAGTGCCGGGAAATGAGTCCGGCCTTGTCGAGCCGGTCCACCACCTTGGACATGGCGCTCTGGGTCATGGGCGTGCGCTCACCGAGCTGCTTCATCCGGCACGCTGCGTCTTCGCTTTCGGCCACGAGATCCAGGATTTCAAACTCGGTCAGGCCGATGTTGAACCGCGATTCCAGGGCACGGTCGATCGCCCCCGCGGTGCGGAAGTACGTGGTCTGGATGCTGCGCCATTGCTCAACCAGCTGGCGGTCCTGCGGTGTTGCCATGCCCAAATTCTAGTTCATGACGAATTAAAAGTCCACGTCATAATATTCCTTGTCATTCAATGACGTGTCATATAAATTGGTGGCATGACCTCAACTTCCACTCTTGAAAGACCTGCCGGCGAACGGCTTACTCCCGTCCGGTGGACGCGTGCGCAGTGGATGCTTCTCCTGGTCCTGTGCACCGTTCTGGCGCTCGACGCGCTGGACGTATCCATGGTTGGCGTGGCCCTTCCCTCGATCGGCACCGAACTTCACCTGGGAACCGAGTCGCTCCAGTGGATCGTGTCCGCCTACGTGCTCGGTTACGGAAGTCTGCTCCTGCTGGGCGGCCGGATGGCAGATCTGCTCGGCCGGCGGCGCATCTTCCTGATAGCACTCAGCGTCTTCGCCGCAGCTTCCCTGCTCGGCGGCCTGGTGGATGATCCCGCCCTGCTGATCGCCACCCGCTTCCTCAAGGGCCTCGCCGCCGCGTTCACCGCTCCCGCCGGTTTCTCCATCATCACCACCAACTTCGCGGAAGGCCGCGAACGCAACCGGGCCGTCTCCATCTTCACCACTTTCGGCGCCAGCGGTTTCTCACTCGGCCTGGTCGTCGGAGGCCTGATGACGGCCATGAGTTGGCGCTGGACCTTCCTTATCTCGGTGCCGGTGGCGGTCGCCGTCGTGCTTCTTGGCTTGAAATACATCCCCCGGGACAACGCCGCCAGCAGGGCCGAAGGCAGTAAACAGGAAAGTGGGCATGACCTGTGGGGCGCCGTCACCCTCGCCGCCGGCATGCTGGGGCTCGTTTACACGCTCGTTGCGGCACCCGGGAACGGCTGGGGATCTGTGGCAACTATCGCCGGATTCGTGGCCTCCGCAGCGGTGCTGGCAGCCTTCGCGGTGATCGAGAACCGCGTCCGGCACCCCTTGGTGAGGTTCAGCATCCTCCGGGAAGGCTGGGTGGCGCGGGCGAACCTCAGCGCGGTGGGCTTGTTCGGCTCCTACTTGAGTTTCCAATTCATCCTCACGCTCTATTTGCAGTCCGTGCTGGGATGGAGCCCCCTCGGCATGGCCCTGGCGCTTCTTCCCACCGGCCTGCTGGTGGCCTCGAGCGCACCGTTCGCGGACCGGCTCATCGATAAGTTTGGCGCCCCGCGGCTGATCCTGACCGGTTTGGCCTCCCTGGCGCTCGGCTACCTGCTGTTTCTGCGGGTGGGCACCTCGCCGAACTACGTGACGGACATTCTGCCCTCAGTTCTGCTGCTGGGAGTCGGATTCGCCCTGGCCTTCCCGTCCATCAACGTCCAGGCCACCGCCGGCATCCGGAACTCGGAACAGGGTCTGGCGGCCGGGCTGATCCAGACCAGCACCCAGGTGGGGGCCGCCCTGGTTCTCGCCGTCACCACCGCCATGGTCAGCGGTCACGGCAATTCGTCCGGCGGGGGCGCCGGGGTGGATGCGGCGGCAATGCTGGAGCAGTATCGCCCGGGCCTGATCCTGAGCGCGGCCGTGGCACTGGCGGCCCTGCTCATCGCCGCGGCGCCCTCCCGGCGCCGGAAACGGGTGGCAGTAGATTCCTGACCGACTGGATGTGACTTCCGGACCAGAGCCCTCGGCATAAGCCGAGGGCTCTGGTGCGCCACCGCTGCCGCTGTGTTGTGCTGAACGGCGGACGTCTACGGGGCGGCCAACAGCTAAACAGCCGACCACTTCGAAAATAAATCATATTTTTCATGAAACATTTGACTCAGATTTTGAGGCATGGCACGCGCGCGCAAATGTTTTGTGCAAGCGCTTACATGCGGTACCTGCGGAGCCTCTTTCGTGCCGGAAATGTGGTTTTGAATCCTCGCCAGCACTGTCTACGGTGATGAACGTCCGGGAAATCAGCACCCTCCCGGATCATCAGGCGGGGCCCTACCGAGGTCCCGCCCCCTCGACACAATGGCGTCCTCGATGACGCCTGCGGTGTCAGCGGGGCTGTCGGAGTTTCGGGGAAAGAGGGCACACGCCCGTCTTCCACGAATGGTCTCACTCCGCGAGAAGAGCAAAATGCACGAGCACCCCAATACACCCCGGAAGCTGCGGCGGCGTTCTGTCGCCGCGGCACTGGCAGCAGCCGTGGCGGCCTCCGTCTTCCTTTCCGTCCCGCCGGCGCAGGCAAATGCGCCTTCTGACCCGCCGAGCGGCGGTCAGATGCCGGCCCCGACCCCCGGCTTCCCCCTGCCCACGAAGCACACCCAGCAGCCGTTCGATCCGGCCGCTGCGTTCACCTCCAAGTGGACGCGTGCGGATGCCAAACAGATCATGGCCCAAAGCAGCACCACCGTGTCCCCGGGCCAGAACTCCATGAGCCCCAACGTCACGATGCCGGAAATCCCGCAGGACTTCCCGGCCATGAACGACGACGTCTGGGTGTGGGACACCTGGTCCCTGACCGACGAGAACGCAAACCAGATCAGCTACAAGGGCTGGGACGTCATCTTCTCGCTCGTTGCCGACCGGCACGCCGGCTACGGCTTCGACCAGCGGCACTGGAACGCCCGGATCGGCTATTTCTTCCGCAAGACCAACGCGGATCCGGCCAAGGACAAGTGGAACTACGGCGGACACCTGTTCCTGGACAACACCTCCATCGGCAACACCGAATGGTCCGGTTCCACCCGTCTGATGCAGGGAAACCACGTCAACGTCTTCTACACGGCGACGACGTTCTTCGACGTTGCCGAGCGCAACGCAGGCGGCGGCGGCATCGCCCCGGACGCCGTGATTGCCAAGGCGCTGGGCAACATCCACGCTGACAAGAACGGCGTGAGCTTCGACGGCTTCGAACACACCAAGCTCCTTGAGCCGGACGGTGTCCTGTACCAGAACAAGGCCCAGAACCCGGGCTTCGCCTTCCGGGACCCGTACACGTTCGCAGACCCGGCGCACCCGGGTAAGACCTTCATGGTCTTCGAAGGCAACACCGGCGGGAAACGGGGCGACTACAAGTGCACGAACGCGGACCTGGGCTACCGGCCGGGGGACCCGAATGCCGAGACACTTGAACAGGTCAACAGCACCGGGTCATGGTTCCAGACCGCCAACGTGGGCCTGGCCGTGGCGGACAACAAGGACCTGACAAAGTGGCACTTTTTGCCGCCGGTCCTGTCCGCCAACTGCGTCAATGACCAGACCGAGCGCCCGCAGATTTTCATCCAGAACGAGGGCGGCAAGAACAAGTACTACCTGTTCACCATCAGCCACCAGTTCACGTACGCGGATGGAATGCGGGGCCCCGACGGCGTCTACGGCTTTGTGGGCGACGGCGTCCGTTCCGACTACCAGCCCATGAACAACAGCGGCCTGGCTCTGGCGTCCCCCACGGACCTGAATATGCCAGCCAATGCGCCCGAAGGGCCGGATGCCCGCCAGAACGGTCGGCAGTTCCAGGCGTACTCGCACTACGTGCAGCCGGGCGGTCTGGTGCAGTCCTTCATCGACAACGTGAACGGTGTCCGCGGCGGCTCACTCTCGCCCACCGTGAAGATCAACTTCCGCAACGGAGTTTCGGCAGTTGACCGCACCTTCGGCCAGAACGGACTGGGCCCGTTCGGGTACCTGCCCACGAACCTCAACGTCGGCGGTGCCGGCCTGTACAAGTAGTGCAGTAGGCAGTCATGAGGATGGAAGCGCCCGGAATTCCGGGCGTTTCCGTCCTCGCATACAGGCCATGATGGGGCGGGATGGCTTCCACGAGAACCAGGAATGTTGAACGATGAAAAACCTCCTACGCCCGCCGGCGCTGAACAATTGAACCCATTTCGACGCCGGCCACCACAGGGGCGGCCTGCCGTTTCCGCCGCCCATTTGATCGGCAGACGCGGCGCAGGGAGGTTCCCTCCCGGAATGCCGAGCCGCCGGACGGTCTGGATTGTGCTGGCAGCAGCGGCCGTGGCCGTTCTTGTCGCGGTGGCGCTGGTCCCTGCTGCGGGATCCCGTCCGGGCGCCCAGAGCCACGCGGACCAGAGCCATGCCGAGCAGACGGATTCAGCCTTCGACCGGCCCGAGGGGGCGTCCGAGTTCCGGCCGAGCTATCACATCGCGCCCCAGAAGAACTGGATGAATGATCCGCAGCGTCCGTTCCTGCTGGACGGCGTGTGGCACTACTACTACCTCTACAACGCCGGATACCCGACCGAGAACGGCACCGAGTGGTACCACCTGACCAGCACAGACCTGGTGCACTGGAAGGATGAGGGGGTGGCGATCGCCAAGTACACGAACGGGCTGGGCGACATCGAGACCGGAAGCGCCGTGGTGGACCACGACAACTCGGCCGGTTTTGGCAAAGGGGCCGTCATCGCGGTCATGACCCAACAGGACCGGGGCGTCCAGCGGCAATCCCTCTTCTATTCCACCGACAACGGACACTCCTTCACCGCGTATGCGCAGAATCCGGTCATGGAAAATCCCGGCGAGCCGAATTGGCGGGATCCGAAGATCATCCGCGATGAAGCTCACCGCCAATGGGTGATGGCCCTGGCCGAAGGCGACAAAATCGGCATGTACACCTCGCAGGACCTGAAGACCTGGCGCTACGCCTCGGGCGTCGAGCGCACCGGCCTGGGCGTCCTCGAATGCCCCGATCTCTTCCAGTTGGACCTCGACGGCGATCCATCCAAACGGACCTGGGTCCTTGCCGCCAGCGCCAATGGGAGTGAAGAGGGATTCACCACGGGCGTTGCCTACTGGACCGGCGAGTGGGACGGAACCCGCTTCACCCCGTCCGGCGAGCCGCATCAGTGGCTCGACGCCGGCTCCGACTTCTACGCCGCCGTGACGTGGGATGATCCGAGACTCACCGAAAGCCAGCGGATGTCCTCCCGGCACGCCATCGGGTGGATGAACAACTGGGCCTATGCCCGGCAGCTGCCCACCCGGGACTGGCAGGGCGGCGCCGACTCCATGGTTCGCGACATTCGGCTGAAAACAATCGCGGGCAAGCCGACCCTTGTGTCCAATCCCTCCGCCGCCATGAAGTCCCTTGAAGGCCCGGTGGCTACATCCGGGGAACGCCACATGACGCAGGATGGCGCAGGACAGCTGCCGGCCCCGGAGGGCGGGGCGTACCGGCTCGATGTGACTCTTGAACGGAGAGCGGGCGACGACGGATCCGAAGCGAGGATTGAGCTCGGAAGCGGCGGGGGAACCTTCGCAACGGTGGGATATGACTTTGCCGACGAAGCGGCTTTCATCACTCGAGATGCCGACGCTGCCGCCACCGGCAAGGCCGGACTCAGTCCGGAATATGGGGCTTCGCGCCGGGCAGTCAGCCCAGCGCGTGACGGAAAAGTGGAGTTATCGATTTTCGTCGACTACAGCTCGGTGGAGGTTTTCATCAACGGCGGGGAAAAGACCATGACGTCACTCGTTTTCCCCGGCCCGGGAACGCCGGGCATAAAAGCCGTCACGGCCGGGGGCACGCTGACGCTGAAGTCCTTCAGCTACAGGCGGCTGGCCGCCACACACTGACCAGTGGCCGTTTTGGAGCCCCCACAGATCGCCCAGAGATCCATTTCGATGTGATGAATTCCGCTCTATCCCTACCAACAAGCAGCCCCGGCGGGGGTGCCACCGGAACGGGGCTTCGAGTTTTCAGTTTTGTCACGTTGGCGGACGCTCTATTCGACCCGGGAACACGTAGGGTTGATAGCAGGAGTGGATTTCGGTGGGGGATTCCGTCATATAGATATTAATGCCCCTCCAGCATCAATCCAGGCGCGTCCTCTCCGTCCGGATATTCCCCGCACGGTCCTGCTCCAAGTCCCATGGAGGTTGGAAGCATCGAAGGCCCGTATCCGGTCAGCCCGAATGGCATCGCACGCATTCCCCTGTCAGCAAAAGCCCGACAGGTACTTTCGTTAAACCGATGCCCGAGAGGCAGGAGTGACTGATATGCACATCAAGGAACAATGGAACCGGCTCGACCCGAGCACCCAGCAGTGGCTGATGGACAACCCGGGATGCGTGGTCCTGCCCCGTACCCTGGCGGCAATTTTCAACAAGGAAACGGGCGAGAACGCCGACGTCGACATGCATGGCGAAGCCGTGCTCACCGACGAGGACAGGGAGTTCATCAAGGCCAAAGCCCGCGAATCCGAAGCCACAGGCGGTCATTCGAACCGCTTCTTCGATTCCGCCCAACCCTAACCGCACAACGACCCTCACCGCCTAACGCGGGGGAGAACCTTCTAATTCAGGTAGTCCGGGGCGGCTTCCAGGCCGAAGTACTTCTCAAGGGTGGGGAACTGGATTGGGTCAGCGTGCATTTCCTCGGCGATGGCCCGTCCCACATAGCGCAGATGCCATGGCTCGTAGGTGTAGCCGGTAGTGGCCTCGGCCCCGGCCGGATATCGGATGATGAATCCGTACTCCCAACCGTGCTCTGCCGCCCAGCGCCCCGCCGGCGTATTGGCGAAGCAGGCTTGCAGGGCGCAGGTTCCGCTGGCATTGCCGATGTCCATCGCCAGGCCGGTCTGGTGTTCGCTGTGGCCGGGCCTGGCGGCAAGGGTATCCGCCGTGGCCTGTCCGTACTGGCGCACGTAGCTGTCGTAAAGGCTGGCCTGCTCGCTGAACGAACGGTAGCCGCTGATCGGCATGACGTTCACGCCGCCGGCCTTGGCGGCTTTGGCAAACTGCTTGTAGGCGTCCGCGGCCTGCGACCGCAACCGTTCCCCCTGGATTCTGACGAGCTGCCCCGGCACATACGTGGCGGGGTTCAGCTGCCGGTGCTTGTTGACCACCACTTGCAGGCTGGCGGCCGAATCGAAGTCGTAGCCCACCGCGGCCACTGCCGTCACGGACGGTGAGATCAGGCCGAGCGAAAGCACCAGCCCCGCCACAGCCCCTGTCATCCTGCTGATTCCTTTGAGCATGATGGCCTCCAAGAAGTGTGCGGAACAGATTCGGGAACTGTACCGGTCTGCAGGGGCCGTAGTCGAGGGGAATCGGGACCCACTGCCAGCCCGTACCGGGGTCAACCGAAGACGACGAGACTCATCAGGGTGCCGCCTTGCCTCAGCCCCGTCGCGATCATCTTGGCCAGCCGCCGCGGCGGCTACCCGCCGGTCCCTGCGAGATGCGCCCCGGCTCGGCCTCAACTAACCGAGCGGGGTGTCGGCGGCTCACCGGGCACGGCGGCCGAACGTGTGTGGCTCAGGAGCCGGCGTATTGGGTAAATGGGTGGGCTTCGACGGCAAAGTTGAGTTCTTCCAGGGTCGGGGGGTTAGCTCCCGGGCGCTGAACGGTAATGGCAGCTGCTGCAGCAGCGGTGTGTCCTAGCTGCTCCAGGACAGCGGGGGCGAAGCCTTCGGTTCCTCGGGTGAGAAAGCCCAGGATCAGGGCGGCCATGTAGGAGTCCCCGGCGCCGATGGTGTCGGCAACGTTGGATTTCACGGCGGGTATGCCGATGTTAGCGGCGGGGGTGGTGAATTGTGAGCCGTCGGCGCCCTTGGTGATGACGGTGAGTCCGGCGCCCAAACCGAGGATGTGGGCTGCGGTTTCGTCCAGGCTTTTTTGGGGGTACAGCCATTGGGCATCCTCGTCGCTGAGTTTGACGACGTCGGTTAAGGGCACGAGCTCTTCGAAGGTGGCTTTCGCTTCCATGTGGCTGCCGAGCAGGGCTGGCCTGATATTCGGATCATAAGTGATCATGCAGTGTCTGTGGGCTTGTTCAAGCAGGGCTTTCACGGCGCCGGCACCGGGTTTGAGGAAAGTGGCGATGGATCCGGTGTGCAGTATTTTTGGGAAGTAGGCTGGGGTTGTCGGGGCAAGGTCCCAGGAGATGTCGAAGTCGTACCGGGCGGAGCCGTCGGGTGCAAGGGTTGCTGTTGCCGATGCCGTCCGGGTGAGGGATTTTGATCCGGGCAGAAGTATGACTCCCGCGCTGCGGAGATGGTTTTCGATGGAGATCCCCCGCGCGTCTTGGGCGATGGCGGTGAGCAGACCTGTGGTTACGCCGAGGCGGCCAAGTCCGTAGGCGACATTGGCCGGCGAGCCGCCTGGGTGTTCCACCTTGTCATCTGACGTGGTGACCACGTCGATCAGCGCTTCGCCTACCACCATGACGTCGAGCGTCTGGTGAGCGTCGTGCCGGGCTGTTGTGAGGTAGTCCATGGTCTGTCTCTCGTGGAAGCTGATGGCGTGGCCTGTCCGAGCCATATCAGTCCGCGGACCGGTAACCCGGTCCGCGGACTGGCATGGCGGCAGCAGTTGTTCAGGCGGTGGCTGCACCGGTCATGATCGCAACTGCATCGGTCATGGTGTGTGATTGCGGGGTGATGGTGGCGGCGCACTTGCCGAGGCGCTGGATGTGGATCCTGTCCGCGACGTCGAACACGTGGGGCATGTTGTGGCTGATCAGGATAACTGGCAGGCCGCGGTCCCGGAGGTCCCGGACCAACTGCAGGACCTGGTTGGATTCACGAACGCCGAGTGCCGCCGTCGGCTCATCTAGCACGACCACTTTTGAACCGAACGCCGCGGCGCGGGCCACGGCGACAGCCTGGCGCTGGCCGCCGGAGAGGTTCTCCACCGGCACTGTGACGTCTTGGAGGGTGGAGATGCCCAGCCGGGTCAGCTCCTGTTTGGCCTTCGTGCGCATGCCTTTGGTGTCAAGCATCCGGAACACGCTCCCGAGGAGTCCCGCACGACGTTCTTCCCGGCCGAGGAAGAGGTTGGAGGCGACGTCCAGGGCCGGCGATACGGCAAGGTTCTGGTAGACCGTTTCGATGCCGTGGGCTCGGGCGTCCTGGGGGCGTTTGAAGTGGACCGGCTGCCCGGACACCATCAGCTCGCCCGTGTCCGGAATCTCGGCACCGGTGAGGCACTTGATGAGGGTGGATTTGCCTGCACCGTTGTCGCCGATGATCGCCAGGACTTCGCCCGGGTACAGGTCCAGGCTGACGCCGTCCAGGCCTACGACGCGGCCGAAGGTCTTGACGAGGTTGCGGGCCTGCAGGATGGGCTCACGGGTGGCGACGTGGGGGGCTGTAAATTCAGTCGTGGTCATGACTTGACCTTTCGGATCCACTGGTCGATGGAGACAGCGAGGATGATCAGGACGCCCACGGCGAGTGTCTGGTAGAGCACATCCAGGCCTGCCAGGGAGAGCCCGTTGCGGAAGACGCCCACGATCAGGGCGCCCAGGAGGGTTCCCCAGACCGAGCCGCGTCCGCCAAAGAGGCTGGTTCCGCCGATGACCACGGCGGTGATGGAGTCCAGGTTCAGGTCGACGCCGGCGTTGGGGCTGGCGGCGTTGGTCCGGCCGATCTGGATCCAGGCGCCGACGGCCAGGACGGCGCCGGCGGCGAGGTAGACGCTCATGAGGACTTTGTTGACGGCGATGCCGGCCAGGCGGGCGGCTTCCTTGTCATCGCCCACGGCGTAGACGTGCCGGCCCCAGGCGGTTTTGCCGAGGATGAACGCGATGGCGATGTAGAGCAGGAGCATCACGACGACGCCGGTGGAGATCCTGACCGGGCCCACCGGGAAGGTGGTTCCGGTCCAAGTCAGCAGGGGCGGCATGGCCGAGCCGCGCACTGTCGCGCCGTTGGAATAGAGCAGCGTCAGGGCGATGAAGATATTCAGCGTGCCCAGGGTGACGATGAACGGCGGGAGCCGGAACCGGGTAACCAGGAATCCGTTGAGTGCTCCGGCTGCGAGTCCGACGATCAGGCCCGCGAGCAGCGCGATAGGCGCGGGCACCCCATTGTTGACAGCGAGTTGGGCCATGACCATCGATGAAAGGATCATGACGGCCCCGACGGAAAGGTCGATGCCTGCGGTGAGAATGATGAGGGTCTGGGCGATGGCCAGGGTGCCGACGACGGAGACCTGCTGGGTAATCAGGGAGAGGTTTTCAACCCGCAGGAACCTGTCATTGAGGAGGCCGAACACGACCACCGAGATGAGAAGTACGAGGGCCGGGCTGACGGCCGGGTAGCGGTGGAGGATATTGCGTATCCGGCTTAGCGGTGTCTGGCGGTCGAGGAATTCCTCCGCCAGGTCGGCATGCCCGGCGCTGGGCGGGCCGGCGGTCTGTTGCTGGGTCACGATTGGTCCTGATCTTCCGTGATGGTTGCTAGAGCGGGCCTAGCTCGGTAGCTGCGGGGCGGGGAGGCCGATAGTGGGCTCCGCCTCCCTGCCCCGCAGTGAAGCTGGGTGCGTTACTTTCCCCAGCAGATGTCGGAGGCTTCTGTGGTGGTGATGCTCTTAACGCCGTCGGCTGGCTTGTCCGTGACGAGCTCGACGCCGGTGTTGTAGAAGTCCAGCCCCGGCGAGTTGGCCGGCTTCTGGCCGGTCTTGGCGAGGTCAACGATGGCCTTCACTCCCAGTTCGGCCATCTTGACCGGGTACTGCTGGGCCGTGGCACCGATGACGCCGGCCTTGACGTTGTTCACGCCCGTGCAGCCACCGTCCACCGAAACCACCAGCACGTCCTTTTCCTTGCCAGCGGCCTTTAGTGCCTCGAAGGCACCCGCTGCTGCAGGTTCGTTTATGGTGTAGACGACGTTGATGTTCGGGTTCTTGGCGAGGAGGGTTTCCATGGCGGTGCGTCCGCCGTCCTCGGCGCCCTGGGAGGCCTGGCTGCCGACGATCTCGTAGTCGCCGCCCTTGCCGCCGGTGTACTTGCCGGTCTTGGCTTCGTCGCCGTTCTTCTTCTTGTCCGCGGTGTCGATACCCAGGCCGGTCAGGAAGCCCTGGTCCCGGTTGTAGTCAACCGAGACGACCTTGTCGTCAAAGAGATCGACGAGCGCAATAGTGGCCTTCTTCCCATCCAGCTGGGCTGCGGTCCATTTGCCGATCAGCTCGCCGGCGGCGAAGTTGTCCGTGGCGAAGGTGATGTCGGCGGCGTCGGCGGGGTCCGGCGGGGTGTCCAGGGCGATGACGAAGAGCCCGGCGTCCTTGGCCTTCTTCAGGGCGTCCACTACAGACGGGCCGTTGGGGGTGATCAGGATGCCCTTGTCGCCCTTGGAGATGGCGTTTTCGATGGCCTGGATCTGGGTGTCCTCGTCGCCGTCGGCCTTGCCGGCTGCGAGCTTAAGGTCCACGCCGCCGGCTTCGGCGGCCTTCTTTGCCCCGTCCTGCATGGAGACGAAGAACGGGTTGGTCGTGGTCTTAACGATCAGGGAGACGCCGACCTTTTCAGCGGACGCGCTTTCCGTTGATGAGGCGGAGGGCGAATTCCCGCCACAGGCTGAAAGGCTGAGCGCTCCCAGGGTCAGTACTGCTCCGGCAGCGAACAGGCGGGTGGCCGTTGAACGGGGTGCTTTGGAACTCAACATTGAATCTCCTGGTGTTTGAGGCCCTCAACGGCCTCGACAACGATGTCATGTACGATGTAATCAGCATCACACCGGAGAGTCAATAGATGCACGTAGAAGGAGCGATTTTCTTGACAACGATGTCCGATCGTAACCAGGCGGCCCTTTCCGCCAGCCGCCCGACGATGCGCCACGTGGCGGCACTTGCCGGCGTTGGAATCAAGACCGTCTCCCGGGTCATTAATGACGAACCTGGAGTGTCGGAAGCGACCCGGGAAAAGGTGCTCAGCGCTTCACGGCAGCTGAACTACCAGCTGGACATGGCGGCCGGCAGCCTGCGCCGCGCGGGCAGGAGAACGCTCTCCGTCGGGCTGCTGCTGCCGAGTGTGTCCAACCCCTTCAGCGGCGAGATCAACCGGGCAATTGAAGATGCGCTGGGGGCCAGGGGGATCGCGGTCTTTGCCGCCAGCCTGGATGATGACCCCCGTCGGGAGCAGGCCATCGTTACGGCATTTCTTGGCCGGCGCGTCGACGGGCTCATCCTCACGCCGATCGCCCGAAGCCAGGCGTACGCAATTCCGGAGCACTCCCGTGACCTGCCCTTGGTCTTCATCGACCGCGAACCGGTAGGAATGGAAGCAGACGCCGTCGTGACCGACAACGCCGCAGGCGCCGCCAAAGCGGCCGCACACCTGATCAGCCGCGGCCACACCAAACTCGCCTACCTGGGGGACCGCACAGACATCCAGACCGCACGGGAACGCCGGCGGGGGTTCATGGACGAGATCGGCCGGCACGGGATACCCACCTCAACGGTGCCTGTCCGTGAAAACCTTCACAACGAGGAATCGGCGAGGCTGGCCGCGCTGGAGCTGCTCACTGCCGGAGAACCACCGACCGCGATCTTCTCCAGCCAGAACCTGATCACTTTCGGCGCCATGCGTGCTCTCAGAGAGCTGGGGCTCAGCAAACGCGTGGCCTTGATAGGGTTCGATGACTTCACACTTGCCGACATGATGGATCCCGGCGTTACAGTCATCGCCCAGCACCCCGAGCGAATCGGGAAGCTGGCAGCGGAGCGGCTGCTGGCCAGGATTGACGGCGACAAGCAGCCTCCGCATACCTACGTTGTCCCCTCTGAGCTGATACAAAGAGGCTCCGGGGAACTCCGCCCTCCGGCCTGACGCCGGGGAACTTCCTAAACACTCCGCCGAAGGCCTTGACCTGAAAGGGATCATGATGACGAAAACCCTCTACGCCGAGTTCACCGTCAAACCCGGCAGCGAAGCCCGTGTCGCCGAGATGATGCTCGAACTGACCCGACACGTCCGCCAGGAACAGGGCAACGAACTGTTCCTTCCCTATACGCGGGAAGAAAATCCCCGGGAGTACTTTGTCTTCGAGGTCTACAGCGACGAAGCCGCATTCCAGGAACACATCCGCGCCGATTACGGCGCCAAGTTCAACGAGGAGCTGGCCCGCCACATCGAAGGCGATGCCTCGGAGCTGACCTGGCTCCTGCCAGTGAAATAGCCCGCAGCCACGTCTCCGTCATTTCCACGCTTGCGGCAGTGCCGCAAGCAGGCTCCCTAGGAGGAGCTGAAGGAAACCGACGGTGAAGAACATCCTCACAAGCCGCCCGTTGGTGGGGAACTTTGTGCTGCCCGCCCAAAGCCTCGGCCCCCTCAACGGAGGGATGGCGCGCCCTGGCCAGGAACCGTTGACTTGTCTGGTGGACATAACTTAGCGTCCTTCGCACTGACAACGTTGTCTATCGACGACGCGCGCAACGAAGGGCGGAGCAAGCAGATGAAGAGACCGACCACCCGCAGCACGCATGCCGTTTCTGCACTGACACTCGCGGGACTGACGCTGGCCGCGGCACTGGCAGGTTCCCTGCCGGCGTCGGCCGCGACCGGCCCCGGGGACGAACCCTACCGGCCGGCCATTCACTACACGCCCGAAAAAAACTGGATGAACGACCCCAATGGGCTCGTCTTCCACAAGGGCGTCTACCACATGTACTACCAGCACAACCCCTCCGGCAACACCTGGGGGAACATGTCCTGGGGCCACGCCACCTCCAAGGACCTCGTCCACTGGCAGGAGCAGCCTCTGGCGATCGCTACCGATGCAGAGCAGGACATCTTCTCCGGCAGTGTCGTCGTCGACAAGGACAACACGTCCGGTTTCGGCACAGAAAAGAATCCTCCACTGATCGCGATCTTCACCAGCGCCTACAAGGAAGCCTCGGCGCACCGCGGGCTGCAGGCGCAGTCCCTGGCCTACAGCCTCGACGACGGACAGACCTGGACCAAGTACTCCGGCAATCCTGTCCTGAACCGGAACTCCGCCAACTTCCGTGACCCGAAGGTCTTCTGGTACGACAAGCCCGGCGGCGGAGGCTACTGGGTCATGACCGCTGTGGAAGCCATCGATCACAAGGTTGTTCTGTACAAATCCGCCAACCTCAAGGACTGGACCGCGTTGAGCGAGTTCGGGCCCGCCAACGCCACCGGGGGGCAGTGGGAATGCCCTGACATGTTCCCCCTGGCTGTGGACGGCGACAAGAACAACATCAAATGGGTCATGGTGGTCAACATCAACCCCGGTGGCGTGGCCGGCGGATCCGCCGGCCAATACTTCGTGGGTAACTTCGACGGCACCACCTTCACCTCCGAAACGACCAAGCCCATAGCTACGCTTCCCCCCGGAACGGTCCTGGCCGGATTCAACGACGGAACCTACAACGGCTGGACCGTGAACAACGAGCCAGGCAATCGGATGAACGGCCCCTTTACGGACGCTCCCGCAGCCGGGACAATCGGCGGGCAACAAGCTGTCTCCGGCTTCACCGGAGCAGGCCTCATCAACTCCTTCAACGACGGCGACTGGCCGCTTGGGTCCGTGCAGTCACCAACCTTCACGGTTACCGACGACTATGTGAACTTCCTCGTGGGCGGCGGCAAGCACCCGCGAGTCTCCGACAAGCTGGACAACACCCCGCCCGAGGGAGAGCTCAAATTCGACGGCTTCGAGGTTCCACCAGGGACAACACTGGCCGACGCCGGCTGGACCGGAACCGGCGACCTCACCCCCAATTTACAGCCCTCCACCAGCGGCGGGGACTTCTACATCGGAACCAAACGGATTAACACCTTCGAGACCGGTAGCACGCCGAGCGATGACCGACAGGGCACCCTGACATCACCGGAATTCCCCATCACCAAGAATTTCATGAGCATGCTGGTCGGCGGCGGCAACCGCTCCGCGAACTCCGGACAGACCCTGGCGGCCCAGTTGCTCATCAACGGCAACGTGGTCCGCTCCCTCGCGGGAGACAATTCCGGAGTCCTGAACTGGAAAGGCTGGGACGTCTCCGAATTCGCGGGACAGAATGCACAGTTGCGGGTCGTTGACCAAGCCACCGGCGGGTGGGGACACCTAACCCTTGACCATGTCATGCTCACCGACGCCGCTACTGTTCCCAGATCTGATGAAGAATCCGTGAACCTGGTGGTCAACGGAAAGGTGGTCCGCACGGCCACAGGCAACGACAGTGAATCGCTGGACTGGGCGTCATGGAATGTCAAAGAATTCGTTGGCCAACAGGCGCAGATCAAAGTCGTCGACAACAACCGATTCGGCTGGGGGCACATCCTCGCTGACGAGTTCATGGCGAGCTCCACAGCAGCCACAAGCCGACTGCAGTCCTATGACTGGCTGGACTACGGCCGGGACCTCTATGCGAGCGTGTCTTTCGGCAACATGCCCGATAACAAGCGGGTCATGCTGGGCTGGATGAACAACTGGGACTACGCGAACGACATCCCCACGGGGCCCTGGCGCAGCGCCATGGCACTCCCCCGGGAGGTCAACCTCACGCAGACCCCCGACGGCCCCCGACTCACCCAAAGCGCTGTGAAGCAGGTGGACAACCTCGCCGGAAAGATCTCCTACAAAGACAACAAGGGCGGCCCGATTCCCACGGGGTCCCACCAGTTGCCGGCCGAGGCCTCCGGACAGATCCAGCAGGTGGACATAACCTTCGCACCCGGCACCGCGAAAAAATCCGGCATCACCGTCCTGGGCGACGGAAACTCCTCCACAGTCATTGGCTACGACGCCACAACCAAGAAGCTCTTCGTAGACCGCACAAAATCCGGTAATACCGCCTTCCATCCGGCATTCGCTTCCATTGAGAACGCCCCCGTCGCCCTGGACAAGAAGGGCAACATCACCATGCGGATCTACCTCGACCGCTCATCAGTAGAGGTATTCGCCCAGAACGGTCTGCGGACCATTACCGACCAGGTCTTCCCCAATGCCGGAGCCGACAAGATGGCCCTCTTCGCAGAAGCCGGGGCGGCCCGGCTCGAATCGCTCACCGTGACACCGCTGGAAAAGGCAATGTTCCTGCCTGAAAAGAAGTGACCCGGCCCGCCGTCTGACCTGCTCACCTTACTGAGCTCGTCGTCCCGGCGGCTGAACTCAATTTTCGTCACAGGCATGTCAGCTAGCACTTGACCTCGGTCCTGAGGTCGCGGACGGCGGCCTCGACGTTCGAGGCCTCGTCCCGGAGCGAATCAGCTGCCTGCTTCAATGTGGCGGTGTCAGGCACCGCGGCGACTGCGGCGTTGAACTTGGCTTCGGCCGCCTTAACGGCCTCCGCCCGCTGTTGGGCGAGGTTCTCGCTTGCCGTGGCCAGCTCCTCATAGGTCTTGGAGACCTGGTCTTGGGCCGCGCGGACCTGCTCGATGGTGGCGTCCGGTTTCAGCGTGTCCTTGAAATTTTTCAGGGCCGCGGCATGGGCATCGGCAGCAGCGCACACCGGCAGCATGCTCGCGGGCGGGCTCGAGATGGTCGCGGTGGGGCTTAAAGTGGCCGCCGGCGGGCTGCTTGGGCTGCATCCGGTGAGCAGAGCGACGGCGGCCCCGAGCGCGATGGATCCCACGAGGATTGCGTGCGGTCTCGACATTGGAAGCTCCTCTCCCAGGTGGGTTGGCCCCCGAGCATCGGGCATCGGCGGGCACCTCAATCGTCTGCCTCAACGCGGGTGCGGACGTCATCCGCCGGGGGTGAAATGGGTGGAAACCAACGCCAGCCTGGATGGGCCAAATGGCTCTTTTGGGACCGGGCGAACGCGGGTATAAATGGTTGTGCCACGGCGGGCGGGTCCTCCGCGACTGGTGTTGAAGCCGGGGCGGGCGGTCCAGGGAGGGACATTGGAACCTTCCTGGGCCGCCGCGGGGCTGGTGGGGTCCGCCGCTATCACCGGAACAGGCCCACCGGCACGGCTTACTGGGACTTGCTCACCGGAACAGCCCGCCGGAACGGGCCGGGACCAAGCGATATTCGTCAGGATCTCCGGCTCTGACAGATGGTTGGCGCGGGGGTGTCCGCCCGGACGTATGCTGTTTTCATCGGTTCAGCAGTGAGCTGCGTGCTTTGATCTCGAGCGTGAAACATGACCCAAGGAACTGCAAGAGACGGCCGACAGGATGGTCACGCCTCCTTCTGGGAGCTGCATTTCAACGACCCCGATGTCGGCGCCTTCCTCAGCGAGGCCATGGGCGAGTTTGTCGACGAGATCGGCGGTCATGGCCGTGGGATCAGCTGGGCAATCACCCTCCTTGGGTCCGCTGAGGCCCTGACCCTAGCCGCGGGCAGCGCACCGGCGCGGGCGGCGGATGAAGCGCAGCGATCCTTCGACGACGGGCCGGCCCGCACGGCAGTTCGCAGCGGTGAATTTGTGTTCGTGGGCGACACGTCCCTGGAGCGCCGCTGGCCCGGGTACGCCGCCGCCGCCGCAGCCTTCGGCGTCCAGTCCCTCGTGTCCGTTCCGCTGATCCCACAATCGGTATTTCAGGCCGCGGTGAACTTGTACGCGCCCTGGCCGCACGTCTTCACCAGCGCAGACATCACCGCAGCGGCCCGGCTGGCCCGCCACCTGTCCCGGGCGCTGCGTTTGGTCCAGCAGCTGGCGCTGAGGTCCGGGAGCAGCGCCGATCTCTCCTCGGCGCAGCTCTCCCGGGCGCTGGCCGGCCTGGCACTGCGGACGCTGGTGCGGGAGTACGGACTCAGCGAAGAGGGAGCCCTTGACTATCTTCGGAGCGTCGCGGGCGGAGCCACGCGGGAATCCGCCGGCGGCACGGTCCATGTCCTCGTGCCCGATTCCGTTCAGGTCCAGAAAGAGCCCCAGCCCGGTTCCTATGCCGCGGCCCCGCACGGCGCGGACGCGGCTCCCGTCCGTCGGCGGCGGCGCAGGACGGGAACTCCGGCCTAGACGGATGTCGGAAACGCTCGGCCACGGCAAACCGCGCTTCGCCCGGGCAGCCGTTAGGCAGCGCTGGCGTCTTCTTTCCCGTGGGCGTGGTCCGGGCGGAGGATCTTCAACGCGCCGGCCCAGGCGATCACCTGGTCGAACACATTCTGCAGGTTCTCCTCCGCGGCCGCCGTCGGGACGAAGGCGCGGTAGTTCACGAATTCTGTGGCCAAGGGCAGGGCAACCTGGGCCCGGACGTCCGCCATCTGCAGCTCTGCGGCAACCCCGCGGAAGTGTTCCACGGCGCGGATACCGCCGCTGCTTCCGTAGCTGACAAACCCGGCCGCCTTGTTGTTCCACTCCTTGTAGAGGTAGTCGACGGCGTTTTTCAGCGCCCCGGGGATCGAGTGGTTGTACTCACCCGTGACGAAAATGTAGCCGTCGAATCCGTCGACAGCTTCGGACCAGGCCTTGGTGTGCCCAAGGCTGTACCGGCCCAGGGATGGCGGCAGGGGCTCATCGAGCAGCGGCAGATCGAAATCGGCGACGTCGAGGACCTCAAAGGTGGCATCGCCGCGTTCTGACGCCCGGGACTGGACCCAATCAGCGACGGCCTTTCCGAGGCGTCCGGGCCGGGTGCTCCCAAGCACGATAGCGATGCGGATCATGGCGGGCTCCTTTCCGGAAATTGTTTTGCCCACAATCACCACAACAAACCGAACGGCTCGAAACTTCCGCAAGAGCCACCGGCGCCGCCGGATCGGCGTGCTAACGCCCGGCGCGCTGGCGTCCCGGCAGGATCCGTCCGCCGCGCAGGACGGCCACGAGTTCAAAGCCCGGGTCGACGGCGATGACGTCGGCGCGCATCCCGGCCCGGAGGCCGCCGATCTCGGCGTCCAGGCCCAGGACCCGGGCCGGGACCAGGGTCGCCGCCATGACGGCATCGGCAGGGCCCACGCCCGCCGCGATGGTCGCGCGGACAACGTCCAGCAGGGTCGCCGTACCCCCGGCGAGGGCGCCGTTGCTCCGCAAGGTGGCCACGCCGTCGTGCACCACAACCTCCGAGCCGCCGAGTTCGTAGTCACCGTCGGCCAGCCCCGTCGCCGCCATGGAGTCCGTCACCAGCGCGATGCCCTCGGCTCCGACCAGGTCAAACACCATCCGGACAGTCTCCGGATCGAGATGGACGCCGTCGCCGACGAGTTCGACCACCGCCGTGCCGGCCGCCGCCAGCCGCAGGCACGCGGCGACGGGCCCGGGACTGCGGTGGTGCAGGGGCGGCATGCCGTTGAACAAGTGGGTCACCGTGGGCCGGGCCCGCGGCCCGAAGGCCCCTCCGGCCGCGGCCCTGCCGATGAGGTCCGCGGCTTCCGCCAAGGAGGCGGCCGCCACGCGGGCATCGGCATCGGTATGGCCCAGCGAGGGGGTGACGCCGTGGTCCGTGAGGACCCGGAGCAATTCACGGGCGCCGGGCAGTTCGGGGGCGTACGTCATGGTCTGCAGGGTTCCGCCGGCGGCCGCCAGCAGGCGCCGGAGCAGTTCTGGATCGGGGTCCCGGAGCCAGCGGGGGTTCTGCGCGCCGCAGCGGGCGGAGGAGAGGAAGGGCCCCTCGGAATGGACCCCTGCGATCAGTCCCTCCGCCGCCAGGATCTTGAGCACGCCGAGCGAGCGCACCAACTCATCGCCCGGGGCCGTGACCAGGCTGGCCAACAGGGTGGTGGTCCCGTTGCGGTGCAGGAAGTCCACCGCCTCCCGGCAGGCCCGGTCGTCCCCGGTAGGGAATCCGCCGCCCGCCGCGCCATGGCAGTGGAGGTCAACGAGCCCGGGAAGCAGTGAACTGCCGTGCGGCAGCGGGAGCTCCTCCGCCCCCGGGAACTGCCCGGGGTCAAAGCCGCCGCCTGGTCCCGCGTAGGCGATCCGGCCGTCTTTCACCGTCACCACGGAGTCCGGCGTGACGGCACCGTCGCTCAGGAGGGCGCCCCGCAGGACGTAGGCGGGAGCGGCGTCGCGGTCCTCGAGGGTAAGGGGCATAGTGCCGGTTTCTGTGTGGCGGGCAGGTACAGCTAGTTGAAGACTAGCTTGGCAGGTCCTTTGGCGCGCCGAACGCGGGGGCCCGGGGGGGTTCCGCCGTATGTGGCGGGCGAACCCGCACGATTCCGGCGACGTGGACGACGGCGGGAGGCTGCCGCCGCCGTCGGCCCCGTTACCGGCCGCGGTTGTGCATGACGTGCTTGGTCCTGGAGTAGTCGTCCAAGGCGTAGATCGACAGATCGCGCCCGTAACACGCGGTCCGTTCCCGCGCATGAGCGTCGACTGGAGCTTGGCCCGGCCGGGGAAGCAGTACGGCGGAGCAACTTCCCGCCGGTCCGTCTCGGCCTCGACCACGCTGTCGGCGAATCCGTGGCCGAGAACCTGGTCGAGATCGGCAAGGTGGGTCTGGATGACTTCCTCATCGCTCTTGTCCAGCAACGCGCGTCCCAGGCTGGCTGGCGAGAACGTCAGGAAGATGCAGGCGGAGTATGAGCTGATGCGGGCGGCCATTGCGAACGCAGGGTCATTGCGCTGCTGGATCATGACGAGGCGATGCTGAGCATCCTCTACAAGGCCGCAGGAAACCCGATTCTCGTGTCGATGATCCAGACGCTCTGGCAGCACTGCCGCGCCTACAAAATCGTCGGCGCCCAGGGTTCGCTGGATGCTGCGGGGGATGACTCTCTGTGGCGCTACCAGCAGGAACTGATCACTGCTGCCCGGAGCAATGACGCCGACGCGGCCGCTTCAGTCAACGCGGCATCACTTCTCGACGCCTCCGACCGAATCAAGGCTCGGCTCGCCGCGCAGGCCGAGGGCTGACCTGACACGCTTCGTGCCTGGCGATGCGCAAAATACCCAGCGCGACCGTATACCGGCCGCGCCAGGTATTTCCTGCGTCGCCGGACGGAATGCGCGTCGATTCTAGCCGTTTACTTCCAGCGCTTCGGCCACTTCACGTTCAGCAGGAGCAATCCCAGCAGGAACGAGTCGACGGTCATGATTCCGCCCATGAGATAGGCCCACCCCGCCATCATGGCTCGGCCGCCGTCCGGCTGCCGGAAGTGCGCGTGCGTATCAGAATGCCCATGACGATCTCCTGACGTGGACCCCCCAGTCAATCGATAGTCCACTCAGTGTGCCATCGCGTCGGCCCGGGCGGAACCGCGGGATCTCCCGGCTCAAGCTTTTCACAAGCCGCTGCGCGAATGGCGTAATAAATGCAACCCAGTCTCGTCGAGTGCAACTCACGATCCTTGGACCTGGCGGGTGCCCGCTGCTCGGATTCCGCGGGTTCGTTCGGATCTTGCGGACATCGCAAAACGAAAAAAACATTGACTGTGTCATGCGTCACGCATAATCTGGTGCAACAGCGTTGCACTGATTGCAACTCCAAAACACTTTGGTGGACACATGAGTAACGAAAATTCCTCCCCGGCCACACTTGCGGGGTCGACCCGCGCGGAGTCGAATGGCGGGCATGGCAGTACTTCCTCCGGACAGGCCGCGTTGAGCGGCCGTGTGGCCCCGGGCGGGCAAGATCCCGTGGTCAGCAGGGAGACCCGACGGCGGGTGGTCGCCGCGAGCTTCATCGGGAACTTCGTCGAATGGTTCGACTACGCCGTCTACGGCTACCTGGCCGCAACAATCGCCGCGGTCTTCTTCCCCGAATCCAATCCCCAGACCGCGCTTCTGCTGACTTTCGCCCTGTTCGCCATCTCGTTCCTGGTGCGGCCGCTGGGCGGCTTCGTCTGGGGCCACATTGGCGATCGGGTGGGGCGCCGGACCGCGCTGTCCCTGTCAATCCTGATCATGTCCGGAGCGACCTTCTGCATCGCGCTTATCCCGGGGTACAACTCCATCGGCATCTGGGCCCCGATCCTCCTCCTGATGGTGCGCGTCGTCCAGGGCTTCTCCGCCTCGGGCGAATACGCCGGCGCATCCGCCTTCCTGGTGGAGTACGCCCCGGCCAACAAACGCGGCTTGTACGCGGCGGTGGTTCCGGCCAGCACCGCCGCGGGCCTGCTGCTCGGTTCCCTGCTCGCGGGCCTGCTGACCGTCCTGCTCAGCACCGAGGCGATGCAGAGCTGGGGGTGGCGGCTTCCGTTCCTGCTCGCCGCCCCGATGGGCCTGATCGGTCGCTACATCCGCACCAAGCTGGAAGACACCCCGGTGTTCCGCGAACTGGCAGAGGAGGACCAGGCCATCAAGGCCCCGGTATCCAGCCTCCTCCGGAACCACTGGCGGTTGCTGCTGAAGGCCGTCGGAGCCGTGCTGCTCAACGCCGTCGGGTTCTACGTGATCCTCAGCTACATGCCCACATACCTGTCCTCGGAGCTCGGTCTCGGCGCGGCCGAATCCTTCCTGGCCACCACTATCGCCCTGGTGACGTACATCGGTTTCATCTTCCTGACCGGAATGCTCTCGGACCGCTACGGGCGGAAAAAGGTACTCATCGCCGCATCCCTGAGCTTCATCCTGCTGACCGTGCCGGCCTTCGCCCTGCTGGGCACCGGGAACTTCCTGGTGATCGTGCTGGTCCAGATTCTGCTCGGTGGCATGCTCACGCTCAATGACGGCACACTCCCGAGCTTCCTGGCGGAAATGTTCCCCACCCGTGTCCGCTACAGCGGCTTCGCTGTCAGCTTCAATCTCTCCAACGCGCTGTTCGGCGGCACTGCGCCGTTCATGGCGACCCTCCTGATCGCCGCGACGGCCAATGACCTGGCCCCGGCCTGGTACCTGGCCGGCGCCGCGGCCATCTCCCTGATCGCCGTCGTGCTCTCCCGTGAAACCAGCAAAGAACCGCTCCGCCACGAGTAGCCCCGGCCGGCGCCCCAATTTTCCCCTCCAAAGAACAGCACTGCAGAAAGGCACCACCATGACCATCGCAACCTCCAACAACGCTTCGTCCATCGCCGAACTGGAGCGGCTGAAAGTCCTGCACAACGGGAAGAAGGAAAAGTTGACCTTTTCCAACGCCGAATTTGAGCGCCGGCTCGGCGGACTGCGCCTCATCATGGCAGAGAAGGACCTGGACGCCGTCGTCCTGACCAGCTACCACTCCATCAAGTACTACTCCGACTTCCTCTTCACCTACTTTGGCCGGTCCTACGCCATGGTGGTCACCAGGGACGACACCGTGACCGTCACGGCCAACATCGACGCCGGCATGCCGTGGCGGCGCAGCTACGGCGACAACGTGGTGTACACGGACTGGCGCCGGGACAACTTCATCTTCGCCATCCAGGAGGCGCTGCGCACCCGCGGCATCAATCCCCTCCGGCTCGGCGTCGAAGACGATTCGCTCCCGCTGGACAACCGGAACAAGATCCAGGCGGCGTTTGCAGGGGCCGCCCTGGTGGACGTGGCCCAGGCCGCGATGCGCCAGCGGATGATCAAGTCGGCCGAAGAGATCGAGGTGATCAAGCACGGAGCCCGCATCGGCGACCTCGGTGGCGAAGCCATCCGCAACGCCATCACCGCCGGCATCACCGAATATGAGGTCGCCCTGATCGGCACCGAGGCCATGGTCCACGAAATCGCCCGGACCTTCCCGGACTCGGAAATCCGCGACACCTGGGTGTGGTTCCAGTCCGGCATCAACACCGACGGCGCGCACAACTGGGCCACCACGCGCAAGATCCAGGAGCACGACATCCTGTCCCTGAACTGTTTCCCCATGACCTCCGGCTACTACACCGCACTGGAGCGCACCCTGTTCTACGGCGAACCGGACGCCCGCTCCCTTGAGCTGTGGAACATCAACGTGGAAGTCCACAGGCGCGGCCTCGAGCTCATTAAGCCCGGAGCCGTCTGCAAGGACATCGCCGCCGAGCTGAACGAGATCTACGTGGGCCACGGACTGCTGGCCAACCGCACATTCGGCTACGGCCACTCGTTCGGCGTCTTGAGCCACTACTACGGCCGCGAAGCCGGACTGGAACTCCGCGAGGACATCGAGACCGTGCTCGAACCCGGCATGGTGGTCTCCATGGAACCCATGATCACCGTCATGGACGGCCAGCCCGGCGCCGGCGGCTACCGTGAGCACGACATCCTCGTGGTCGGTGAGGACGGGGCGGAGAACATCACGAAGTTCCCGTTCGGCCCGGAATACAACATCGTGGGCGCCTGAGAGGCCCATACCCCCTGAAGGGACGGACAGCAGAAGCGGCGCCACGTCCACCGTGGCGCCGCTTTCGGGCCCCCATACGGAATGATGGTAGACACCATGACCCCAGCAGACTCTCCCGAGACCACCGGAAACGGCGACACCAAGGGCACCTCCGTCATCGTCAACGCCATCGCCGTGCTGCGGACGTTCACGGCCGACGAACCGTTGCTCGGGGTCACCGAGATCGCCAACCGGGTGGGCCTGCACAAGAGCACGGTTTCCCGGATCCTGGCCACGTTCGAACAGGAACACCTGGTGGAACGGGACCTGGAAACCCGCCGGTTCCGGCTGGGGCTGGGACTGATCGCCGTCGCCGGACCTTTGCTGGCCGAACTGGAAGAACGGCGCGTGGCGTACCCGGTCCTGCGTGAACTCACCGAACGGACCGGCGAGACCAGCGCCCTCATGGTGTGGAACAGCGCCGAATCAATGTGCGTGGAACAGATCGCCAGCCACCACCAGATCAAACACACCACCCCGCTGGGGGCCCGGTACACGGACGCCATGAGCGCCTCCGTGCAGGTCTTCCTATCCGCCGCGCCCGTCGAACGCGTCCGCGAACTACTGCGCAGCGGAGCGATCAGCTACCCGGGACTCGATGATGCGGGCCTGGACGGCTACCTGATCAAGCTCAACGATGCGACGGCCCGCGGTTGGGCCATCAACTACGGCGAATCCTCCATCGACGAGGTGGGCGTGGCCGCCCCCGTCTATGACCACCGCGGCGATATCGTGGCGGCCGTCCTGATCTCGGCGCCCCGGTTCCGCGTCTCCCGCGAAGGGTTGCAGAGCCTGGGTGAAGCGTGCGCGGCTGCGGCTGACAAAGTCACCAGGCGGCTGGGCGGCCGCGCGTCCCGCAGCAACGACTGACGCCGGGGCGGCAAGCGCAGCCCACCCGCTTCAGCCCAGCCGGGCCAGCCGCGTGGCCAAATGCAACGCCGCGAGCCGTCCCGTTCGCCGGGGATCGCCGCCGCACAGTTCGAAGATCCGCTGCAGCCGTTGATGCATCGACTGCCGTTCCACGTGCAGCTCCCTGGCCGCCTGGGCGGTGTTGCATCCGGAATCCAGCCACGTGGCCAGGGTGTCGAGCAGCCGCGAATTGCGTTGGGCATCCTGGTCCAGGAGTGCGCCCAGTTGCTGGCGCACGAAGGTGCGCCGTTGCTCGGTATCCAGGCTTCCCACCGCGAGACGTTCGACGGCGAACGCCTCGGAATCGATCACGGGACAGTGCGGGACCTCTGCTGCCGCCGGGGACCTTCCGAGCGCGTCCGCCAGCTCCAGCGTGAGCCTGGATTCCGACAGCGACCAGGGAGCGTCCGATATGCCGGCGGCCAGCGGGCCAACGGCTACGAGCGTATCGGCCAGCGCGGGCAACCCGCGCAGGCCGGCCAGGAGTGCGTGCCGGCTTTCACGCGGATTGTCGCCCGGGAGGACGGCCACCGCCAGGAGCTCGGCGTTATCGACATAGGTGGCGCTCGGCTGCGCCCCCCGGGTCAGAAGGCGCTCCACCGGCGCCCGGAGCTGTTGGAGCATGTCGGACCGGATCACGATGGCCACGAGCGCGGCAGCCGGCGGAATCCCCGCCGCTGAGGCCAGCTGCTGGAGCCGCCAGGCCTGGCTGCCCGAATCTATCGCGCGAAGCAGGGCCGCCCCGGCGACTTCCTTGAGCCCGGGAGACATCCGCTGCAACAGGGCCAGGGCCAGAATGTCCACTGAGCGGTTCCCGGCTGTCCGGGCCAGGTTCTCGTCCTCGCCGGCCGGGACCCGGAGCAACAGCTGCGCAGCGAGAATGCCGCGGATGGGAACGTCGATATGGATCAGGCGCGCCTGCTCCGGCGGCCCCAAGGTGGAGGCGTCGGCGGTCTCCGCCTGCCCCTGGGTTGCGCTGCCCAGGGTCGCACCGGATATGGACGTCAGGGTCACCTCGGCGTGGATGATGCCGGCCAGCACGGCGAGGATCCGGTCCAGGCCCCCGCCGTGCGCCAGTTCGACTGCCATGGCATGGCTGGCCTCGTCCGCCCGCCGCAATTGGGACACTGAGTCACTGACCAGCATCGAGTTGATGGCCTGCATGACACCGACGAACGGCACCACGCCGCGAAGTTCGATCAGCGGAAGGCCGGCTTCTTCTGCGGCCGCCACCATCGCGGACGGGAGGGACGGAAGGGCCGCCCCGGTTTCGATGGCGACGGCCGCCACACCCCGCTCTGCCAGTTGGCGAACGTAATTGACCTGCCGCTCCTCAGGGGCCTGGGCGAGAGCTTCGCCGCCTGTCAGCAGAAGCTCCCCGCCGGCAAGCAGGGGCGCGATGTCGATGATTTCACTGGAGTGGATCCACCGCAGCTGGGTCCGGGCAGCAGCCCGCGCTCCCGCCCGGATGACGGGATCGGCAGCCGCCAGGCTCGGATGGTTCAGGACGTCTTCAAGACGAATGGACATTACACTCCGTCACGTATATCTGCGTTTATTTCGACACATTGTATATGGCTGCATGTGGCATGCGACACATAATCTTGAGGAATCCCCCACACCCTCTCGGAGGCTCTCAATGCGTCAAAAGACCCCAGCGGCCCCAGCCGGCCCCGCGCCGGTAGCCGGCGAAGACTGCGAAGCCTGGCTCCAGCCCATTCCCGAATCCCAGCGGACCCGGAAAGTGTCCGGCCAGTTCTGGATCTGGGCCGGCGCCAACCTCGCCCCGATCAACTGGGTGCTTGGCGCCCTCGGCATCCACCTCGGCCTGGGGTTCGCGGACACGGTCACCGTTCTCGTCCTTGGAAACCTGATCGGTATGCTGCTCTTCGGCTGCTTTGTTTTGCTCGGCCAAAAGACCGGCGCCACGGGCATGGTGCTGGCCCGGGCCGCCTTTGGAAGGCGCGGCAACTACCTGCCTGCAGCCATCCAGGCCCTCCTGGTCATCGGCTGGTGCGCCGTCAACACCTGGATCATCCTGGACCTGGTCATGGCACTCTTCGGGACCCTCGGATGGGTTGACCCTGCCGCCCACAACTATGCCTGGAAGATCGGCGTCGCCACCGCCATCATGGCCGCACAGGTCGCCATCGCCTGGTTTGGCTACAGGGCCATTGCAGCTTTTGAAAAGTGGACCGTGCCGCCCACCATCCTCATTCTGGCCGTGATGTCGGCCGTGGCCTGGTTCGGTATGAAGATCAACTGGTCCTACGCCGGCCCTGCCGGAAACATCCTCGAAGGCTCGGAGCGTATCGCCGCCATGAGCGCGGTGATGACGGCCATCGGCATCGGCTGGGGCATCACCTGGTTTACGTACGCCGCTGACTACTCCCGGTTCGTGAGCACCGAAGTTCCGAAGCGCAAGGTCTACCTCGCCTCGGTCCTGGGACAGTTCATCCCCGTCGTCTGGCTCGGAATCCTGGGCGCCAGCCTGGCCACCAACAGCGGCGAGATCGACCCGGGCAAACTGATCGTGCAGAACTTCGGCGTCATGGCCCTCCCGGTGCTGCTGATGGTCCTGCACGGCCCCATCGCGACCAACATCCTGAACATCTACACCTTCTCGGTCGCAACGCAGGCCCTCGACATCACCATCAGCCGCCGCAAGCTCAACCTTTTCGTCGGCGTCTTTTCGCTCGCCGCCGTCGTCTTCTTCATCTTCCAGGAGGACTTCGCCGCCGTCCTGGATGCGTGGCTCATCGGACTCGTGGCCTGGGTGGCTGCGTGGGGCGGCGTCATGCTGGTCCACTACTTCTACATCGAGAAGCGCTGGCCCGGCGACCCGATCCGACTGTTCGATCCCGTCGGCACCAAGCGTCTGCCGGGCGTGAACCCGGCCGGAATTGTGTCCCTCCTGTTCGGCATCTTCGCCACGTGGATGTTCATGTACGGGCTGGTTCCGGCCATGCAGGGACCCGTCGCCGTCGCCCTGGGCGGATGGGACTTGTCGTGGCTCGCCGGGGGACTGTCCAGCGCCGGGCTCTACGCCGTCCTCGGCCCGCGGTTCCACCGCAAGTACCTCGATGTCCCCAGCGGGAGCGAACAGACCACAGGCGTAGCCACGCCCCACGCGGCCGACCTTCCGGTCCCGTCAGCCCCCCGCGCCGCCCTCTAGCAGGAGATCAACCCCGTGAACTTCCCCGCTTTCGCCGACACCGCCCATCCCATCACCTGGCCCGAAGGGCATCGTGCCGCCGCGTCCTTCACCTTCGACGTCGACGCCGAATCCTGCACCATCGCCCATGACCCCCAGAGCACCAGGCGCATGTCACTCATGACGCACCAGGCCTACGGGCCCAAGGTCGCCGTCCCGCGGATCCTGCAGATCCTGGAGCGCCGGGACATTCAGGCCACCTTCTTCGTTCCGGGATTCACCGCCGAATGCTACCCGGACGTGGTTCGCCGGATAGCGGACGGCGGGCACGAGATTGCCCACCACGGCTACCTGCACGAACCCATGCAGGGCATCGACGCCGCCGCGGAGGCGCGGTACCTGGACCGGGGCCTGGATGCCCTGGCCAAGGCCGCCGGCATCCGGCCGACCGGCTACCGTGCACCGTGGTGGGAGCTCAACTGGCATTCCGCAACCCTCCTGGCCGATCGCGGGTTCCTTTATGACTCAAGCCTGCTGGACGGCGACGCCCCCTACCGCTTCAGCGTTGCCGAGGGGGACCCCCGCGACCTCGTGGAAATCCCCGTCGACTGGGCTCTGGACGACTGGGAGCAGTACGCCTTCTACCCGGGCGTCACCGGAAGCGGTGTCATCGAGAGCCCGGCCAAGGTCCTCGAAATGTGGACGCTGGAGGCCGAGGCGCACCACGCTGCCGGGAGCTGCTTCGTCCTGACCAACCACCCCTTCATTTCCGGCCGGCCGTCCAAGGCCGTGGCACTGGAGCAGCTGATGGAACAGGTCAAATCCATGGACGGCATGTGGGTCACCACCATGGAGAAGATCGCGCAACACACGCGCGACTCCGTCGAGGAGGTCCACACCCATGCGCGCATTGCCGTGCCCGGGTTCCCGGACACCGGCGCACGGTTCACGCCGGCCGCCGTGCGGCAGCCCCAAGGAGCCCCGGCCCGGCGCGGGGTCTAAGGCACAATTCGGCCCCAGAAATACAGGTCCCCGGCGCGGCCACTCAAAGGTGGCTGTGCCGGGGACCTTTGTGCGCGACGCCAGGTCTCAGCGGCAAACGGGGCGTTTAGCCGGTCTTGGCCATCGCGTAGGCCACGGTGGCGTAGGCCAGGGCGCCCGACATTTCCTGGAGCAGTTCCGGGTTGGTGTTGGCGATGGTGTCGCAGGCCTCGTGGTAGCAGGGATCAAGGACCTTGCCGGCCACACCGCCAAAGGACCGCGCCTGGGCCTGGGACTTCTTCTTCTCGTCGCCGGTGAACAGCCCGCCGCCGGGAATGCCGGCCGAGAGGAAGGCATCGTAGTCGGAGCCGCCGTCAAAGGGTGTGGTCTCGGCGGGCAGCGCGTTCTCCTGGAAGTAGCGGAACAGGATGTCCTCGATCGCCTTGGATCCGGCCGGGCCGGCGTGGCCGAAATCCGACCCGTCCCCGTCATGCACGGACCGCACGCCGTTGGGCGAGGCCGCCATGTCCACGTTC
>JBKPBZ010000205.1:0-13086 GCA_046727115.1 Actinomycetota bacterium | reverse complement strand
ATCGTCCCCCGGCTTTCGGACCTCGTCCTGGCGATCATGTACGAGGGCATTGACGAGGCAGCGGCGGAACTCGGCTACTCCACGTTTGTCATGAACTCCCGCGACGACCCGGAGGAACAGCGCCGCAAAACTGACTCCATGCTGGCCCGACGCGTCGACGGGCTGATCATCGGCGACGCCCACCTGGACAGTGGCCTGCTGCAGGAGCTGGCCGCCCGGAAGGTGCCGTTCGTGCTCATGAACCGCCGCGTCCCGGGCTTCCCGTCGGCCACATGCGACGACGTCCTGGGCGGCGAGCTTGTGGCAGACCACCTGTGGAGCATGGGGCACCGGAATGTCGCTGTGATCGCCGGCGAGCCCTATGCCAGCACGGCCGTCGACCGGACGGCCGGCTTCGTGGACCGCTGGCACGCCCTGGGCGGGAAGATTCCGCGGGGTGCCGTGGTGTGGTCCCGTTTTGATACCGCCGGTGGACGCGAAGCGGCCGAGACCATCCTGGCTCACTGCAACCCCCGCCCGACCGCACTGTTCGCCGTCAACGACTTCGCGGCCATTGGCGCCATGGGAGCCCTGAGGTCCCGTGGACTCGGCGTCGGCCGCGACGTGGCGGTGGTTGGGTTCAATGACACCTCGCTGGCCGCGGAACTTCCCATCCCGCTCTCGTCGGTCCGCTCGCCCATGCTGGATATCGGGCGGACTGCGGTGCAGCTCCTCAAGGGCGTCCTGGACGGGCGGAAAGTCGAATCCGCAAGGCTGAAGCCGGTCCTGTGCGTGCGGGAAAGCAGCGCCTTCGGCAACGCGGCGTGACACGGCAAGGGGATCCTCTAGTCAGTCGAATGAGTCGAATCGGAAGGCCGTTCGGGTCCGCCCGGTCCGTCAACCAATGACCCGACCCGGCAGGCTCTAAGCCTCATGAGTTGAGATTAGTGATCCGACTCACACCGTCATATCGGAAGTTCGCCCAAGATTGAGGCTACTTTTCGTGCAAACTGCACAGCCCTCTAGCGGGCAGCCGCAACGATGCCAAGGGCGAGCAAGCACGTGGCGCGGACTTCGCCATCGGACAGGTCGAGTTTCAGCAGCTCCTCGATTTTCCGCAGCCGGTAGCTGAGCGTATTGCGATGGATGAAGAGCTCATCGCAGATCTTCGCGGAGTTCCCGCTGTGGCGGAGGTACGCGTCGAAGGTCTCCTGCAGCGAGCTGCCGCCGTCGGTGGCCAGGGGGGCCAGAAGTCGCTGGCACATTGCCACCAGACCTGGGCTGGGCAGTCCCTGCACAATGCCGGCGAGATCGGCCAGCGGCGCCTGGCGCACCCCGGGCCGTCCCACATGGCGGCGGGCAAGCTGAAGAGCCAGCGGCAGTTCACTCAGGCTCGCGGACTCTGAGACGATGACGGACAGTTCCGGGGCGTCCGTAAAGAATCCCCGCGCGGCATCGAGCAAGTCGACTGCCGAGTGGCGGTGCTGCAGCAAGAGAGTGGTGAGCCCGGCCTCTTCCATGAACCGCACCGTGCCGAACCCGGCCTGCAGACCCACCCGGGCGCGCCATGCGATGGCGCGCAGTTTTGCGGCGGCCACCTCTTTGGAGCTGCCAATGAGCACCGCACCCCAGTCACTGTCAGGATCGAACCCGGATTCGAGGGCGTAGCGGCGCAGCGGCGCGGACGGCTCGCCGCGGTCTTCATAGAGGGCCTCCATGAAGCGTGCGGCTTCCCGGGAATGCAGCGGCGAATGCGAGCCGAGCGTATAGCTCAGCTGCATGGCGATGACGGCAGCGACGGGGCCCAGAACGGGCTGGAGCACAATGTTGCTCCCGATCCCCTCGATGGCAAGCCTGAACTGCTCGGACTCCCCGCTGGGCAGGCGGAGCGCGGTCCGCGCCGTCCCGCCGTGAGCCGTCCCCGCGGAAACAAGCTCGAAGGCGTTCTGGTCGATCACGGCCACCCTCGCATTAATGGCATCCGCCACCCTCTCCAGCACCTCCGCCAAGGAATGTCCGTCGGCCGCCAGCCGGGTGCATTGGTCCGCCAGTTCCCACCCTTTCCGCAGCTCCTCATAACGCTCGGCGGCGATGACCCGCTCCACGTGCCGCATGACCAGCACAAAGGGCACCTGCGGCGCGAGCTCCAGCAGCGGCAGGCCGTGCACCTCGCAGGCACGGAGCAGGCCAGCCGGCAGCTCGCTGTGCGCCGCGCCCAAGCCGAAGGCCAGCCCAGAGACGGGAACGGAAACCAGCCGTTCCACGTAGGCGTCCCAGGTCCTGAAGTCCTTGACGTTCAGGCCCATGCCGTTGGTCAGCACCAGGGCGTTCACACTGAGGAAGGGCGTGGGGTCCATGTGCTCGGTGGGGGCGCACCAGGTGATGGGCCGGGCCAGGCGACCCTCGCCGCCCGCAACTCGGAGCCGGATGTTGAGATCGGCGTCGTCTGCTAGATCTGAAATTCGCACGGGACCCTCCCACAGGGCGGGGGCTCCCCGCCGGATAGTGCAATAACCATAATTGATGCCAACAGATTCAGCGACCTGCACAATATCGGGCGCGTGGATTGCTGAGTAGCGTTGCACCCATGCAAACCAATGTGACTCCCGACACTTCTGCTGACACCTCTTCCTTCAGCCCTCCCCCCGCACAACGGAAGGTGCTCTTGAACTCGGACATGGGCGAAGGCCTGGGCCTCCACGAGTTCGGCAACGACGAAGAACTCATGCGCATCATTGATGTCGCCAACGTGGCCTGCGGGTATCACGCCGGCGATCCCGACGTCATGGAACGAACCGTGGCGTTGGCTGCAGAGCACGGCGTGGCAGTCGGAGCGCACCCCGGCCTGCCGGACTTTGTGGGGTTCGGACGCCGCCGCATGGTACTCACCCCGGCGGAGGTCGAATCGATCATCCTGTATCAGACCGGAGCCCTGACGGCGTTCCTCGCAAAGCACGGGCTGGAACTTAACCACATCAAGCCGCACGGCGCCCTCTACGGCATGCTGGCCGGTGACGAGGAACTGATGCAGGCCGCCGCCGGCACAGCCCTACAGTTCGGCGTTCCGTTTTTCGGGCTCGCGGGGACCGCCCACGAACGCGTGTGCCGGGCCATGGGGGTGGACTTCGTGCCCGAACTCTATGTTGACCTCAACTACGGTCCGGCCGGTGAGTTGCTGATCCAGCGCCGCCCGGCGCCCACGGATCCCGAGGCCGCGGCTGAGCGCGTCAGCCGGGCGCTGGCCGGCAAGCCCGTCCTCGCTGTTGACGGCACCGAGCTGGACATCCAGTTCCAAAGCATTTGCGTCCACTCCGACGCACCAAATTCTGTCGCAGTGGCCACCGCAGTGCGTGCGGTCCTGGGCTGAACCGATCTATCCCCACCATCTGAAAGAGAGCATCCCGTGGCAACCATCGTTTCCCCGCTCCCCGGCGTCTTCTACCGCAAGCCCGGCCCTGGCAAGCCGCCTTTCGCCAATGAAGGCGACCCCATCGAGGTCGGACAGACCCTCGGCATTATCGAAATCATGAAGCAGTTCACCGAAATCCAGTCCGATGTGGCCGGCACCCTGGAGTCGTTTGAGGTCAACGAGGGCGACATGGTCAACCCAGGCGATGCAATCGTCATCGTCCGGGAAGGCTAGCCGTGAAGAAACTCCTCATCGCCAACCGCGGCGAGATCGCCGTCCGCGTCGCCCGAACCGCCCGCGAAATGGGCATCGAGACATTCGTGGTGGCCAGCGAAGCCGACGTCGATTCCTTGGCTGCCCGGTCCGCTGACCACGTCGTCGTGGTTGGTCCGGCGCCTGCCACCGCAAGCTACCTGAACCAGGACGCCATCCTCGCCGCGGCCATGGACAACGGCTGCGATGCCGTCCATCCGGGCTACGGATTCCTCTCTGAGAATGCGGACTTCGCCCGGAGGGTCGCTGATGCGGGCCTCATCTGGGTGGGGCCGCGTGCGGACGCCATCGCGATGATGGGCAACAAGTCTCTGGCGAGGGAATCGGCCCGGAAGGCTGGCGTCCCCGTTCTCCGCGGCTCGGACGGCCCCCTCGATCCGGCGGCCGACGCCGTCGGAATCGCCAGCGGCATCGGCTACCCGCTCGTGATCAAGGCCTCCGCCGGCGGCGGCGGCCGGGGCATCCGCTTTGTGCACAGCGAAGGCAAGCTTCTGGAATCCATTGAGCAGACGCGCGGGGAAGCGGCGGCCGTCTTCGGCGATCCCACCATTTACCTGGAACGCTTTGTACAGCATGCCCGTCACGTGGAGGTACAGGTCCTCGGCGACGGAACGAACTTCATCCATCTCGGTGACCGTGACTGCTCCATGCAGCGGCGCTCCCAGAAGGTCATTGAAGAAGCACCGGCGCCGGACCTCCCGGACCACGTCCGCCAGAGGATCCGGGAATCCTCCGTGGAACTCGCCCGGGAGTGCGGCTACAGCGGCGCCGGAACGGTCGAATTCCTCTACGACCCGGTCAACCATGAAGCGGCGTTCATCGAAATGAACACACGTATCCAGGTTGAGCACCCGATCACCGAGCAAATCACGGGCGTCGATCTGATCCGCGAACAGCTGCAGATCGCGTTTACGGGGGCGATGTCCCTGCGCCAGGACGACATCGCATTCAATGGCCACGCCATCGAATGCCGCGTCAATGCCGAGGACCCCGACCACCACTTCTTCCCCAGCCCTGGCCTCATCACGGCCATGGACTGGCCCGCGGGCGCAGGCATCAGGGTGGACACCGGAGTGGAGGCCGGTTCCACGGTCACTCCGTACTACGACTCCCTGATGGCCAAGCTGATTGTGCATGCGGACACCCGTGAATTGGCCATTGAGGCGATGCTGACAGCCCTGGATGAGACCCACATCGAAGGGGTCAAAACCACTATCCCGGTGCACAAGAAGCTGCTGAGCCGGCCCGAATTTGCGGCCGTCACCCACCACTCGAAATTCCTTGAAACCGTCCCCGATCTGATGGAGGCACAATGAGCAGCAGCCCGGAAGCCGCCGTGTTGGAGGCACGCTACACCTGGGGCGGAGACGAATTCCTGTTCGTTGAGGTCGCGGAGTCCATGAGCCTGGCCGCGAACTTCAGGGTGATGTCCATCGCCGCGAAGCTTTCGGCCTTGCAGTTGCCAGGCATCGTGGACGTCTGTCCCGCCAACGCCTCGCTGCTGGTGAGGTTCGATCCCGACGTCCTGCCGCCGTCGACCCTTGAAGAGACCGTCCGGTCGATTGAAGGGGACCTGACGCACCATCACGACCATTCGCTGGAAACCCGGATCATCGAGGTCCCGGTCTGGTACGAGGACCCGTTCACGGCGGAGGTGGCCGAACGATTCCGCGAAGGATTCCATCAGGAGCCCGGCGGCACCGATATTGACTACGCAGCCAAGGTCAACAACCTCAAGGATGCCGCCGAATTCATCCAGCGCCATCACGAGCAACCGTGGCTTGTCTCCATGGTTGGGTTCGTCGCCGGCCTGCCGTTCCTTTTCCAGCTGGTGGAGCGGGAAAAACAACTCGAAGTACCCAAGTATTTGAGCCCCCGCACCGACACCCCCAAACTGACCGTGGGCCACGGCGGCTGCTTCGGCTGCATCTACTCCGTGCGGGGTGCCGGCGGCTACCAGATGTTCGGGGTCGCTGCCGCTCCCATCTTCGATCCGGCCCAGACCCTGGCCGATTTCAAGGACTTCATGGTGTTCTTCAAGCCCGGCGACATCGTGAAGTTCAAGCCGGTCGCCGAGGCTGAATACAACAACATCCAGGCTGAGATCTCCGCCGGGACATTCCGCTACCGGCAGGTGCCCGTGACATTTGACTTGTCCAAGGCACTGGCGGATCCCGAAGGCTACAACCAGGAACTCATGGAGGCCCTCAATGGCGTTTGACATCAAGAACCCCGGGCTGGCCACCACCGTCCAGGACCAGGGACGTACCGGCCACTACAACGTGGGCATCCCGCAGAGCGGCTCCATGGACCAATACTCGGCCGAACTCGGCAATGCCCTCGTGGGCAACACCGCCAAGGAGGCGGTCCTCGAATGCACGTACCTGGGCCCGGTGCTGACCACCGACCAGGAAGCCGTCGTCGCCGTCACCGGGGCACCGGTGGACGTCAAGGTTAACGGCGAAACCCGGCCCCAGTGGAGCCGGCTGCAGCTGAAGGCCGGAGACGAACTCAGCTTCGGCGTCATCCGGGGCGGCACGCGCTTCTACATCGCGGTTCAGGGCGGCATCGATGTCCCCGAGGTGCTCGGCAGCCGGTCCACCTACAGCCTGGGCGCGATCGGCGGGTTCCAGGGCCGCAAGCTGGAGGCCGGAGACCAGGTTCCGGTGGGTGCCCCGCTCAACGGCGGAGCCCTGCCCGACGCCGATACCGTTCCGGAGGAATTCCGTCCCGTATTTGCCAAGGAACAGGCCGTCCGGATCGTCCTGGGCCTGTACGACCACCGGCTCACCGACGAGGGACTGGACAATCTCCTCCACAGCGAATGGAAGGTGACCCCGGTGGCTGACCGGATGGGGCTGAGGTACTCAGGTCCCGGAGTGCAATGGAAAGAGCGGGAACAGCCCTTCGGCGCCGGCTCCGATCCGTCCAACATTGTGGATGCCGGCTATGCCGTCGGTTCCATCCAAATTCCCGGAGGTACCCAGCCGATCATCCTGCACCGCGATGCCGTCTCCGGCGGCGGTTACGCCATGGTGGGCACGGTCATCAGCGCCGACATGGATCTGGTGGCCCGCGCCGCCCCCGGCACGTCCACCAGATTCGTGGCAGTCAGCCTGGACGAGGCCCTGGTGGCCCGCAAGGAACTCGCCGAGCTCAAGAGGAACGCTCGGGCAGCCATTGGCGCAGGCAGCTGAGCAGCGGAGTCGCTGAGCAGCCGCACAGCGGACAGGCAGACTACGGCGGATGGCCCCGAAACGGGAGCCTTGTGCTTCTGCACCGAGGGGTCCTTACTGGTGTGAGGAGACCTGGCCGCCCGCCCCCAGGACGCGATATCCCAAAGATCCAGCTCCCGGTTCAACGGCTTGGGCGGCAGGCGCTCCAACCGTCGGACCTGGATCTAGGAGGACAGTCATGTTCGCTCGCGTCAGCACGTACCAGCCCGGCCCGGACAGCTCCGGGGCACCCACAGATGACACCGTCAAGCGGGTGCTCGAGCTGCCGGGATGCCTGGGCATCTACTACTTGTTTGGGAAGGACAACAAGTCACTGTCAATCACGCTGTGGGAGGACGCAGACGCCCTTGCCGGCAGCGAGCAGGCTGCCGGCAAGATCCGCACCGAGACCAGCGCGGAGCAGCACATGCAGATCCTGGGCGTCGAGGAATTCGAAGTGCTGACCCGGCAGCTCAAGGATTGAGGCAAGAAGGAGCGAGGGCTCAGAATCAGGGACGGCCAAGAATCAGTCGTTGCCGGTGACACGCAGGGACGAACGGCGGAAGTCGGTGTGCCACTCGTCTTTGTCGTGACCGTCCCGGTCGGTGAGGACGTATTCGGGCCAGCGATCGAACGCGGAGCAGGGATGCGACAGCCCGAAATCGACCGTATCGGTGACATTCAGTCCGGTGACGCCGGTGAGGACCGCGTGATGGTCGAAGAGATTTCGCACCTCTGCGGCTGCGCCTTTCTTTTCGGCACGGTCCGCCGTCCGGGCCGACAGGAAGATTGGCAGTCCGGCGTCGTAGGGGAGATCCCGTTTGCCTGCACCGACGACGGCCATCCCCGTTTCCGGGGTGGACAGGACGACGGCGCGAACGGAAATCGCCGGAATGAGTCCCGGAACGGGGCTGACGGCGGCATAGGTGCCGTGATCGTGGGTGACGTAGCAACCTGACCGGAGAATGATCCGTGTTCCAGGCACCTGGCCGCGGCCGGGAAGGAACTCGACGACGCGGTCCGGGAACGCGGAGCCACCCATTGAATAGATGGGAGAGGCAGTCTCAAAGAACTTCGCCGCCGCCAGATACACGTCCCGCACCAGCCGGCAGTGTCGGTCAACCGCGGTGACCGTATCCTCTGCCCTGCTGTTGGGCACGACGCCTTCGTAACCGGCAACCCCCACCAGCCTGAGTCCCGGCGTGGCCCGGACCAGCTCGGCCAGCAGCAGCCCCTCGTCCAGGCTGCGAACTCCCGTACGGCCACCGGGTGTGCCGACGTCGATCAGCACCTCAAGGTGGACCGCCCCGCCGTCGAAGACTTCCCCCGCCGACCTGACCCCGGCCGCAGAATCAACGAAACAACGGATCTCCCGTCCGGGATCTTCCTCCAGCCACGCGCGGACACGCGTTAATCCGAATTTGTCGACGATCTCATTGGCCACGAGAACGCGGTCATGTCCCCAAGCCACTGCCGAGGCGACTTGATCCACGGTGGCGACGGTTACACCGACTGCGCCGGCAGCCAGCTGCCGCTCGATGATCGGCGCCGACATCGTTGTCTTAACATGCGGCGCGAGTTCCACGCCCCGCTCCCGACACCACGCCGCCATGACGCGGATATTGTTGTCGAGGGCATCGCCGTCGAGCCGCAGCTGCGGATACCCCAGGCCCCTGACGATCTTTGGTGCGGAGTCGTCATTGGCTCCGGGCTGGCTCTGCATCAGCTGGCTCACACTTCTCCGATTCCTGGGTCCCAACAGCTGCTTCGCTGCTTTCGATACTGGGACAAATCTACTCGAGCGTCATAGCCGGCGGTGCCGCCGCCTCGTGCCCGTTTGCACCCGCGCCTTCGACATGGCCACATGGCGCGAGTGGGGGTCGAACTCGCGGGTCGGCGTTACCGCTAGGATTTTTTATCCTCCGCGGCCTCGGTGAAGAGGGCCCCCTGCGCGGCGCCCGAACCGGACTTGCCGCCGCCCGGCCCGCGCAAGACGAAAGCGATGCCGACGGCGACAACTGCGCCGGCGATTGGCCCCGCGACATACACCCAGTAGTCGCTGAAATTGCCGCTGGCGAGATCAGGCCCGAACGTCCGGGCCGGGTTCATCGATGTGCCGGAGATGGGGCTCCCCCACAGGCCCGCCAAGGCAATGTACGCACCTACCGCAAACGCTCCGAGCAGCCCGACGTTTTGGGCCCCGGAGGCGGTTCCCAGGATGACGCTGACCAGTACCAGGGTCAGCAGTGCCTCCATCCAGAACGCGGCGCCGGCCGAGTAGGTCGCCGCCGGATAGTTTGAACCATAGGTGGCGGAGACACCGATCACGCCCTGCAACAGCAGACAGGCAAGCGTCGCTCCGATGAGCTGGACAACAATGTAGCCTGGCACCCGGCGCCACGGGAAGTCACCGCGGAGGGCGAACGCGATGCTGACCGCGGGGTTCAGATGCGCGCCCGAGATCTTGCCCATGAACAGGATGATTCCCAAAACCATGAGGCCCGGGGCCACCACGGCCGCCGTGCGGCTGATGGCGCCGGGGAACGCCTGGCTCATCATGCCGCCGCCAGCCGCGACAATGACGAGCAGGAATGTGCCGTACAACTCCGAGAACAAACGCCGCCATTCCTGGCGGGGATCATCGAAATCCTGGATTCTCAAAAGGATGTTCTGCTCGACAACGCCCAGTTCGCTAGCGAGATTGTGGTTGTGCGCCCGACTCTCACGCGCGCCGTCCTTGCCCTGGTCATCCGCCATGGCGTGTCGCCTCCGCCGGTTCTTGACTCGTGCCTTGCCGATCTGTTTGCCCGGAGCGGTCCGGCACCTGAGACCCTCAATGTACCGCTGCCGGGAGTTGTTGTCAGCGTTGTGCCGGTGCTCGCTGCTAGTTGGTGGCGGGCTTGTTCCTTCCGTTGCCTGGCTCGGCCTGCGAATTCGTGCGGACATCCGCGTTGCGAAGTCCTAGCATTCAGCCATGAGGCAAGAAACCTGGCAGAAGTATTCCGAGTGGCCCCTCGTCGGTGCGGCTTTTATCTTTCTGGCGGCCTATTCCGTCCTGGTCATTGTCGAGCCGCCGGATCCCTATGCCGCCGCTCTGATTTTCGTCGTGGGGGCAACGTGGCTGGCTTTCGGCATCGACTACATCGTGAAGTTGCTCCTGGCCCCCCGGCCGGGGCGGTGGTTCGTCCGTCATCCCCTGGACCTGCTCATGGTGGTGCTCCCGGTAGCGCGCCCGCTGCGGCTCCTGCGTCCCTTCACTTTGCGCCGAGTCATGGAACGGGCCCCCGGCACAGCCATCCGGACCCGCCTCATGGCCTACGTCATTTTCTCCGCCGTCCTGCTGGTCTACACCGTGGCTCTCAGCGTCCTCCATTTCGAAAGGGGCGCTCCGAACGCGAATATCACCACTATGGGCGACTCATTGTGGTGGGCGGTGGTCACCATTACAACAATCGGGTACGGCGACTATTACCCCGTTACAACTCCCGGCCGGTGGGCTGCAGCCGCGCTGATGGTCGGCGGGTTTGCCGTTTTGAGCATGGTCACGGCGGCGGTGTCCTCCTGGCTTGTTGAAAGCGTGACGGCCGCGACCCGTCTCAGGAAGAACGCGGATGAACCCATCGGCAGCGAGGAGCTTGCCGGCCTCACGGCACAGATCAATAGGCTCCATGAGCAGCTGGCAGGGGGCCCGGGCGAAGCCGGGAGCGGTCCTGCCGAAGGACAAGACCGCAAGGAACCACGCTAGAGGCATCAACGCTTTCTGTTCCGTGACGCTGTCGGTTCCGTGAAGCCATGGCCGCATCGGGCCGGAGCGGGTACAACTGACTCATGACCACCTCCCCCTTGGTGCTCGGCCCTATGGTGCGGTACGTGGATGAGACATCGGCGAGTGTCTGGGTGGAGACCCAATCCGCTGCCCGGGTTTCCATCCGTGCCGGCGGCAGAGACTGGACCACGCGTACGTTCGCAGTTCACGGTCACCACTACGCTTTGGTGGAATTGGACGGGCTGGCTCCCGGCACGGTCACGCCCTACACCCTCGATATCGACGGAACACGAGTCTGGCCCGACCGCTCGTCCGGTTTCCCGCCCTCGATGATCGCCACCCTGGCCACCGGCAAGCCGCTGCGGATGGCCTATGGCTCCTGCAGGACCAGCGTCCCGCACGATGCCGCCGGCAACCGGACCCACGGCGTCGACTCGTTGCGCGCCTACGCGTTGAAGATGGCCTCCGGGGGTGGGCCGCCGTGGCCGGATCTGGTGGTCTTCGTCGGAGACCAGGTGTACGCGGATTTAACCAGCGAGCAGATGCAGGAGTTCATCCGCGCCCGACGCGACATCGAGGAACCCCCCGGCGAAGAACTCAAGGACTACCCTGAATACGCCCACCTCTACTACCTGGCCTGGTCAGACCCCGCGAACAGGTGGCTGCTGTCCACCCTCCCCAGCGCCATGATCTTCGATGACCATGACATCCGCGACGACTGGAATACCTCGCTGAGCTGGAAGAAGAAAATGGAAGCCACCTCATGGTGGCATGATCGGATTGTCGCGGGGCTGGCCTCTTACTGGGTCTACCAGCATCTGGGGAACCTGTCACCGCAGGAACGGGCCGAGGATGCTGTCTGGCAGCGGATCGTCCGGCACGCAGGCCAGGACGAGATCGACGTGGGCGCGGAGCTGGACAGCTTCGCGGAGCGCGCTGACCGGGACCCGAAATCCTACCGGTGGAGCTTCTGCCGCGATTTCGGCGACACCCGGCTGATCGTGGTTGACTCCCGCGCGGCCCGGGACCTGACCCCGGACGACCGGGCACTGGTGGACGCACCGGAAATGGCCTGGGTCGATAGCCGGATGCGTGGCGGCTTCCGCCACGTGCTGGTGGCCACGTCGTTGCCCTTCCTGCTGCCGATGGGCCTGCACTATGTCGAGTCGTGGAACGAGGCCGTCTCGGAAGGTGCGTGGGGGAAACGTGCCGCCCGTGCCGGTGAGAAGGTGCGCCAGGCACTGGACCTTGAACACTGGGGCGCATTCCAAAACAGCTTCCGGGAAATGGCCGCGCTGGTCAGCGAGGTCGCCGACGGCAAACGCGGACCGGCCCCGGAAACTATCACCTTCCTCTCGGGTGACGTGCACTACTCGTACGTTGCGGAGGTGGACCGCGCCTCGGGCAGCCGGATCGTGCAGGCGGTCTGCTCGCCCATCCGCAACCCGCTGCCCCGGCTGATGAGGTCCTTCGCGGCCGTCATGTCCTATGGCCTAGCCACGCCAGTAGGCGCCTTGGTCGCTCGTTCCGCAAAGGTCCCGGACCCGCCGTTTCGCTGGTCCGGAGTCAAGGGGCCGTGGTTCCAAAACAACCTGGCCCATCTGGAGGTGGTACCGGAAGGGCTGAAACTATGGTGGGAGACCGGTGTGGTGGACGGCGGCGACCAACAACATCCCGGGCTGGAATGTGTCGCGTCTCTCACGTTGGCCCCGCGTGGGGCCCAAGACCCCTCCCAGAAGCAGCAGGGAACCGCATGACTACAACGGACGTGAATCACAGGCCGCAACGGACGTCTCCGGTGGCGTCCGGGACGGGTCCGGGCATTCCTTGTTAGCGAGGGTCGCTCTCAGGGGCGGCCACGTTCTCTACGGCGACCGTTTCGATGATTCTGGTCGATGGCTCACCGACCAGCGCCGGCGCCGTCACGCCGGTCTTCCACGTATCGTTCTGCAGCCGGCCCAGGAAGTCCACAGCAGCCGCCTGGGTATCGAAATCCATCTCCAGCATTACATAGTCTTGCTGGTCAAGCGGGCGCGAGATCCGGTATGCCCGCACGCCCGACGCGGCACGGTCCAGCGGATCACTGTCGAAAGCCCTCCGCCACATGGCGAAGTCCCGGACCTGGTGTTCGATCTGCAGGGTAATCACTGAGGGGCTCCTGTCGACGGTTCTACACGCCCAACTGTAGGCCCGGAAGCCCTCGCCAAGTAAGGCGCCCGGCCGAAGTGTTATCCCGGACGGCGTCCTACGCCGGCTGGGATCCAGTGTTCGTCGTACTGGTCGGCGCGTTGGCCTGATCGGCTTGGTGGCGTTGCCGGCGGCTCGCCAGCAGGAACGGCACCGCGATCAACTCGATCACGCCGCCGATCGCCAGCGAGGCCGGGTAGCCGTACACATCGGCCGCCCGACCGAGCATCGGCTGCACCACCACGCCGCCGCTTGAG
>JBKPBZ010000204.1:0-4703 GCA_046727115.1 Actinomycetota bacterium | reverse complement strand
GCCCTTCGCCGGGCGATCCCTCGCCCGGCGCGGTGCCCGGGCAGTGCAGGGCTAGGGCCGTGCCGTCGCGAGGGCGAGGTCGCGTTCCCGGTCCAACAGGCTGCCCTTGACGGCCAGCCCCCAGCGGAAGCCACCCAGGGTCCCGTCGGTGCGGATGACCCGGTGGCAGGGAACAAACAAGGCGGCCGCGTTGAAGGCGCAGGCACTGGCCGCCGCCCGGACGGCCTTGGGGTTGCCGGACAGCTCTGCATACTCCATGTAGGTCACCGGGCGCCCCGGAGCGACCGTCCGCAGCACGTCCCAAGCGTGGCTGCGGAACGGACCGGACTTCTGCAGTACCGGCACCGCCATGGCCGGCCCCGGATCGCCGGCGTAGAACGCCTCCACGGCCGCGGAGATGGAGCCCAGCCCGGCAACGGTCTCGAATTCGCCCGGCAGCAGGTCCACGTGGATCTGCCCGGTCAGCTCGCCGGGAACGGCGGTCCAGCCCGAGGACAGGACGGCGCCGTCGCGGGCAATGATGGTGAAAGGACCGTCCGGGGTGGACATGGTCAACAGCTGGGCTTTCATGGTTTCGCTTTCTTCGGAGCCTGTGTCGGAGTCTGCTTGTGAGCCTGTTTTTGGTTTAGGGACAGCGTGCGCGCCGCGGCCTGGGCGGCCGCTGCTGAGCGCCAAAGGTGCATGGTGGCGTAGGAGCGCCACGGGCTGACCTCACGGAAATCGGGGGTCAGGCCGGCCCCGTCGGGGGTCTGGGCGAGTGCCCGGATGCCGTTGCGGACCGCGGCATCGTTGGCCAGGAACACATCCGGCGCGCCGATGACGCGCATCGCGACGTATCCCACGGTCCAGGGCCCGACGCCGGCCAGTGGCAGGAGCTTGGCCTCCAGCCCGCGCACGTCATCGCCGTAGCCGAAGTCCAGGTCGCCCGAGGCCATCGCCGCGGCGGCGCCGCGGACGGCATCGATCCGCCGCTGCGGGCCGCGGAGCAGTTCGAAGCCGGTCTCCGCAATCTGGGCGGCCGTCGGGAACAGCCGGTGGAGGCCGTCGTCGGGCACCAGGCTCGCGCTTCCGGCCGCGGACAGTTGGACCAGTGCGGTCCGCGCGGCGGCCACGGTGATCTGCTGGCCGATCATGGCCCGGATCAGCAGTTCCTGCGGGTCAACCGCGCCGGGCATCCGCATGCCGGGCGTGCGCGCCACCGGGGCGGCCAGGCGGGCATCGGCGGTGAGGGCGGCATCGATGGCGACGGGATCGGCGTCCAGGTCCAGCAGCCGGCGGACCCTGCTCAACAGGGCGGCCAGGTCGCGCAGATCGACGGCGCCGATGGTCAGCACGAGCGGGCGCCCGGGCGCCCCGGCGTCGTAATCCACGCGGAAGCGGGCATCGCCGTGCGTCAACCGCAGGGTGCGGGCGTAGGAACTGGAGGTACCTTCCTCGATCCCGGGAATGGCGCGGACGGCGAGAAAGTCGAAGACCCCGGGGTCGAACGGTTCGCGGTACGGAAGGTTGAGCGTGAGCGCTGTGGTGGCCGCGGGGGAGCGGTGATGCCGGGCTGTGGCCCGGAGCGCCGAGGGCGTCATCGCAAAGACCTCGCCGATGGTCTCGTTGAACTGGCGGACGCTGCTGAATCCGGCGGCGAAGGCGATGTCCGAGACTTTCATGGCGGTGGAGACCAGCAGCGTGCGGGCGGTCTGGGCGCGGCTCGCCCGCGCCAGGGACAGCGGTCCGGCGCCGAGTTCGTGGCTGAGGATCCGGTTGAGCTGGCGCGAGGAGTAGCCCAGCCGGGCCGCCAGCCCCTCTACGCCGTCGCGGTTGATCACGCCGTCGTTGATGAGCCGCATGGCCCGGCCGGCGATATCGGAGCGCACGTTCCAGGCCGGCGTGCCGGGCACGGCCTCCGGCAGGCAGCGTTTGCAGGCACGGTAGCCGGCGTCGTGCGCGGCAGCGGACGTTTCATAGAACGTGACGTTGTCCGCCTTGGGCGTCCGCGCGGGGCACGAGGGCCGGCAGTAGATGCCGGTGGTCCGGACAGCGGTGTAGAACTGCCCGTCGAAACGGGTGTCCCGGGCGTCGATTGCCCGGTAGCGCTGCCAGAAGTCCATGACCCCATCCTGCCAGCTTCACTGAACACCTGCTAGCGGAATTCGGACACGGCCGTGCGGGCCCCCGGCGGCGTTTGTTAAAGTCTGAGCATGACTTCGAGCCCGCTTCCTGCCCAGCCCGGCACAGTTTCCGGTGGCGAGCCCGGCACGGTTACAGGCACGGCTGCGTCGCTCCGGGAGCTGCTCTCGGCCGATGCGCGGCACGTGGCGCCGCTGATTCTCGGCGCCGTGTTGACGCACGACGGGCGCGAGGGCTCCGTCGCGGTCCGGATTACCGAAGTGGAGGCGTACCTCGGCCCGCATGATTCGCGCCACCCGGACCCCGGGTCCCATACCTTCCGCGGACCGACGGCCCGCAACGCGCCGATGTTCGGCCCGGCCGGGCACCTCTACGTATATTTCACGTACGGGATGCACCATTGCGCCAATATCGTCTGCGGCCCCGAGGGCGTGGCATCCGCGCTGCTGCTGCGGGCCGGCGAAGTGGTGGCGGGACATCCGCTGGCCAGGGCCAGGCGCCCGACGTCGAAATCGGACATCGACCTCGCCAGCGGACCTGCCCGGCTTGCCACCGCGCTGGGATTGACGACGGCGGACAGCGGGCGGGACGCCCTGGCGCCGCCGTTCCGGCTGGAGCTGCCGGCGAACCCGCCGGAGGGGGTCGCTGTCGGCATCAGCTCCGGACCCCGTGTCGGCGTCTCCGGCGCAGGCGGCGGCGACGACTACCCCTGGCGGTTCTGGCTCAGCGGCGACCCTACCGTCTCCCGCTACAAGGCGGCGAAGGCACGCAACGCCCGCGGCGCCTAGAGCGGCAGGCACTTTGCACGCCGTGCAGATGCCCTGATCCCGGGACTCGCGGTGGGGGATGATGGAGCGTTATGGGCGAGGGGAAACGCGGAAAACCGGGCAGTGAGCTGGAACGGCTCCAGATCTTTGCGCAGCTGGCCACCGAATACTTCCGCATGGTCGAGCTGTTCACGCCGGACGGCGGACAGGTTGCGGTGGACTCCGTCGAGGCAGAGCGCCGGCACTGGGTTGAGCTCTTCCGGGCCGCACTGCTGCGTAAATTCATCGTTCCGGATGAACACGTGTCGCTCAAACTCGTCGTCAGGGCCCTGCGCCTGTGCAACTACTCGGCGGACCCTCGGATAGCCGAGGGCGCGGCAGAAGCGGCCAGCTTGTTCACGAACGGGATGATCCGGGACCGCCAGGCGCTGATGGCCGACATCGCCCTGGATGACCACGACGTGTTCGAGGACGTCCTCTACGGCCGGCTCCTGCATGGTGACGCCGACAGGTTCCGCCGGTCCGGCTGGGCCGGGGACTACGCCCGGCTGAGCAGCGTGGCGGCCGGACGGTTCGACGCGGAGCGCGCGCTCAGGAAGGCGCTGGGTGTGGTCTCCTACGGGCTTGCCAACGAACTCCTGCGCCCGCCGGAACCGGGCGGCGACGCCGAGCGTCCAGCGCCAGAGGCATAGGGATTTCTGGCAGGCCGCGAGACTGCCGTCTGCCCGGGAGCCGCAGGCCCAGGAGGCGTCCCGCGGCCAGCCAGTAGGGTGGATGGGTGAATCAAAGCGAACCGAACCAGACGAAGACTGCAATGCCGGTGGATGAACTGATCGAGAACCTGTGCGCAACCATCCCGGACTATCCCAAACCAGGCATCAGCTTCAAGGACCTGACCCCGGTGTTCGCCGACGGCACCACCTTCGGGGCCGTCGTCGATGCCCTGGTGGGACCGTTCCAGGGCCAGTTCGACGCAGTCGCCGGAGTGGAAGCCCGCGGCTTCCTGCTCGCGGCAGCCGCCGCCTACGCCACCGGGACCGGAGTCATTACGGTCCGCAAGGCCGGCAAGCTGCCGCGTGAAGTATTTTCCGAGGACTACGCCCTGGAATACGGCACCGCCACCCTTGAGCTGCACACCACGGACCTGGCGCCGGGGAGCCGGGTGCTGATCCTCGACGACGTGCTCGCCACCGGCGGCACGCTCGGCGCCGCGGCACGGCTGTTCGAGCGGTGCGGGATCCACGTGGCCGGCATCGGTGTGGTTATGGAACTGGAAGAACTTGCCGGCCGCACGGCCCTGACCGGCCACAACGTCCGCTCCCTGCTGCGGATCTAGCGATGCCGGCGAGGCTGGACCATCCGGGACGTGTCGGTAGAATTCCCTGACGAAGACTGCCTTGGCATTGTTTGGCGACATGCAAGAGCCTTGCCCGCCGAAATGGCTGTAGAATGGTAGGTCCGTCTTTTTCGATAGGGGAACGTTCGATGCACGACGCTGATTTGGCCCATGAACGCGACTATGTGGCTGGACTTTACGCCCGGCTCGATGAGTTGCGGGCGGAGAAGCGCACCCAGCTGGCCCAAGTGCGCCGTGCCGGTGCCGTGGGCACCATGCAGAACGTCTCCGAACGCGATGCCTTCGCGGCACTCTACGAGGACCGCCTGGCCCAGCTCGACGCCGTCGATGACCGGCTCGTGTTCGGCCGCCTGGACCTGGATTCCGGCGAGGCCCAGTACATCGGCCGCATCGGCCTGACCACCGAGGACCTGCAGCGGCTCATGGTGGACTGGCGTGCGCCCGAGGCCGGCCACTTC
>JBKPBZ010000203.1:0-3600 GCA_046727115.1 Actinomycetota bacterium | reverse complement strand
CACGGTGATCGCGTCAAAGCCGTAGGTTGCCGCGACACCATCGGTCAGGACCTTTTCGGTGCCTGCCACCTGCGCCACGCCGGCCAGGCCGGCCAGGCCACCGGCAATGGTCATCACCAGGATGGTGGCCCGGGAGACGTTGATGCCGGCCGTCAGGGCTGCCTTGGGGTTGGCCCCGACGGCACGGAACTCGAACCCGAGCGTGGAGCGGTTCAGCAGCCACGAAACAAACACGGTGGCCGCAATGGCCAGCAGGAATCCCAGGTGCAGCCGGTACTGGCTGCCGAAGAGCAGCGGGTACGCGGCACTGGGGTCCAGAATTGGCGAGATCGGCGTGTCCGCCCCCGGACGCTGGAACAAGTCCGTGTCCAGCAGGTAGCGCAGGAAATAGAGGGCGATGTAGTTGAACATGATGGTCACGATGACCTCGTGGGCGCCCGTCCTGGCTTTGAGCACGCCGACGATGCCGCCCCAAACAGCGCCGCCGACGACGCCGGCCACGAGGACCAGCAGCAGGTGGAGCCCAACCGGCAGGTGCAGCGCGAAGCCGACCCACGAGGCGAGGATGCCGGCCATGATGATCTGGCCCTGCGCACCGATGTTGAACAGGCCCGCGCGGAAGGCCAGGGCGACGCCGAGGCCTGCGGTGATCAGCGGGGTGGCGATGGTCAGCGTCTCCATGAGGGGGGCGAACTGTCCAGCCACGCCGGCCCCACGGGGATTGAAGACCGCACCCTGGAAGAGGGCGACGTACGAGCCGGTGGCGGCGGACCAGACGGCGGTGAGGAAATCAGTGGGCCGGGCAAAGAGATAGCCGGCCGTGGTGCCGACCACCTTGTCTGTCATGGCGATGAGCAGGCCGCCCAGAATCAGTGCGAGCAGCACCGCCAGGATGGTCACGATGCCATTGCCGGTGAAGATCTTGCGCAGCAGCGATTCTTCTTCCGGGGCGCCGGGAAGGGATCCGCTCTGGGTGGAGACGGGAACGGCCGATGGCTGGTGGGCTCCGCCCGCGGTGTCCAGGGAGGTGACGAAGGCTTCATCGTCCTCGAGCGGCTCGGGCTCCACGTCGGTGGCTTGGGCTGCCGGAATCCGGTCCGGGTCCGGGGCTGCCGCGGACCGCGGCTCGGTGTTCTCACTCATGGTGGTCTCCTACGACGCCGGAGCCGGGCTCCTGCACGGACGGGGCGGCGGGCGCCTGGCTCGTGGCCGGCGTCGTTGCTTTGTGGTCGGCCGGGGTGCCGGCCGGCTTGTCAGGTGTGTTCCCGGCGGGGTTTTCTGCTGTGAGCGGTGCGGCGTTGCCAGAGAGAGATTGCGCCGAGTGCTTGCCTGCGGCTTCGGCCTGGGCTTCGTCCGGGGAAACCCCGGCCATCATCAGGCCCAGGACGTCGCGCCCGGTGCCGGCCGGGACAATCCCCACCAGCCTGCCCTTGTACAGCACAGCGATCCGGTCAGCGAGTTCAATCACCTCGTCCAGTTCGGTGGAGACGATCATGACGGGCGTGCCATGGTCCCGCTCCGCGACGATCCGCTTGTGCAGGAACTCGATGGAACCCACGTCCACGCCGCGCGTGGGCTGGGAGGCGATGAAGAGCCGCAGCGGCCGGGAGAGCTCCCGGGCCATGACGACTTTCTGCTGGTTGCCGCCGGAGAGGGTGCCGGCCGCGAGTGAGCCGGACGGCGTGCGGACGTCGAACTCTTCGATCCGGGTCTTGGCGTTCTCCAGGACTCTGGCCGGATTCATGCTGATGCCCTTGGCGAACGGCGCCTGGTCGTAACGGTCCAGGATCAGGTTCTCGGCGATGGAGAACGTGCCAATCAGCCCGTCGAGTGAACGGTCTTCCGGCACGAATCCGACGCCGGCCTTGAGGACGTCCTTGACGCTGCGGCCCAGGAGTTCTTCGCCGTCGAGGGTGACCGAGCCGTGGGCCCTTTCGTGCAGGCCGAGGATGGCTTCGGTCAGTTCGGTCTGGCCGTTGCCCTGGACGCCGGCTACGGCGAGGATCTCGCCGCGGGCGATCCCGAAGCTGATGCCGTCCACCACGTGCTGGCCGCTGGGTGCGATGACGGTGAGGTCCTTGACCTCGAAGGTGGTCTCCTGAGGATTGGCCGGAGCCTTGTCCAGGGTCAGGCTCACGGCCCGGCCCACCATCATGGACGCCAGCTCGGTGGTCGAGGCGCCGGGATCGGCCGAGCCCACCACCTTGCCGCGCCGGATGACGGTGATGGTGTCCGAGACGGCCTTTACTTCACGGAGCTTGTGGGAAATGAAGACGATGGAGGTGCCGTGGCTCTTGAGCTGGCGCATGATGTCCAGCAGCTCATCGGTGTCCTGCGGGGTCAGCACGGCGGTGGGCTCATCGAGGATGAGCACCTTGGCGTCGCGGACCAGTGCCTTGATGATCTCGACGCGCTGCTGCACGCCCACGGGGAGGTCTTCGATGAGCGCGTCGGGGTCCACGTCGAAGCCGTACCGGTCGGAGATCTCGCGGATCTTCCGGCGGGTGTCCTCGAGGTCCAGGAATCCGCCAGTCTTGGTGGTCTCCGCTCCCAGCGCGACGTTCTCCGCGACGGTGAACACGGGGACCAGCATGAAGTGCTGGTGCACCATGCCGATGCCGGCGGCCATGGCGTCGCCGGGGCCGCGGAAGGTGACCGGTTTGTCGTCAATCAGGATTTCGCCCTCTGTGGGCTCATACAGTCCGTAGAGGACGTTCATCAGCGTGGACTTGCCAGCGCCGTTCTCGCCGAGCAGACAGTGAATCTGCCCGGGTTCAACAACCACATCGATGTGATCGTTGGCTACCAGGGAGCCGAAGCGTTTAGTAATGCCCTTGAGTTCAAGTTTCAAAACTCTGACCAATCTCGAGGTGTCCGGAAGGCTTGGTCCGGACGCGTATGGGGGCTGCAGCACCAGCTTAGTGCCTGCGCTCTGGGGCGCAGCGGGCCGCAACGAAAAGCGCCACAGCCCGTGCGGTGGTGACCGGACGGGCCGTGGCGCTTAGCGGAGGAAGTTAGGCCTTCGGGCTGGCTGCGGATTCAACCTTCAGCTTGCCGTCGGCGATGTCCTTCTTGATCTGGTCCAGCTCGGACTTCAGTTCGGCCGGCACCTGGGCATCCAGGTCGTGGAACGGAGCCAGCTGGACGCCGTCGTTCGCGAGGGTGCCGACGTACGGCTTGTTGGTGAACTGGCCGTCCTTGTCCTGCTTGACGACCGTCTCCACGGCCTCGCCCATCTGCTTCATGACGGAGGAGAGCATGATGTCCTTGTAATCCGGTGCCGTGAGGAAGCCGTCGGAGTCGACCCAGATGAGCTTGACGTCCTTGCCTGCCGCCTTGGCTTCCTGCAGGGCCGCGCCCGCACCCTTGCCGACCGGACCGGCCACGGGCATCACGATGTCGGCGCCCTGGTCCAGGAAGTTCTGGGTGAACTGCTTGCCCTTGTCCTGCTTTTCGAAGTCGCCGGTGAAGGAGCCGTCCTGCTTGGCCTTGTCCCAGCCAAGAACCTTGACGTTCTTGCCCTTCTTTTCGTTGTAGTACTTCACGCCGTCGGCGTAGCCGTCCATGAAGATGGTGACCGTGGGGATCTTGATGCCGCCG
>JBKPBZ010000202.1:0-4896 GCA_046727115.1 Actinomycetota bacterium | reverse complement strand
CTGGCCGACATGGAACTCGCGGGAATCGCCATCGACATGCCGCGGATGGACGAGCAGCTGTCGGATCTCGCCAAGGTGATCGAGAACGCCCAGGAGTTGGCGTTCGCCGCGATCGGGCACGAGGTCAACCTGGGATCTCCGAAGCAGCTCCAGACCGTGCTGTTCGACGAGCTCCAGCTGCCGAAAACCAAGAAAATCAAGTCCGGCTACACCACCGACGCCGCCTCGCTCAAGAACCTGCTGGAAAAGACCGGGCATGAATTCCTGGTCCAGCTGATGGCGCACCGCGAGTCGTCGAAGTTGCGCCAGATGCTGGAGTCGCTGAAGAAGTCGGTCACGGAAGACGGCCGGATCCACACCACGTACGCGCAGAACGTCGCGGCCACGGGCCGGATATCCTCCAACAACCCCAACCTGCAGAACATCCCCATCCGCAGCGAGGAAGGCCGGCGCGTCCGCGGCATCTTTGTGGTCAGCGAGGGCTACGAGTGCCTGCTCTCCGCGGACTACTCACAGATCGAAATGCGCATTATGGCGCACCTCTCGGGGGACGCCGGGCTGATCCAGGCCTACAAGGACGGCGAAGACCTGCACCGGTTCGTGGGATCGAACATCTTCCATGTGCCCACCGACCAGGTGACCAGTGCCATGCGGTCCAAGGTCAAGGCGATGTCCTATGGCCTCGCGTACGGCCTGACCTCCTTCGGCCTGTCCAAGCAGCTGGAGATCTCCGTCGACGAGGCGCGGACCCTCATGAAGGAGTACTTCGACAGGTTCGGCGCTGTCCGCGACTACCTCCGCGGCGTGGTGGACCAGGCCAGGATCGACGGCTATACCGCCACCATCGAGGGACGCCGGCGGTACCTCCCGGACCTCACCAGCACCGACCGGCAGCTGCGGGAGAACGCGGAGCGCATCGCGCTGAACTCGCCAATCCAGGGATCGGCGGCCGACATCATCAAGCGCGCCATGCTGGGCGTGCATGCCGAACTTGCGGCACAGGGCCTCAAATCGCGCATGCTGCTGCAGGTCCATGATGAACTTGTCCTTGAAGTCGCCGCGGGCGAACGCGCGGCCGTCGAGAAGCTCGTGACCGAGCAGATGGGCTCGGCCGCGGACCTCAGCGTTCCGCTGGACGTCCAGATCGGCATCGGCTCGAGCTGGTACGAGGCCGGGCACTAACGGTTTACCGGTTCCGGCAGGTTTCGTTCCGGCGTTGCCGGGACCTCAGGATTCGCAGGATTCTCAGGGGGAGAAGCACGTGGCAGAAAAGTACGAGCTCAGGCGGTTCCGGGCGGTCGAAAAAGACTCGGCCGACTACGCGCAGGGCACCGCATGGCTGCGGGGAGTCGGGATCGGCTTCTATGACGAGCCGCGCAAGGACGACTTCGTGGACAAAATCATGGCCATGTATCTCGTCGACAACCGTGAGATGACTGGCGTCTACCAGGCCGACGGCGTCGCTGCCCACTCGCTGGCGGCCGAGGTCCCGGTGGCGACGTTCGCCACCCTGCGCAAGGACCTGAACATCGGCTACGGCCGGCAGCTGGAAGCCCAGCTGGTCACGGCCGTCACCGTGCGCGGGACCCACCGCCGGCAGGGACTGCTCCGGCGGATGATGACCGAGGACCTGGCCGCGGCGAAGGCGGACGGCGTCGCGCTGGCGGCGCTCACTGCCTCGGAGGCCTCGATCTACGGCCGGTTCGGCTACGGTGTGGCCACCTTCGAACGCAGCGTGAAGGTCGATACCGGGCCGCGCTTCCGCCTGCGCCATGTGCCCGTCGGTTCCGTGGAGATTGCCGACCGGAAAGTCCTCCTGGAGCTTGCCCCGGAGGTCTTCGGACGGGCGCACGGTTCCATGCCCGGATCAATCTCGCGGCAGGAAGCCTACCGGCTGCGGTCCTCGGGGATGCTCGGCCGCGACGGCGGCGAGGACGAGGGCATCCGATGCGCCCTGCACTACGACGCCGCGGGCACCGTGGACGGGTACGTGTCCTACAAGTTCGCGGGGTGGGACACCAAGCCGTACACCATGGAGATCGTCGACCTCGTGGCGGCGACCGACGCCGCATACCTGGAACTGTGGCAGTTCCTGGGCAGCATCGACCTCGTGGATCGGATCAGCTGGGAGGAAGCCCCGGTGGACGACCCTCTGACCTGGGCGCTGGAGGACCCGCGCTGCGTCGAGTCCTCGGACCACCGGGACATGCTGTGGCTGCGCGTCCTGGACCCGGTCCGGGTGCTGGGGGCCCGCCGCTACTCCGCCGACGGCACGGTCGTTCTTGCCGTCCGTGACAGTCTCGGCTTGGCGGCCGGCACCTTCGCCCTCACGGTCAGCGGCGGAGAGGCCACGGTGACGCCGGCTCCGGAGGCTGAGCCGGACCTGTCGCTGGACGTCGCGGATCTCGGGTCCATCTACCTGGGCGCCGTCTGTCCCGTCACCCTGAAAGCGGCCGGCCGGATCACCGAGCACGCCGCCGGTGCGGCGCTGACAGCGCGGCTCATGTTCGCCGTCGAACGCTCACCGCACTGCCCCACGCACTTCTAGGCGGCCGGCCTGTGGCGCTGCGCCCGGCACCGACGGCGGCGCCGGCCGGGGCGCGAACGAACCCCGCGCGCTTTGACCGGCGTTCGCGGAAACGACTAGACTAAACGGGCGTGCACTACGTGCGCGTATCTACAATCCACAAAATCAGGATGACCCGGCGGAACAGTTGCTGTGACGCCGTGTGCTTGGCCTGCATTCCATAATGCCGGCGAAGCGGTTTGCCTGACCGACTAACTATCCACAACGGAGCCCCTACTACATGACCATCACCTCCACCGAGAAGCCCGGTACCCCCGTAGTCGCCATTAACGACATCGGTACCGCTGAGGACTTCCTCGCAGCTGTCGACGCCACCATCAAGTACTTCAACGACGGAGACCTCGTCGAAGGTACCGTCGTCAAGGTTGACCGCGACGAAGTTCTGCTCGACATCGGTTACAAGACCGAAGGTGTCATTCCCTCCCGCGAGCTTTCCATCAAGCACGACGTTGACCCCGGAGACGTCGTCTCCGTTGGCGATCAGGTCGAAGCCCTGGTGCTCACCAAGGAAGACAAAGAAGGCCGCCTGATCCTCTCCAAGAAGCGCGCGCAGTACGAGCGTGCCTGGGGCGACATCGAGAAGGTCAAGGAAGAAGACGGTGTTGTCACCGGTACCGTCATCGAGGTTGTCAAGGGTGGTCTTATCCTCGACATCGGTCTGCGCGGCTTCCTGCCCGCATCCCTCGTCGAGATGCGCCGTGTGCGCGACCTCGCTCCGTACATCGGTCAGCAGATCGAAGCCAAGATCATCGAGCTGGACAAGAACCGCAACAACGTTGTTCTTTCCCGCCGTGCCTGGCTCGAGCAGACCCAGTCCGAGGTCCGCTCCACGTTCCTCAACAAGCTGGAAAAGGGCCAGGTTCGTCCCGGCGTCGTTTCCTCCATCGTCAACTTCGGTGCCTTCGTGGACCTGGGCGGCGTAGACGGCCTGGTTCACGTTTCCGAGCTGTCCTGGAAGCACATCGACCACCCGTCCGAGGTTGTCGAAGTTGGCCAGGAAGTCACCGTCGAGGTTCTCGAGGTCGACCTGGACCGCGAGCGCGTCTCCCTGTCGCTCAAGGCTACGCAGGAAGATCCGTGGCAGACCTTCGCCCGCACCCACGCCCTCGGCCAGGTTGTTCCGGGTAAGGTCACCAAGCTGGTTCCGTTCGGCGCGTTCGTTCGCGTTGAAGACGGCATCGAAGGCCTGGTCCACATCTCTGAGCTCGCCGTGCGCCACGTTGAGCTGGCCGAGCAGGTTGTCTCCGTTGGCGACGAGCTGTTCGTCAAGGTCATCGACATCGACCTCGAGCGCCGCCGCATCTCGCTCTCCCTCAAGCAGGCCAACGAGGGCGTCGACGCCGACAGCACCGAATTCGATCCGGCACTCTACGGCATGGCCGCAGAGTACGACGAAGAGGGCAACTACAAGTACCCGGAGGGCTTCGACCCGGAGTCCAACGAGTGGCTTGAAGGCTACGAGAACCAGCGCGCCGCCTGGGAGCAGCAGTACGCTGACGCCCAGACCCGCTGGGAAGCCCACAAGAAGCAGGTTGCCCAGCACGCTGCCGACGACGCTGCGGCTGCAACGTCCGGCGAGAGCGATTCCGGCACCACCAGCTACTCCTCCGAGCCGGCTGCAGCCGAGACCGGTGCAGGCACGCTTGCTTCGGACGAGGCTCTTGCCGCGCTGCGCGAGAAGCTGACCGGCAACTAATTGCCCGCGTTCCTCACGGAGTCCGCTCCCTGAGGCCAGGCAGTTTGTAGCTTGAAGGTGGCCGTCCCCTCGGGGGCGGCCACCTTTCTTTGTGCCCCGGGGGGGTCATAAAGGGGACATGCCCATTTGTGGTCCTCGCCAGTGGGCATAGGTGGATTGTGCCCGGTCCTGGCCTTGTGCGCGGGACATGTCCATTCTGGGAGGTACGTGCCAGGCCGTGGCCGCCGGACATGCCCCGCGACAGCCCTCACCACCGGGCATGCCCCGCGGCTGCCCTCATCACCGGACATGCCCATAATTGAGGCTCTCGCCCCGGGGGACATGCCCATTCTTGGGTCTCGCCAATGGGCATAGGTGGATTGTGCCCGGTCCTGGCCCGGTGCGCGGGACATGTCCATTCTTGAAGCCCTCTCCCGGGGGACATGCGCATTAGTGAGGGTCTCGCCCCGGGGGACATGCGCATTATTGAGGCTCTCGCCCCGGGGGACATGCCCATAAATGAGCGGGGCATGTCCAATGGAGGAAGGCGAGCTTCGGCCCGGATACCGTGCCGTCAGTTCAGCGGGATCTTGCCTTTGACTGGCACCGTATCCGTCTCGGAGGCCGCGCCGGT